>JAFGOG010000322.1 GCA_016926595.1 Anaerolineae bacterium
CGATGGTGCGCGACATGGCTGTCGGACGTGGTGGTTGTGCGGGCGCCGCGACACCAAAGGCGACTGCCACTGCCCGCAGCGCGTCGATAAAGCCCTGTTGATACGCCTCGGCCGTCTGCGGGTTAAGCGGCGGCGCAGCACGCATCGAAGCAGCCATCGTCTCGTGGGTTGAAGCCAGGATGCGTTTCACGTCGTCCGGAAACCAGAGATCCAGGCCAGCATGGATGACGCCGGCGAGCAGATCCGGATTGTACAGCCCTCCTCGCTGCACCAGCCGCACGTGATTGGCCACCAGATGCACCTGGCTGACCGGAAAAGCATGTACAACCCCTTCACCGGCAAGCCGGACGGTAGCTTCATGGCTCCCGTTGTCCCCAACCAGCATCCCACACCACCGTTTCAGCAGGACGCTTACGCTGCCCGTTCCGGCGTCCTGGACCAGGAACACGGCCAGTTCATCCCCATCCAGTCTGGCTTGGCAGATAGGCATTGGACGCCAGATGGCAAACAGCACATCCCCATCCTGAATGTCGGGCGCGAGGCAGTTGCCCCGAACCTGAAAGAAGACCAGGTTCGCAACTCCGTTTCGCGGGGCGACCAGTCCCGCTTGCTGCCACAATGTATTCGTTGCCACGATGCTGGCAATGCCCTGTATCGACGTCGACGTCGACTTCATCTGCTCACCTTCCTCCCATCTTGGCGCTGGCGCAACCAGTTCAGATAGTCCTGTGCCTTGGCCCGGGCCTGGAACCGAACCTGAGTGGCCCGATCGAGCCCATCCAGACCCTGTGGGACAACCTCCGCCACCAACTCTCGAAAAGCCCGTACGGACTCGTCCTCTTGGAGATTGATCGGAAGATCCCGCTCCATTTCCATCTCTGCCCTCCACTCAACTTTGCTCTTTCAGCGCTCAAAGTCCGGCTCGTCTATCGAAAGCGAAGCCGGCTGGCCAAACTCAGTAGGTGCCGGGAGCCACGATATGTCCTGACTCGGCACCGGCAGGGGCAGTATCTCTGCGGACGGTGCGCTCGCCCGCCCGATGCGTGCCCCCTCACGGACCAGGTCGCCAAAAACCTTCGTCTTGCGCTCATCCCAGCGATCGTTCGTCTCCTGCGCCCGGAGGGCGATGTCGGCGCCCATGTGCATCGCCGTGCGCGTGTACCAGGTCCCGGCGGCAAAGGCGGCCACGTGGGTGATGGCCAGCAGCACACCCACGGTCATCGTGCCGGTGACCGCCGCTGCCACATCCTGGTCCACGGCCAGGAATATCAACGTCGGTACGAATACCACCAGGAAAAAGACCCCCAGGCCAATCAGGACCACCTTGATGGTTTGCACGTCGCTCCTCCTTGCTACCACTCACCTATTCACTACACCACACTACACAACAGCGGAATCATGCGATCTGCCGCGTTACAGTGGGTCCCCATCCCCATGCTGTTGTGCTGTTGTGCTGTTGTGGACCTCGAACCCCAACTGTGTCAGCTCCTCAAGAACGGAGCAGGCGAAGGCTTGCACCCGCCGGATCTTGGTAAAGCCGATCTTGAATTGCTGGCGCATGCTGTGTTGGCTCGCGCCTGGATTGGCCAACGACCAGGCCACGTGAGCCGGGTCGAGCGGGTCGGCTTTGCTCTGGGGCTCCGCCTGCTCGATCACGTGGTCCACATCCTCGTACTCATCCAGGTCCAGGCTGCCTACCTGCTCGGCGCAGGGCAGTCCGTCCGTGTCGCGCTCGGTCAGCAGTGCCGCTGTCATACGCCGCACGCCTGCCGGCAGCACCATCAACATGTCGCCCGCTCCAGTCAGTAGCTCAGCCCCACTGCCCTTCACGCCGGCGGCCACGTTGGCCGCCTGGGCTGAATCCACCCGGCCCACGAGTCGCGCCGTCAGGTTGCGTTTGATGGAAGCATCGCCCAACTGTGCAGCGGTCGGGTTTTGCAGCGCAACCAGTACGTGGATACCAAACTCCCGACCTACGGCTGCCAGGTCCGAGATCGGCTTGACGAACTCGCCCCGATCCAACAGAGCCTGGGCCTCGTCGATGCCGATGAACACCCGGGGCCGCGTCTGCCCTGACAGTGCCCGACGGTCGATCTCGGCCACCGCCCAGGCCAGCGAGCGCAGCGCTTCTTCATCCTCGGTGACAATGGTGTGCACCAGGTGCGGCAGACGGGCAAACGGATGCCAGGCACTGCCCCGCTTGCGGGTGTCGATCAACAGGAAGCGCACCGCATCAGGCGGGTTCTGCTTGGCCAGGTCGTAGATCAATACCCGCTGGGTGTTCGTTTTGCCGCTGCCCGTGGTCCCGGCAACCAGGCAATGCGGCGTCAATGGATTCGCAAAGTCGACCAGGGCTGGGCGATGTTCCCCATCCAGCCCTACCGAGGTCAGCAGTCCACGGCGCGGCGGCAGCGCCGTGACCGGCACGTTGTACCACATCCAGCGCGGTTTCGGGATCTCCAGAGCCAGAGAACCCCGCTTGCCGCGCACGATACGAATCGACTCGTGTTGGTTCAAGCCGGCGGCCATGCTCAGTTGCTCGGCCAGGCTCATGATCCGCGGCGCGTAGCGTGGGTTGATGAGGATGGACAGGGATAGCACACGCGGACCGCTGGTGGCTGCCGCGATACGATAGTCGCTGCGGCGAGGATGGATCTTGAGTTCCTGCCACAGATAGTCGGCGATGGCACTCGCTGTTTGTTGATAGAAGTCGTTCATCCCAGCCTCTCCACCTTCCTTTTCAATTCCTGGACCCGTCGGTGCCGATGGTCACACTGCGGATGGTCGCTCGCTTGCGTTTTGCCCTTCGTTACCAGCAGGCCCCTATCCCTCCAGTGCCCGACCTGGAGTATTGCCTTTCAGACCAGATCGCCACATCTGACGGATGCGGCCTGCTCGCTGGCGCTCCGGCACACTCGCCAGCCAGGCGAGCAGGTCATCATCCCGATCAGGGCACAGACGAATCGTGATCCGAACGTCGGGCTGGAACCGTATGCGGGGTCGACCCCGTCTTGGTTTCTGGTCACCTGAAGGTGCATTCATCGTCGTCCTCCCTGGCTCGTGGAGATATTTCTCTCTGTTGCCCAATTGCCTGGCCACTCGACTCCAGGGCAGATGCCAGTCGATCCCATGGCGCGGGCTATGGCACCTGCCAGAGGGGTCTGGCGGCGCTCGGTGCTATATGTTGTTTTCAAGAAGGGCGTTGCTACACAGGAAAAGGGTCCCGGAGTCGCGCAAGCCCTGGCCTGTGGCCAGGGAGCGAACACAAAAAAGGGGAACTGGCGACTATCAGCAACCAGCCGTTGCGACTCATTGAAACAGGAATAGATTCGATTGTAGGCATCAAACATAAAAAAGCACCCCTGGATGATGGATGAATTTCCCATCCAGGGGTGCTTGCCAACTCCAGACTTGTGTGCTATACTGCCTGGGTAGCAGTTCCTGGTTCTATACCAACACGGTGGGCGTTGCCAATCGGAAAGGTCGGTGGCAACGTTTCAATTTCGTCGGGAGCGTCGGATCTCAACGCGCCATTCCCGTCGCTCCCGC
>JAFGOG010000323.1 GCA_016926595.1 Anaerolineae bacterium
AGATCGGCCGACACGATCGGCACCATGGCCGACTGGCCGCGGCCCACCGTCACCGGCGTGCCGATGACATATTGGAACAGCTCACCCAATGCCTCGCCGGTCGTCGTCACCGGCGCTGCCTGGGCCAACGCCTCGCGGCTGATCGCTTTCATCGCCATCGCGTCCGCCATCGGCGCCGGAGCTGCCTCATACATCGCCCGCGCTGGCGCCATCGCCGCCCCGGCTCCCAACGCCGCTCCCTCAAACTCCACAGGCGCCGCCGCCACGCGCGCTTCCTCCTCGACAACCGGCCGAGCCGGGGTGAAGGGGTGATACAGGTCGTATACAAACGAAATCGGCATACCGGCCACCAGCGCTAACGAAATGCCGTCCAGATTCTCCTCCAGACGGTTGTCGAAAATGCCCCAACCGAACAACAGCGCCTTTGGGCCGCCATCGCCTGCTTCTGGGTCAGCCACCAGGCGATAGCTGACCCGCCAAGTGGGGGCCGGCGCGATGTAGCTGACCGACAGGTCGTGCTCCCCGGGCGTCAGGCGGATCTTGACCAGGCGATAGTTCTCCTGGCTCAGCGCCGTCTGGAGGAAAAATCGTAGATCGTTGGCGCCGCGTTCGTCCAGGATCTCCACACCCTGGACCCGGCCCAGGCTCACGGACTGCACTCCAGCAGGGTGGGTGCTGTCAGCCTCTGGCGAGTCGAGCAGGATCGAAACCAGCGACGTGGCCAAAGGCTGCCGCTCCGGCAGCTCGTCCAGGCCCAGCAGCGCGCCGGCCAACAGCTCCCCCTGGTCGAGGAGGAGCCGTACCCGCCGTCCACGCAGGCCCACCAGCAGGTCGCGCAGGCTCCGGTCATCGCCCAGCCGGATCGAGCAACCGGCCAGGCGCTCCTCGCGGGTCTGGGGCGTGGTATACTCCAGGCCCAACACCTGCCCGCCGCCCCAATCGATAGCGGTCAGGCTCTTTAATATATCGTTCATCTCCTCCACGCGGAAAGAAAGTTCCACCTCCTCGCCGCTCAGCCCCGCCCGACGTTCGAAAAAGCCGACGCCGTGCTTGTACAGGGTCAGGTGTGTAATAGGCAAGTTCGTCATCATCCCTCCTGCATAATCCGATCCAAGCTAGCGCAAAATTGCGCCCGCAATAGTCACAAAGGACAATCCCTGCGGATCAGCCGGGCAGGCGGCATAGCCGGCCGGCCGACCATCGGCGCTTTCCAAGAGCCGGAGCGTCAAATAGATTGGCGGCATGCCGCACACCCGCCGCCGGTCACCCTCGGCCCTGAGCATGTCAAAAAAGGCCACCGCATCCCCAGCGTAAACTGCTGACAGCAGCCGCTCGTCGGCGTTGCGCAATTGTGCCCGGGCGACGAAATCCAAGCCGTAAGGGTCGCCAAACGCTGGGCCAACATGCGCCAGGTCGGCCGCAGCCACCACCAGTGCTCGCCGGGATCCGGTCGACGCTCGGAGCATCCTCAGCGCCACATTGAACGGTTCGTGGGTTGCGGGATCCCCCTCTCCGGCTATGAAATCGCCAAAACTGCCGCACAGGACAGGCAGCAATGCCAACGGCTTGCCATCACGGAAAAAATGCAGCCAGACCGCGGCCAGCTCAATCGAGTGCTCGTGAGCATGGTGCAACTCTTCGGCAAAGGCGGTTTCCGGCCCCACCGCCTCCGCCAGCTTGCCGACCAGCGCCTGGTCGGTGGGCAGCACTCCCCAAGGCGTGGTGTACGACTGGCGGGTCAGAGTCAGAGCGCCATTGCTGCCCAGGTGGTCGGTGCCGAATATAATGGCCAGCTCGGCACCGCGGGCGGCCTGCGCTGCGGCGCACCACACCTCGGCATATACCGGCCCGCCTCGCTGGTAGTCGATGTGCGGGCAGATCACACCCCGCACCGGCCGTGCATCGTCACCAGCCACAGCCGACGTCAGGGCATCCACGTACCCCTGCAACTGGGCCGCTGCCGCGTCCGGATCGGCTGGGAAACCAGACCCGGCCAGTGTCATGGGGCGAGAAGGCGCCTCCCGGTACGCCCTGAGGGCCGCGCCAATCGCCGCCGCTGAGCGCTCGTTGTCAAGCAGGTAGGCTTTGTCCAGGTCGGCCACGAGCCTGGGCAGCAGGCCGGGGGCGAGGCGCATTCCCGTCCGGACGGTCAATGCTGCCTGCAAGGCCATCTCGTCACGCGTGCCGTCCATCAGAGCCAATACCGGCGCCAGAGGCTGAGGAATGGCAACCGCGGCCTCACTCAGCCGCAGCGGGTCCCGTAACAGGATCATCGCCTGCCCCTGGTGCTGGATCGGCTGGATCTCAACGTCGCGCAGCTTGAGTCCAGTCATGCCCACTCCCTCTGGTTTACAATATCCCACCGCGTTGCCCCAAAGCGCAGGCTGGCCACCCCCTCCAGCCCTGACAGCGGGGTACGGACGATCAGGGTCTTTTCCAGGCGGTCGGCTTTCTCCACCACCCCAAGACCCAAGGTGAAACCCTCTATGTCCTGGAAAGCCAGCAACGCACCGATGGCCAGCCGGTCCAACTCATAGACCGCCACCTGGCGCAGCGACACAACACACGGGCGCGCCTGCCGAAAATAACCGGCCAACTGCGCTCGCCGCCGGGCGATACGCGCCTCGCGAGGCCGCTCGACCACGTGAGGTGAGACGCGCCACTCCACGACCTGGAGCCGTGCCTCGCGGCGCAGCGGCCACAGGACCGGCTCCAGCTCTCGCCCACGCTGCAGTCCGATCACCACTGAAGGCGCCAGCAGCTCGATCTTGTACTGCTTGAGGGCCCTGCCACCCTCTGCCGGCTCCACCAGCCCGGTCGTATCCACCACCACCACTTGCGCTCCAAGAGCCAATGCTCTCTGCTGCAAGCGATAAGCACCGACCAACACCGGCAGCATGTGACCTCGAGGGGTGGTCGAGCCGACGAAATAGGTCGCACACGGGCCGTGCGGGCCGAAGCGCTCGTCGCCCGGCCCCGACGACAGCGCCACGGTCATTGTCGTCGGCAGGCCGAGCGTGCTCTGCCCCATGTCGCCATCCAGGTAGGCCGCACAAAGGCCGATCCGGCACAGCTCTTGAAACAGGTAGCGAGCCAGCGTCGACTTGCCGGTGTCGGAAGCGCCGATGACCATGAGCGTGCCGCGCAGGCTCGACACATCGAGGTGGGTCCATTGAGATGGGACAACCAGGTCAGCCGATTCGGTCACATGCGCCAGTATAGCATACCTGCCCGCCAGTGGCAAGACGCCGATTGGCTGGAGGCCTAAACTGTGCTATAATCCACATCTCAGAGGTCCTGCATAGACCTTGGAGCCTAGCCCACAAGATAGAGAATTCGCTTTGGAAACCTGGAAACGCAACTTGTATGTCGTATGGGTCTCCGAACTGCTGGCCATTGCCGGTTTCTCGGTGGCCTTTCCCTTCCTGCCCTATTATGTCCAGGAGCTGGGCGTCACTAAGCCGGGAGAAGTGGAGCTGTGGTCGGGGATTATTATCGCCGCCCAGGCAGTGACCATGGCCGTCTTTTCTCCTATCTGGGGCTCGGTGGCAGATCGCTACGGGCGCAAGCTGATGATCGAGCGAGCGACCTTTGGTGGAGCCGTGATCCTGACGGCGATGGGCTTTGTTCAGAACGTGTGGCAGTTGGCTGCCCTGCGGGCCGTCCAGGGAGCGCTGACCGGGACAGTGGCGGCAGCCATGACGCTGGTCGCCAGCTCGACGCCTCGCGCGCGATCTGGCCAGGCGCTCGGATTTCTCCAGATGGCAATCTGGATCGGCGCGTCGGTCGGGCCGCTGATCGGCGGTGTAGTAGCCGACACCTGGGGCTACCGCGCCGCATTCTATGTAACAGGCGCGCTCTTGCTGGTATCCGGCCTGACGGTCTGGCGATTTGTGAAAGAGGATTTCACGCCACCGTCTCGCGAGGCCCACAGCCCGAAAAGCAGTATGTGGGGCGGCATCCGGCTGGCACTGACAACAGGCAGCCTGGTGGCCCTTCTCGCCGTGCGGATCATTGCCCGGCTGGGCACCAGCTTCATAACGCCCATTCTGCCCCTATTCATCCAGAGCCTGGCAGCGCCAGGTGCACGCGTGGCATCGTTGACCGGCTTGATCTCTGGGATCACAGCCGCTACGAGCGCCGTGAGCGCCGTCCTCCTCGGTCGGGTCGGCGACCGGTTTGGCTACCGGCTGGTACTGCTGGTTTCGGCCTTGGCGACGGCGGCGTTGTACACTCCCCAGGCATTCGTGACAGATCCCTGGCAGTTGTTGATCCTACAGGCCGCCATCGGCTTTACATTGGGCGGTGTGATCGCCATGATCAGCGCCTCCCAGGCCAAGCTGGCCCCCGAAGGCCGGCAGGGAGCCGTCTATGGCCTGGACGCCAGCGCTACGTCGGCAGCCAATGCGGTGGGGCCGCTGATCGGCGCCAGCATGGCAGCCAGCTTTGGCCTGCGCACGCCGTTCCTGCTCACTGCCGGGGCGCTCGCCGTAGCGGCCGGACTGGTGTGGAGACTGCTGCCTCCGGACAGGAAGCAAGAAACGTCTATCTCTTGATGCTGTAGAACGCGCTCATCCCGGCGTACACCGCCGTTTCGCCCAACTCTTCTTCGATGCGCAAGAGCTGGTTGAATTTGGCCACCCGGTCGCTGCGGCACGGCGCGCCGGTCTTGATCTGACCAGCATTCACTGCCACCACCAAGTCAGAGATCGTCGTGTCCTCAGTCTCGCCCGAACGATGGGAGACAACGGCTGTCCAACCCGCCCGCTTGGCCATCTCGATGGCCGCCAGCGTCTCGGTCAGCGTCCCGATCTGGTTGAGCTTGATCAGAATACTATTGGCTGCCTGACGGTCGATGGCCATCTTGAGCCGTTCGACATTCGTCACCAGCAGATCGTCGCCTACGATCTGGATCCGGTCTCCTAACCGCTGCCGCAGCAGGATCCAGCTTTCCCAGTCGTCCTCGGCCAAGCCGTCCTCAACGGAGATAATCGGATACTTTTCGACCCACGCCTGGTAGAAATCGACCATCTGCTCGCCACTGAGCGTGCGGCCTTCCTTTTTGAGCAGATATTTACCGTCGTCAAACAGCTCGCTCGCAGCAGGATCCAAAGCAATGTAGATATCCTCACCTGGCCGGTAACCTGCTTGTTGGATAGCCTCGAGAATAACTTCCAGCGCCTCCTCGTTCGACTTGAGCGACGGCGCAAAACCACCTTCGTCGCCTACACCGGTGCCATACCCACGCTTGTTGAGAACCTTCTTTAGGGTGTGGTACGTCTCGGCCCCCCAACGTAACGCCTCGGCAAATGACGGCGCCCCAACCGGCATGACCATAAACTCTTGCAGGTCTGGACCATCTACGGCGTGCTTGCCGCCGTTTAGAATGTTCATCATCGGCACCGGCAGCGTCCGCGCCGAAACGCCGCCGATGTAGCGGTAGAGCGGCAGCCCCAGCAGATCGGCAGCCGCCTTGGCCACAGCCAGGCTAACGCCCAGGATGGCGTTGGCGCCCAGGTGGCCTTTGTTCGGCGTCCCATCCAGCTCGATCAGGTATTCGTCGATCGCCACCTGATCCAGCGCGTCCCAGCCCCACAGTTCTTCGGCGATAAGGGCGTTGACATTCTCCACCGCCATCAGCACACCTTTACCCGAGTAGCGCTCAGCATCCCCGTCACGCAGCTCGACCGCCTCGTGAGCGCCGGTTGAGGCGCCTGACGGCACCACTGCCCGGCCAAACGCCCCCTCTTCCAGCACCACCTCGACCTCGACCGTTGGGTTACCCCGAGAGTCAAGAACTTCCCGACCTATGATCTCCTCAATTGACGTCATGCTTTCCTCCGCAAGTCTAGAGCGGCGTATAGCCGCTCGAAATCAAACCGATCCTCCAGCATCTGTTCGAAGCGCTCGATCTTTTTGGCCTGGTGAATGCGGGTCTTGCCAAAGTAGCGCTCGATCACTTCGACCGCCGTCAGGGTATCCTGCTTGACCAGGACCATCGGCACGCCCACTTCCGCCGCCCGACCGACGATGATCGGGCTAGGGTGGAGGTTACCGGTCAAGATCAAGCACTTGGTACTCGTCTCCAGGGCAGCTAGCTGAATGTCAGGCCGATCGCCGCCGGTGATGACCGCTTTGTTCGGCTTGCGCCTGAAATAGGTCAACGCCGAATCCACGCCCATGGCTCCGACCATCAGATGCTCAACCAGCTCGTCGGCCCGATCGGCACAGCACAGGATCTCCCCGGCCAGCAGGTCAGCCAGCTCATTTACACTGATCGACAACAGCAACCGTTCCTGAGGCAAGACAGCATATACCGGCAGCCCTTGTTCCTCCAACGCTCGCTTGGCAATCTCTTGCGCAAAAGGCATCCGCTGCCTGGGCACTCCATTTATCACCGCCCCCACGAACCGGTCACCGAACTGCGCCTGGGCAGCCAGTAGATCGTCCATAACCTGCAAATCCTCGCCGTAATGGATAATCGCCAGGACGCAGGCATCCAGAAGCTGCGCCACCAGGGGAGGGGGTAGACCGACGGCATAACCTTCACGCAGGCTACTGCCGCCCTCCAGGATCACCACATCACGCCCTTGGGCTACCCGTTCGTAGGCCGCCCGCAACCTCCCCTGAAAATCGGTTGTCTCACTCCCCTTCAGGAACTTTTCCAGCACAGCGGGGGAGATGCCGACCGGAGCCATATCCTCTATCGGATCGGACAGATCGAGCGTCTGCCTGAAAAACTCGGCATCCTCATCGACAAGGCCAGCAGCCAGGCGCGCCCCGGCGCTCAACGGCTTCAGATACCCAACGGTCAAGCCGTCCTTCCGCATCCGCTTTGCCAGGCCGACGCACAGCGCACTCTTGCCCGAAAACGTCTCAGTCGAAGTGATATACAGGGTAGTCATTCTTACCTCCTTTAGCCGAGTACCAATCGTGGGTCTATGCCAACGATTCCATGCCCATCCTCAAAGACGGTTACTGGATTTATGTCAAATTCAAGGATCTCGGGAAAGTCGACGGCCAATTGCGACAGACGCAGCAACGCCTCGCTGAGAGCCTCCACGTCCGAAGCATTTTCGCCGCGCACACCCCGAAACACACTCGCAGCTCTGATCTCGCCGATCATCTCCCTCGCATCACGCCGGTCAAAGGGCACCAAGCGGAAAGCGACGTCACGCAGCGCCTCAACATAGACACCGCCCAGGCCGAACATCATCAGCGGCCCAAAGTGCGGGTCGCGGTGCATGCCCACAATCACCTCTTTGCCGCCTACAATCATCTCCTGGACCAAACAGCCCCAAATTTCCGCACCGGGCACATACTGCCCAGCCCGGTAGACCATCAGATCGTATGCTTTGCGCACGTCTTTGTCCGTCGCGACGTTCAGCTGAACGCCGCCTACTTCGGTCTTGTGCAGGATATCCGGCGAAACGATCTTGACCGCGACAGGGAAACCGATCTCTTGGGCCAAACGCACAGCTTGGTCCGGGCTACGCGCCAATCGTGTTTTAGGCGTCGCAATGCCATACGCCTCCAGGATCTCCCAAGCTTCGGCGTCGCCCATCATGACTCGCCCTTCATCTCTGACACGCTGCAAAGCATGGCGCACCCTATCTTGATCAACTGCAAAAGTCTCTAGTTGCGCTGCCGGCCGGAGGCGCCAACGGCGGTAGGCCATCATCGCCGCCATGGACGCTACGGCCCGTTCTGGCACAGGATAGTTGGGAACGGCATGCTCGTTGAGTATCTGTACCCCTTGCGCTACTGCTTCACGGCCCATGAAACAACCGAGGATTGGCTTCTTGCGTTCCTTGGACAATTGGCCCACGACACGGGCTGTCGCCTCGACTTGAGTCATAATCTGAGGCGTAACTATGACAATCACACCCCCAACATTCGGATCGTTCAGCACCAGGCTCACCGTTTGCTCATAGCGATCGGCCTGAGCATCCCCCAACACATCTACCGGGTTCAATACGCTGGCCGCTGGCGGCAACAGGGACCGCAAGCTGGCCGTCGTCTCTGCTTCAAGCGGCGCCAGTTGTAGGCCAGCCAGCTCACAAGCATCGGTGGCCATGATGCCCGGCCCCCCAGCGTTGGTCACGATCGCAATCCGGGCGTTCTGAAGCAGCGGCTGACGGGCAAAAGCGATCGAAAAATCGAACAACTCCTGAACTGACCGGGCCCGGATCACCCCGCTCTGCCGGAAGGCAGCCTCATAAGCGTTTTCCAGACCGGCCAATGTTCCGGTATGTGACGACACCGCCCGCGAACCGGCACTTGTGGTCCCTGCTTTGATGGCAATGATCGGCTTGTGGCGGCTGACCTGTCCGGCCACGCGCACGAACTCGACCCCATCGCCGATTCCCTCCAGGTAGGCGATGATGACCCGCGTGTGCGGATCATCCGCCCACTCCTTGATAAAGGCAATCTCGTCCAGGTCTGCCTTGTTACCCAGGCTGATGAACCGAGAGAAACCCACCCCATCTGCCAGAGCCATGTCCAAAATCGAGGTACACAGCGCTCCCGACTGCGACATAAGGGCAATGGTTCCCTGGCGAGGCATCCCAACGGCGAACGAGGCGTTTAACCCGGAGATCGTGTCGATCACCCCCAGGCAGTTAGGTCCTATCAGCCGCATGCCATAACGCCTGGCGACACTGACGATCTCGCGTTCTCGATGCCAGCCCTCCTGGCCCATCTCGCGGAAACCGGCTGATATGATGACAGCGCCCTTGATGCCCTTTTCACCACATTCAATCAAGGCATTCATCACGTGCCGGCTGGGGATGACTATCACAGCCAGGTCAATCGCTCCCGCGACGACCAACACGCTGGGGTAGCACTTTAGGCCCAGGATCTCCTTGGCGTTGGGATTGATCGGATAGACAGCGCCGCGCTGGGCGTAGCCATATTGGACGATGTTGTGCAACACATTATAACCGAGCTTTGCTGGGTCCCGAGAGGCACCGATCACAGCTACGGCCCGTGGGCTGGAAAACATGTCGAGCATGGCCCTGTCCGCTCCTTGATCGCCAGACGGTCGAAACTGTCAGGCTGCGTACCGATGATACACCAAAAAGAACAAAAGCGCAAACCAGATCTCCATGTGGCATTCATTACTTGACACAGCCCTGTCCCTGTGCTAGAATAATTCCGAAATTTTAGTAGGAATTCAGCGATGCCAAACGGAGGAATCCGGTGCGTGTTTCGGCCAAAGAACTATACGGGTTACGGGCCATGACCGAGCTAGCCCGGCATTTCGACCAGGGACCAATCTCCCTGGCTGAGGTGTCGCGAACGCAGGGCATCTCTCTGGATTACCTGGAGCAGATCGCAGCCAGCCTCCGCAGGGCCGGCTTGTTGGAGAGCAGGCGAGGCGCCCAGGGTGGCTATCTCCTGACCCGCTCACCCCAGGCCATCACGGCTGGCGACGTGATCCGCGCCTTGGAGGGTTCGATCCTGCCGGTCCAATGCACAACCGGGCTTTTGGAGCGCCGTTGCACACCCTGCTACAGCGCGACCGAATGCACGGCGCGCAACGTGTGGCAGACGCTCAACCGGCGGATCGTAGAGACCCTGGATGGCATCACTTTGGCCGATCTGCAATAGAATTCTCGATCCGCCAATTCAGAAGGTGATAAGTGACCGATTCGACAGTACCGAATACCTAAAGCACTGACATATCGGAGTGAACAGGAGACCATGAGCCAACAAGCCAACCGAAACATCTATTTGGATCACGCCGCCACCACCGCCGTCGATCCGCGCGTGGTAGAGGCCATGCTGCCCTACTGGACAGAACGCTACGGCAACCCATCAAGCATCTACCGCGTGGGGCGTGAGGCGCGCCATGCCGTTGATCAAGCTCGCCAGACGGTGGCCGACATCCTGGGCTGCTCTCCCAATGAGGTCATCTTTACCAGCTGCGGCACCGAAAGCGACAACCTGGCCTTGCGCGGCGTCGCCTTTGAGCGGCGTCACAACGCCAAAAAGAACCACATCATTACCTCGCCCATCGAGCACCACGCCATCGGCCACACGGTCGAGCAGTTGCAGAAGCACTTTGGCTTTGACGTGACCTACGTGCCGGTGGATCACTATGGCCTGGTGGACCCCGCTACTGTGGAAAAGGCCATCCAGCCCGACACGGCGCTGATCAGCATCATGTATGCCAACAACGAAGTGGGCTCCATCGAGCCGATCGCCGACATCGGCGCCATCGCCCGCGCTCACAAGGTGCCGTTCCACACCGACGCTGTCCAAGCCGGCGGCACACTCAGCCTGGACGTGAAGGCGCTGAATGTGGACCTCATGTCGCTGTCAGCACACAAGTTCTACGGCCCCAAGGGGATCGGCGTGCTCTATGCCCGCAAAGGCGTTCCATTTCTGCCGGCGCTAACGGGCGGCGGGCATGAGCGCAACCGGCGCGCTGGCACCGAAAACACAGCGTACATGGTCGGCCTGGCCACCGCTCTCCGGCTGGCCTACGACGAAGCCGAGGTGAACAACGCCCGCATCGCCCGCCTGCGCGACCGCCTCGTGGCCGGTGTGCTCGAGCGCGTCCCACACAGCCAGCTAACCGGCCACCCGACCAAGCGCCTGCCCAATAGCGCCAGCTTCATCTTTAGCTTTATAGAAGGTGAATCGATCCTGCTCAACCTCGACCTGCTGGGCGTGGCTGCCAGCAGTGGCTCGGCCTGCACCAGTACCTCGTTGGAGCCTTCGCATGTGCTGACCGCAATGAGCTATCCGCACGAAGTAGCCCATGGCTCGCTTCGACTGAGTCTGGGCAGGGAGAATACCGACGAGGACGTGGATTACGTCCTCGACGTCCTGCCCGGCATCATCGAGAAGCTGAGACGGATGAGCCCTCTTTATCAGGGCTAGTGCTTTCCAACTCGCGAACAGTGAACCGCGCCGCTCTGACTGGAGCGGCGCGGTTTGCGACTTGCCAGGCGCTATGATCCACCATATACCACAATCGGCAGATAGACTCGCCAAGGTTCGATCAGAGTGATGAGCTGATCGACTGCTACCCCACTAAGCGACGATTGGATGCCGCTGGGCCATAGCACCGTGACGTCCACAGGCTCACCCCAATCGCCCAGCCCAAACTCGGCCAACAGGCTGTCCTGTGAGGCAAAGCCCGAGCCACCGCTGATCTCGCGGATCTGGCTGCGATCGCTGCTGACCGTCAGTCGCGCTCCGATGGCCGACCTATTGCTGGCGGCGCCGATCAACCGAATTTCCAGCCAGTGGTTGGGGGTCCCGTTGTTGCGAAACAGGCGGTTGGGTTCACCCGTGGATCCCTGATTAACCACGTACAGGTCCAGGTCACCATCGTTGTCATAGTCAACCCAGGCATTGCCTCGGGCGTCAAGCGTGTTAGTCACCCCGGCTACAGCGGTCACATCGGCAAAAGTAACCGGGCTGCCCCCCTCGTGGCTCAGGAGCAGATCGGCTGAGTCATAGCCGGCGATGGTGGCGTTGGCCATGTGCAAGTCCAGGTCGCCGTCGTTGTCGTAATCACCCCAGGCGCAGCCCAGGCTCCAGCGATTATTACCTCCACCTGCACCAGCCTCGGCTGTCACGTCGGCAAAATCAGCACCGCTCAAATTGCGGTAGAGCCTGTTGGTCCCCTGTTGAGCCACATACAGGTCGAGCCAGCCATCGTTGTCGTAATCACCCCAAGCTGCGCCGAAACTATTCCCGGGCCCGCCTTGCACATGCATCTGGGCGGTCACATCGGCAAAAGTGCCATCATCTTGCCGCTGGAACAGGACATTAGTTCCGCCTGCGTTAGCGACGTATAGGTCCAGGTCGCCGTCGTTGTCCAGGTCGGCCCAGGCGATCCCCTCGCCGTTGCCCGTGTCGGCCGCCTGACGTTCGGTCGCTATGTCCTGAAAGCTCGACCCATCAAGGCTGCGGTACAGTCGGTTGGGCGGATAGGGAGGAGCCGCACTGCTGTAGTTAGCCATATATAGGTCTACCAATCCGTCCTGGTCGTCGTCGGCCCAGGCTGCCCCCTCACCATAGCCGGCCGGATCGGCCACCCCGGCGGCGACGGCTATGTTTTGGAAATGACCGGCCCCGTCGTTGACATACAGCGCATTGTTGCCCGGCCGGTTAGAGACGAAGAGGTCGAGGTCGCTATCGTTGTCCATGTCGGCCCAGGCAGCAGCTACCCCCGGTCCTATGTCGCCCACACCGGCCTCGACCGACACGTCGGTGAAGATAGCTCCGTCGTTGCGCAGCAGCACGTTGGCCTGTCCCGCGCCCCCAGGGCCCAGGTTGACCACATACAGGTCCTGATCTCCATCGCCGTCATAGTCGCCCCAGGCCGCGCCGGCGCCATAGCCGGGCGCCGTGGCGTTCACTTCGGCGGCAACGTCGGTGAATGTGGAATCAAGGGTTGTAGCAGGCATACCTATTGTGCGGCAGGCGCTGTCGTTCAGATCGGCCTGAGCGCCACTGTCCGGCGGGCGCAGAATGACCGCTACTCCAAACAACAGCACGGCGGCAAAGGTTGAATGTCTCTTCATGACTCACCTCCCGCGAATCTGAGACTTGAAGGACGAACCCTATTTTAGCCTCAATTTCGCTGTATGGCAAGTCGCAACTTGGGGTTCTTGCTCACCTCGCACTCCCCATCTTGCCTCCAACCGAATCTTGGAGTAAAATATGGGTATGTCGCTCTCAGGACTCGACCAGGCCCAGCATCACGTTCTCATGTTCGGCGGTAAGGGTGGCGTCGGCAAAACCACGGCCTCAGCCACAACCGCCCTCCATTTCGCCACCCGCGGCAAGCAAACCTTGATCATCTCCAGCGACCTGACACCCTCCCTGTCCGACATCTTTGAAACTCAGATCGGCGCGGTCGAGACACCCATTCCCGCCGCGCCGAACCTGTGGGGGCTGGAGATCGATCCCAACGAGGTCATGCGCCGTTGGAAAGTCAAGTTTGGCCCCGAGATCTATGACGCGGCCCAGAGCCTGGTCGACATGCCCTATGACGATCTGGTTGATTACGTCGGCATGGCCCCCGGCATCCAGGAGGAGTTCATGCTCGATTTCATCCTGGAGCGGATCAAGGGCGGCCAGTACGATCTGGTGATCTGGGACACCGCCCCAGCCGGCGACACCCTTCGCCTCCTGGAACTGCCGCATAGGTTCCTAGAACACCTGCGCGCCGCGCCCAAGATCTACCTGGGCGTCCGCGACAAGCTCAAGCTGAACAAGGCACCTTTTCTGGATTTGATCGCCAGTTGGCGAGCCTTGTCCCAAGAGGTCACCGACTTTTTCCGGGATCCTACCAATGTCGAGTTCATCCTGGTTACTATTCCTGAGGCATTGGGCGTTTACCAGACCGGCCGGGTATTGGCAGAACTCGACGGATTAGGCCTACAAGTCCACCACCTGGTGGTCAACCATGTCATCGCCAACGGCGACTGCCCATTCCATCGCCAACGCCAGGCGATGCAGCGACCTTACCTGGATCTGCTAACTGAAAGGTATAGGGGGCGACTGACGATCACCCACGTGCCATTATTCGCCGACGAGATCAAGGGCGTGAAACGCCTGAAGGAATTGGAGAGCGTGCTCTTTATGCGGCAAGAATAGTACAGAAAGGAGATTATTCGCGTGAAACCAGATTATCCAGAAGCTGTGTGGCGGCCTGCCGCCGCTGGGAACCAGGGTGAACGGCCCGTTGGAACCCGTATCGACTGCGTGGTACTGCACGCCACTGCCGGCAGCTTGAGCGGGACACTGGCCTGGTTCGCCAATCCGGCCAGCGGCGTGTCGGCCCATTATGTCGTTGCCAAGGACGGCGATGTCTACCAGATGGTTGAGGAGGAGAAACTCGCCCATCATGCCGGCGCCAGCGAGTATCAGGGGCGCCGTAACTTTAACACCTTTTCGATAGGCATCGAAATGGTCAACCTAAACAACGGCCAAGATCCCTACCCAGCCGCGCAGTTCGAGTCGATGGTCAAGCTGGTCGGCTACCTGGTTGAGAAGTACCAGATCCAACGCGAATGGATCGTCACCCACGCCGATATCTCAACTGTCGGGAAGACTGATCCGCGCGGCTTTCCGGTCACGCAGATGATCGCCCGCATCTATGACACGATACCTGCCGTGCCAGACGACGTGGTCCGCGAGTCGGCGTGGAACGCTGGCGGCATCCCGTTCAATGCGGCAGCCGCCTTCCCCAAATATGCCCGGCAGCATGACCTGGGCAACCCCGAGACCAAGGAGTTCGACTTTGAATACCGGGGTGTGAACTATCGCGGCCAAGGTTTCAGCAAAGCGATCATCTACTGCAAAGTGGGCGACTGGGGGAATATCAAGGAGCTGGATTGGTAAGAGCTTCGCCCGACGCGCCTGCTCAGCCCACGGTTCCCGGGCGCGTTCGCGTCGCCGTGGCCATGAGCGGCGGTGTGGACAGCTCAGCAGCCGCCGCCCTGCTGGCTGAGCAGAACTATGACGTGATCGGCGTCATGATGCGCCTGTGGGGTGAGGACGAGAACCGCTGCTGCACACACCAGGCAGTCGGCGATGCCCAGCATGTAGCGGGTCAACTGGGCATCCCTTTCTATTTGGTCAACTACGAGGCGGAATTCCGGGCCCACGTCGTCGATCCTTTCGTCGAGGAGTATGGCCGGGGCCGGACGCCGAACCCTTGCCTGGCCTGCAACCGTTACATCCGCTTTGGCCATCTGCTGCGCTACGCCCAGGCGCTTGGTGCCGACTATTTGGCCACCGGCCACTATGCCCTGGTAGACCTAGTTGGCGGCTTTTACCGGCTGCGCATGGGGGCCGATCGCCGTAAAGATCAATCCTACGTGCTGTACAGCCTGGGGCAGGCCGAGCTGCGCCACGTCCTATTCCCACTCGGCCCTTACACCAAAATCAAAGTCCGTGAAATGGCCCGCCGCAGGGGATTGCCTGTCGCCGACAGAGAAGAAAGCATGGAACTGTGCTTTGTCTCTGACAACAACTACCGGCGCTTTTTACGAGAGCGCATTCCCCAGGCCTTTCGCCCAGGCCCCATCTTTGACGCCGCCGGCCAAGAAGTAGGCCGCCACCAGGGCTTGGCCGCCTACACCGTCGGCCAGCGGCGGGGGTTGCGCATCGCGGCGCCAGAGCCGCTGTACGTCATCCGCCTCGACCCACAGTCCAACACGGTCATCGTCGGCCCGGCCCACGAGCTGGGCCGCTGCACGCTGCTTGCCTCAGATGTGCGTTATGTAAAGGACGAGCCTCCTCCCGGCCCGATCCGGGTGCAAGCCAAGATCCGCTACAAGGCCAATCTGGCCGATGCCATCTGGACGCCACTGGACAACGGCCAAGCAAGCGTAGAGTTCGACCTCCAGTTAAGGGACATTACACCAGGCCAAGCTGTCGTCGCTTACCAGGGCGACGAGGTCCTCGGCGGAGGCATCATCGATGGATAAGGCAATGGAGATCAACATCCGCCAAGCTACCGCTCAAGACTATGAAGCCCTGTGCGCTATCATCGACGATGTGGACAGCCTTCACCGTGACCACCTGCCTCACATCTTCCAGAAACCGCCTGAACGTATTTGAGTTCAACCAGCCGGCCCTCGCCTTTTACCAGGCGCTCGGCTACGAGACCTCCACCCGCCGTATAGTCAAGAACCTGTAGGGCAAAGGCCTCACAGGTGCTGGTCGAAAAAAGCGATCACCCGGCGTTGGAACTCCTCTGGCAGCACCTCACTCACCTTGGTGTGGCCGGCTTCCGGCACGTGCCATACCTCTTTGGGCGGCCGGGCGGCAGCATACAGGTCATCGAAATCAGGCAAATACTGATCCCGGCCGGCGTGGACAAACAGGATCGGGTGCGGTGAGATCTGGCCCACCCAGCGCACCGGCTCATAGTGGAATAGGTTAACCCTCAGCCGCAGCGAGGCCATCGCCACGATCAACCAGGCCAGGGGCACTGACAGCCACCGCGGCGCCCCCAGCTCGACGCCGCGCGCCGCTATGGCCGACCGCATCCGGGCTGGGCCGCCGTCGGTGACGACCGCTGCGATATCGGGGCAGATCGGCGCCGCCAGCATGGCGGCGATGCCGCCGAACGAAAAGCCCAGCAGCCCGATCCGGCCTATGCCCCGGCCGCGCAGAAACCTGACTGCTCCCAGCACATCCTGGCGTTCCAGGTAGCCAAAGGTGATCGTCTTGCCCTCGCTGCGGCCGTGGGCGCGAAAATCGAACAGCAACACGTTGAATCCGGCTGCGTGCAGAGCCGGCGCGCGGTGAATATCCCAGTCCATGCTGCCGCCATGCCCGTGCATGATCACCACAGCGCGATCCGAACCGACTGCGGGGATCCACCATCCGTGCAGCGTCAGCCCGTCAGCCGCCTGGAACGTGACCTCCTCGAAGACCAGCCCATACTCCGCCGGGCTGCGCGCCTCGGCCAGGCCAAAGCGATGTGTCATGTGGAATGACGCGGCCAGTCCAACGGCCAGCACCAGCCCGATCAGGACGACAAGCACAATGGCGATAACCATCTCTCAATCGTTTCCAAGATCCGTCGGGACCCTTTCTATATCCAGAAAACGTTCCATCCACCCGGCGCGCCAGATCCAACGGAGCAGGAATGCCCACACCGCTGCCCCTGCCCCCAGAAGCAGGTAACTCCAGCCACTCAGAGGGGCCAGGTCAAAGAACTCACGCACAGGCGAAACGGCCAGGACGACCGCATAAGCCGCCAAAAGGGCCAGGGCCAACAAGGCGGGCCGCCGGTCGCCGCTCAGTTCGTCACCGCCCACCCAAAACCTGGTAGGCGGCTCGGCAAAGACGATCAGAAATAGCCCGCACAGCAGGGCAAAGTGGGTCACTGCGCTCTGGCTGACCTCCAGATCGGCCTCGGCGCCGCCCATCCTGACAATGGATAGATGCACGCCAGAGCTAAAAAACGAGTAGGCCAGGAATACGGCCAGCCCGGCCAGGCCGAGGGTCAGGCTGGCCGGCAGCACAAAGTGCCACAAGCGGCGCAGCAGACCTTCGCGCCGTATCGCACCGGGTCGCGCCCAGGCCGCCAAGGCGATTGAGGGGATGCCAACTGTGAATAGGGTAAGGATAGTGATGTGCTTCGGGCTGAACGGAAAACTGGCGAGTATGCCCACCGACAGGATCATCAGGGTCATGGCGAACACGCGGGTCAGGAACAGCTTTAGAATATCCTGCATGCCGGTGATGATCCGCCGTCCCTCCTGCACCGAGGCCGGCAGGGCCGCGAACGAATCGTCGAGCAGGACAATGTCGGCCACGGCGCGCGTCGCTTGGCTGCCGCCCTGCATCGCCACTGCCAGATTGGCCCGCTTGAGCGCCAGGACGTCGTTGACCCCATCGCCGACCATGGCCACGTAATGGCCGGCATCCCACAGCGCCTGGACCAGCCGCTCCTTCTGCGTCGGAGTGATGCGCCCAAAGATATCCCCCTCCCTGGCCGCCCGGGCAAACTCATCCGGGCTCATCTGCTCCAGATCCAGCCCGGAGACCAGCCTGGCCGCCGATGGGAATCCAACCTGGCGGGCCACCGTGGCCAGGGTGCGCGGGCTGTCGCCAGAGATGACTTTGAGCCTCACGCCTGCCTGGGCAAACGCGCTGAGCGTGGTCTGGGCTTCCGGGCGCAGCTCTTCACTCAGGCTAACCAGCCCGAACGGGATCAGCCCTTCGGGCAGTTGTGGCTGTCCATCCTCACCTGTGAGCGACACCACCTCTGGGTGGGCAGCAAAAATCAGCACCCGCAGGCCCTGGTCGGCCCAAGATGCGATCTGCTCTTCGACAACCGCCTGCTGGCCGAGATCCAGTCGCCTCCCCGGGAAGGCAGGGACCTCGGCGGGCGGCGCATAGGTGATCGCCGGCTGCAGCACTTCAGGCGCGCCCAGAACGTAGGTGCCGCGCCGATCCGGATCGTCAAAGGCCAGGGCGCTGTATTTGCGCGCCGACGAAAAGGGTATTTCGCCGGCGACGCTCCGTTTCCGCCCAGGACAGGCTTGGGCGATGGCCGCATTGGTGCGGTTGCCAAAGGTAACGTTCGCCGCCAGGTCACCCAAAGCCTGCCGCAAATCCTCTTCGGGGACGGCGAGCGGCTTCAAGGCGTTGAATTGGATGCGGTTGGCAGTCAACGTCCCAGTCTTGTCCAGGCACAACACGTCGACGTTGCTGAGCGACTCGATGGCGTTGGCCTGCTGCACCAGGACCCCCTTGCCCACCATCCGCACCGCGCCCAGGGCATAGGCTATCGAGATCGCCAGGAACAGGCCGTTGGGCACCAGGCCGACGATCACCACCGACATCCTGACGCTCTCCACAAGCGGGACATTATCCAGCACGTTGCGGATCACGAGCAGCAGTTCCAGGTAGACGGCCAGGACCAGGATGACCCGGATCGCCAGGTTGATCTGCTGCTGGAGTGGGGTCAGCACGCGGCGGAAAGCGCGCGCACTGGTGGTGAGCTGGCTGGCCAGGCTGTCGATCCCCACCTTCTGCGCCTCGTACAGGACGCTGCCGGTGACGCAAAAGCTGCCCGAGTAAACCAGGTCGCCGCTCTGCTTGCGGATCAGGTCTGATTCCCCTGTCAGCAGTGATTCGTCGAGCTCGGCCCGACCGGTTCCGCCGCCCACGCCGCCGACTAGCTGCCCGTCGACCACCACCTGGTCCCCGGGGCGCAGTATGAGGATGTCGCCCAGAACAATATCGCCTGGATCGACCGCCTGCTCCTGCCCATCACGGAGCACAGTGGCCCTGGGGCGGGTGAGCAGCGCGATCCGGTCGAGGGTCCGCTTGGCCCGGATCTCTTGGACGACGCTGACGATCACGTTGAATAAAATCACCAGCACGGAGACGATGGCGTCGCTCGGTCGACCCAGCAGCACCAACGCCGTCCCCAGGCCAAACAGCACCAGGTTGACAAAGGTGAAAACGTTCTCGCGGATGATCTGAAAGTAGGACCGGCTGGTCCGGACCGGGTCTCGATTGCCAAGCCCCCGGGCCTGCCGCTCGAGCACCTCTGCAGTAGAAAGACCTTTGACGGGCACGCTCATGTCACCTCACCGCGGATCGATCTCGTAATCAGCGTCCGGCCAGTTATTATACACTGATGTCATGCCCTTCACAAGAACAAGGAGTCGTGCTATAATGGCAGGGGTTGAACCAATGAAGAGACTGATTGCCATCACCGTCGGGATCGCGGTGGCAGCGGCCGTGACCCTAGCCATCCTGCTACGCAACCCGCTGAGATCGCTGTTGACCTTCCGACAGGTCGACGACCATCCGTTGTACGTGATGCACCTGTACGGGGATTACCATTTCGACGACCTGCTGAAAACGGGAACCCATCCGGACGCCGCTTTGCCGCTTGGCCCATTGCCGATCGCCAGGTCTTGGGCCTGCACCTGTTTTTCGGCCTTTGGCCAGCCAGGGCAGGCGATCCTGGGCCGGAACTTTGACTGGTACAACCACCCGGCCTTGCTGCTATTCACCCATCCCTCGCACGGCTATGACTCGGTGTCGATGGTCGATATCTCGTATCTCGTCGGCCTTGACTCCGACGAGCCGTCGTGGAGCGACCGGCTGAGTCTATTGGATGCGCCCTACCTGCCCTTCGACGGCATGAACGAGCGCGGCCTGGCTGTGGGCATGATGGCCGTACCCGACGCCCAAGTCACAACCGACAGGAGCAAGGTAACTATCGACAGCCTGGCAGCCATCCGGCTGTTGTTGGACAAGGCCCAATCGGTGGACGAGGCGCTGCCGCTGCTCGGGGCGTACAATATCGACTGGGGAAGCGGCCCGCCGCTGCACTATCTCATCGCCGACTCGCGTGGGAATTCGGCGGTGGTCGAGTTCGTCGACGGCGAGATGAAGGTCCTGCGCAACGAACGACCGTGGCAAGCGGCCACCAACTTTGTCCTGTCCGGCCACAGCCCGGAGAGCGCCATGTTGCAGTGCAACCGGTACGCTACTGCCTACAGAACGCTCGAACAGGCACAGGGGCAAGCCTCACACGAGGGAGCCATGGCCCTCCTGGAGGATGTATCCCAACCAAGCACCATCTGGTCGGTCGTCTATGACATGCAGAGTGGACAGATTGCGGTGGCCATGGGCCGGGACTATGGGCAGGCGCACCATTTCAAGCTCAGCATGAAGCAGGAATAAGGCAAGGCCTGGTCTACTCTTGTTGCTCCGGCTCCTGGGTCTCCTGTGCGTCGATCTCTCCCCGCCACAGCCGTTGCATCTCTTCGCAGGTCTCCAAGAGGGTCCCCAGCTTCCCTTCGGCCGCGATCTGCCCGTCCTTGAGAACAATGATCCAATCAGCACGGCGCAGCGCCGTCCGGCGATGCGACACCACCAAACAGGTCAAGCCAGAGGACCGTTCGCCCGCCAACAGCCGATCCCATAGGATCCGCTCGGTGTCCACGTCGAGGGCGCTGGACAGGTCGTCAAAGACCAGCAGCTCTGGATCGCGAACAAACATGCGCGCCGCGGCGGTGCGCTGGCGCTGCCCTCCCGACAGCTTGACCCCCTTGGCCCCGATCACCGTGTCAAGCCCGTGGTCGAGCCCGGCGATGTCCTGCTCCATCACCGCCTGCCAGACAGCGCCTTCGAGGTCTACCCTGTTCTGCGGCAGGCCCATCAGGATATTGTCCCGAAGCGGCTCGCTGAACAGCAGCGGCACCTGGGCCGTGTAGGCGCTGCGCGGCGGCACAAAGAAGGTCGCCGGGTCGTCGACAGCCTGGCCATTACAGCGAATCTCCCCCGCATTCCTGGGCAATAGCCCCAGGAGCGCACGCAGCAGCGTCGTCTTGCCCGAGCCGATCCTCCCGGTGATGACCGTGAACGAACCCCGCTCCAGGTGCAGGTCGACATTTTGGACGCCCCGCCCCGACTCGGGATAGAGGTAGGTCAGACCTGTCACGTCGAGCACCTCCAGCCGATCCTGGGCCATTTTGGGCACGTACGGCACCTCCGGCAGCTCGCCGCGCATGTAGACCTGACTGTGCTTCACCAGCGTTTCGGGCGGAGCATCGGGCAGCAGCGCCACCAGGCGATCGACCGACACCCCCACCTGTTTGTACCATGCCCAGCGTTCCCCAATCAAGGTCGTAAAGCCGGTCAGCACGCCGAGATAGTAGACAAAGAGGGCGAAATCACCCACCGTGAAGGTGCCGGCCCGCATCCCCTGTGCAGACAGCAGCAGAATCACGCCGGCGCCAATAGCGACGGTGTTGCGAAAGACCGAACCCAGCAGCTCGGTGAACAGCCGATCCTTGAGACCGGCCAGGCGGCGCGTCTCGTTGAGCATACGAAAGCGCCTGACTAGTCGCTCCTCGGCCGTGGCCACCTGCACCGATTGGACCGCGCCAAACATCTCGCCGATAAAGTCGGTCACATCGCCCATAGCCTTGCGGCTGGCCTCCCGGTACTTTTCTATCTTTTGGGTTGCCAGATTGACCACCACCGTCACGATAGCCAGCGGGACCAAGACGACGATGGTGATGCGCGCGTCGATCGACAGCATCACCACCACGGCTATCACCGAAGCCAATGTAAAACCGGTCAAGATCAATGATTCGGCCATGAAACCGGCGATCTCGTTTACGTCGTCGCGGAAGCGGCTGATCGCCTCGCCCGGCGAGCCAGGCACCGCCCGCGCTCCAGGGCGCTTGAGGATATGCTCGAACAGGTTCTTGCGCAGCAGCGCGGCGATGTGGTACTGGAAGGTGAAATAGACGGCCACGTCGGCAAAGATGGCCGCCACCCGGACGATCGCCGTCACCACCAGCAGGACAATCAGCCCGCTTACTCCCAGGCTCACCGGCGCATCGCCGGTCAGGGTGTTGAAAAAGCTGTAGGTGATCCAGCCCACAATCTGAGGAAATACGCCAAAGAACAGGGTCTCGAGAATACCCAGGGCCAGGTACAGCCACGGGCGGAACCGGATCAGTCGCAGCGCATATTGCCAGGTCTTGAGCCGGCCAGCCTGTACTCCGGCCCCAGCCGCAGGAAGCTGAAACGCCGAGTCGCCAGGATTCACGCCAGCACCTCCTCCAACCCGGCCTGTAGCAGCCCATAAAACTGCGACGCCGGATCTCCGGTCAGGGCGGCCCTATCCCCGTGCTCGCTAACGCGGCCATCCTCCAAGATCATGATCTCGTCGGCTCGCTGGACAGTCCCCAAACGGTGGGCAATTATGATCGCGGTGCGGCCCTGCACCAACCGGCCTACCGCCCGCTCCAGCAAGTGCTCGGTGGCCGGATCGAGGCGCGATGAGGCTTCGTCCAGGATCACCAGTCCCGGATCCTGGAGAAAGATGCGCATAAAGGCCAGCAGCTGCGCTTCGCCGGCCGACAGCCCGCCACCGCCCGACTCGAGCACGGTGTCCAGCCCGTTGGGCAGCGATTCGAGCCACTCGCCCAGCCCCAGCTCGTGGATCACCTGGCGGATCCTGTCGTCAGAGACGTAGTCATCGAAGAAGGTCAGATTGTCGCGCACAGTGGCATGGAAGAGCTGGACATTCTGCGTGACCATGCCCACCCGACCGCGCAGTTCGGCCAGTGGCACCCGCCGGATGTCAACCGAGCGGCCGCCGTCGCCCAGGCCGACTAGGCCGCTGTCTGGGTCGTAGAAGCGGAACAGCAGCCGGGTCAGCGTCGTCTTGCCGCTCCCGGTGCGCCCCAGCAGTCCGAGAACCCGGCCTGGCAGCAGGTGAAAAGAGAGATCCTGGAGCACCATCTCCTTCTCTGAGGAAGGCTCGGTCTGGCCTTCGGCCGGGACAGCCGCCGGACCGCTGTCCGCATACCCGAATGACACTCCCTCAAACTGCACCGCCAGCGAGCCGGGCGGCAGCCCGCCGAACCGGTCAGGCTCCCCAGGCTTGAGCCTGCTGGCCGTAGACAGGAGCTCTCGGACGCGGATGATGCTGGCTCCGGCCCTCTGCAAAACCTCCATCTGGCGGATAATCTGCTGGATCGGCCGCTCTAGCATGTTGGTGTAGTAAAAGATAATGTACACGGATCCGATGGTGATCGCCCCGGCCTGGAACAACCAGGCGCCAACGGCAAAAGCGGCCGCGTTGCCAAGCGTGAACAGCAGGAAGGTGGTGTTGAACAGGATGTTTACCATCAGCCCGGCCTTGAGCGACCTGCGCAGCAGCTCACGCATCAGCCGGTAAAAGCCGCGCATGACATAGGCTTCGGCCCCATTGGAGCGGATCTCTTCGGTGCCGGCCAGCCTCTCCTCCAAAAAGCCAAACAGCTCGGCGCTGGCCTGCCGTTCTGCCTTCCAATGGGGCACGGCAAGATCACGGAAACGGCCCAGCACAACGATAGCGATCACCACAAAGCCGGTCATGGCCAGACCCACCCGCCACTCCTCGCGAAAGAGCAGGGCCAGGATGCCGATCAGCAGCAGGGCATTGCCCACCACCTGGATCACGAACTGGGAGAAGAAGGTGGACAGGGCAGTCACGTCGCCGTCGATCCGCTCGATCATCTCGCCCGGGGTATGGCTGTTGTGAAACGACAGGTCCAGCCGCAGGCAGTGGCCAGCCAGGTCGGCGCGCAAGGCATTGGTGGTCAGCCATGCCACATTTTCGCTGACCCAGGTTGCCAGCAGCGACACGACCTGCTGGGCCGCCGCCAGGCCGATAAACAGCAGGGCCAGCCGGAGCAGCGTCTCGACTGCGCTGCCAGCCTGGGCCATGTCGATGAAATCGCGCATGACCTGTGGATTGACCAGTTGCAGGCCGATCGTACTCAGGATCAACACCGCCAGCAGCACAGCCCTGGGCCACTGCGGTCCCAGATAGGTAACCAGCAGGTTTGTGTATTGCCTCACACCACGGCCTGCTGCTCCAACTCGGCGACCAACGCCTCGTACCCGGTAAAGTGGACCGCCTGGATGCCCAACGCCGCCGCAGCGGCCACGTTCGGCGGGTAATCGTCCACAAAGATCGTCGCCTCGGGCGCCGTCCCCAGCCGCTTCAGCGCCAGCCGGTAGATGGCCGGGTCGGGCTTGGCCAGGCCGACCAATGCCGAGACGATTACCTCGTCAAACAGCCCGCCGAGCCCATAGCGCTCGGCAAGAAACGCCGGCGTCACCACATCGCTGGCGTTGCTCAGCAACCCGGTGCGGTACGGACCGTGCAACCGTCGGACTAGGTCCAGCATTGGCCCAGTAACCTCGACGGGGCCGAACAGATCCTGCTGAAAAGCGTGAACTGCGTCAGGTGTGTGGAGGCCCAGCCGGGGGGCGGTGCGCCGCCAGTATTCGGCGTCAGTGATGGTACCCACTTCGGCCAGCCGGAAATCGGGCGAGCGCCATAGGATCTCAGGCAGTTGCTCCGGAGTCAGCTTCCACCGCACCCCCAGGCCGCGGAAACGCTCCTCATGGTAGACCTGGATCAGCACGCCCCCCAGGTCAAAGATGATCGCTTCGATCTTGGTCTGCGTAGTCACTCCCCCTCCCCTCGACAGCAGGCCGAGGCTCTACACCCGGCAACAGTGTTCCATTATAGCAGACTTTGAAAAGGACGCGAATTTTTCACCCTGCCTGTCCTGTGGGGCATCGCTTCCTCCGCGATGGCCGGGCAGCTGCGCCGCACTATGCCTATCCATGCCGGATAGGCATGGGCAAGCGCAGGCAGACCACAGACCGGCAATGAAGGGTCTCTTTTGACAAAACAAAACAGATCGCGTATGATGTCGCCCAGAGGGACGTCCAATTTGCAGGTTTTCCGGGGAGGAGAAAGGTGAAATCAATGCGATCCGCGATCATTCTAGTGTCGGTTCTTGCCCTACTGCTGCCCATGCTCACAGCCTGCAAGACACCATCTACAGCCACGCCCACGCTGGCGCCAACCCAACCGCCGCCCACCGCCACGCCTGCACCGACCCCACCGCCGCCAACGGCCACGATGGAGGCGGTGACAGGACTGGAAAAGGGAGCCTGTCCCTTTGACTTGCCCGCCGGCCTAGTCGAAGGCAAGACGATCGATTGCGGTTACCTGGTCGTGCCCGAAGATCGCAGCGATCCGAACAGCCCAACCATCCGCCTGGCGGTGGCCATCCTGCATCCCAGCGTCACGCCGCAGCCCGATCCGATTGTCTACCTGGAGGGGGGACCAGGCGGCAGTGCGTTGGAATTCCTCTTTCTCACCTTTGGCGAGCAGTTTGAGCCGCTGCTGGCGGCGGGCCGCGACATCATCCTGTTCGACCAGCGCGGGGTGGGCCGGTCTGAGCCGGCGCTTGACTGCCCCGGAATACGGGAATTGGGACTGGAGCTGCTCGACGACGAGGTTGACGGGCGACTGGTCGACAGCGAAGAGGCGCTTGACCTGTTCAAGGGCGAGGCCCTGGCCTGCCGGCAGGACCTGGCCGAGGCGGCGGAACTGGCGGCATACAATACGGCAGCGAGCGCGGCGGACGTCAACGAGCTGCGCGAGGCGTTGGGATACGACCAGGTGAACCTGTGGGGCGCCTCGTACGGGACGTGGCTGGCACTGGAGGTGATGCGCCGCTACCCGGAGGGGATCCGTTCCGTAGTGCTCGATTCGGTCTATCCCCCTCAGCGAGACCTGCTCGCTGAGGCGCCTACCAACGCAGCTCGCTCTATCGACCTGCTTTTTGAGGCGTGTGCAGCGGACCAGGCGTGTAATGCGGCGTTTCCCAACCTGAGCGGCGTCTACCTCGACACTGTCGAGCGGCTCAACCAGGAGCGGGCTCACTTCAAGGTGACCGATCCACTGACCCGCAAGAGCTACGACATGACGATGACCGGAGACAACCTCGCCACCCTGCTATTCCGGTTCCTGTATGGCACGAGTGTGATCCCATCCCTACCACAGATCCTGTACGACGCCAGCCAGGAGGATTATGCCACCCTCGCCCAGCTTATGGGTTCCCTGTTGGCCGTGGGGGAGGTGATGAGCCAGGGCCAGCAGTTCTCGGTGCTGTGTCACGACGAAGTGCCCTTTATCTCGCCTGAGGCGTTCGAGACATCCCTGGCCGAGCACCCCGAGCTGGAAAGAGCGTTCAGCGACACGGTGCTGGGGGAGCTGGGGCTGGAGGTGTGCGCGGACTGGCAGGTGGGCCGGGCCGACGAGACGCTGACGCAGGCGGTGAGCAGCGACATTCCGACGCTGATCATGGCCGGCGAGTTCGACCCGATCACGCCGCCGGCGTGGGGCCGGCAGGTGGGCGAGACGCTGAAGAACAGCTACTTTTTCGAGTACCCAGGGGTGGGCCACGGGGCCAGCGCTTCGCCGGGCTGCCCGCAGGAGATGATGATGGCGTTTCTCGACGACCCGGGGAGAGCACCCGACGATGCGTGCGTGGCGGAGATGGAGGGCTGGGCGTTCGTGGTGCCGTCAGCGGCGGTGGAGGTGGAGTGGGCGCCGTTCAGCAATGAGACGATGGGCATTGAGGGGATGGCGCCTGTCGGGTGGACCGAGTCGGTGATGGGGGTCTATTCGCGGGGCTCGTCAGGCACCGACGTGGTCGCCGTGCTGATGCAGTCGATGCCCGGCACCGCCCTGGACGTGCTGGACCTGCTGACGGAGCAACTGGGGCTGGCCACAGTGCCAGAGTCGACGGGCCAACGAGAGGCCAACGGCCTCAGCTGGAACCTGTACGCGGTAGAGGTGATGAGCCTTCAGATCGATTTCGCGCTGTCAGAGGGAGAAGGGCGGGCATACGTGGTCCTACTGCAGAGCAGCGCGAAGGAGCACGACGCGCTATATGAATCGGTCTACCTGACAGCCATCAACGCGCTAAAGCCGATCGAGTAGGACACGACACAGCGGTCGTGCCCGGCGGCCATCCAACGAGAGGGACTGTCTGCGGCTCACGGAGCCGGGGCAGTTACGCAGGACGGCGAGGGATGCGCCCGAGACGGACACTGGCGATTCTGGATTTTGGAGAACGGTCGCGGGCTGAGCGAGGAGGAGGAAACGGTGACAGCAAGCAGGGAAAGCCCTGCCCGTCCGGAACCGAGGGGCCG
>JAFGOG010000324.1 GCA_016926595.1 Anaerolineae bacterium
CGTAGGACGTCAGTGCACGATCAAGAGCAAGGCGGTGTTGTTCGAAGGGGTGGTGCTGGGCGACAACTCGATCGTGGGCGAGGGCGCGGTGGTCCATGCCAACGTCAAGATCTGGCCTGACAAGGAGATCGAGCCGGGCGCAACGGTCAAGACGAGCATCATCTGGGGCGCCCGAGGGCGGCGGATCCTGTTCGGCCGGTTCGGCGTGACCGGCGTGGTGAACGTCGATCTGCTCCCCGAGTTTGCCGCCAGGCTCGGCGCTGCCTTTGGCGCCTCGATGCCCAAGGGCAGCACCGTCACCATCAACCGTGACCCGCACCGCAGCCCGCGCATGCTCAAGCGGGCCATCAACTCTGGCTTAGCCTCGGCCGGCATGAACGTCGCCGACCTGCGCTCGATGCCGATCCCGGTGGCCCGCTACTATACCAAGGCGACCAAGGCTGCCGGCGGGGTTCACGTGCGCCTGTCTCCCTTTGACCGGCGGGTGGTAGACATCCGCTTCTTTGACAGTCAGGGCCGCAATCTGAGCAAGAACACCGAGCGGAACATCGAGCGGGTCTTTTTCCGCGAGGATTTCCGGAGGGTGTACCTGGATGAGATCGGGACGATCGATTACCCGCCCCGGGTAGTCGAAACCTACAGCGAGGGCCTTCTGGACGCGATCAAGAACGCCGACGCCATCCGCCAGGCCATGTTCAAGATCATCGTCGATTATGCCTATGCCCCGACCTCAGAGGTGCTGTCGCCGATTCTCAGTACCCTAGGCGTGGAAGCAGTTCCCCTGGCCGCTCACGTCGACGGCGAAAAGATGTCGGTGCTGCCCGAGGAGTTTGACAAGGCGCTGCAAACGTTGCAGATCATCACCGGCGCCTTAGGGGCGCAGTTGGGCGTGCGGCTGGACGTGGGCGGTGAGAAGGTCTTTCTGATCGATCATCACGGCCACCTGGTACCGCCGGTATCGGCCAGCGCCGCGTTGGCGATGCTTGCTCTGCGCGCCAACGAGGGCGGCACGATCGTGGTGCCGGTAAACCTGCCCGGCATCTTTGAAAAGATCGCCAAGGACCAGGGCGGGCGGGTGGTGCGCTGCAAGGTGGACCTCCACGACCTGGCCGAAACGGCGGCCCGGCGGGGGGTGATCATGGCCGCCGACGGGACGGGGAATTATGTCTTTCCCCAGTTCCAGGCGTCGATAGACGGGTTGATCACGACGGTCAAGCTACTCGAGTTCCTGGCGGCCCAACACTTGACGCTGGCCGACGTCGTGGCTGGGCTGCCGCCCTACTACGTCGACCATCGCGAGGTGTCCTGTCCCTGGGAGGCAAAAGGGACGGTGATGCGCGTGCTGAACGAGCAGTACAAGAGCCGCCGCGCTGAGCTGATCGACGGGATCAAGATCGTGCCGGGCGAAGGGGAGTGGGTGCTCATTCTGCCCGATCCGGACTTGCCCAAGTTCCATGTCTATGTCGAGGCGCGAAGCGACAGCGAGGCCAAGGCGTTGGCCGACCGCTACTTTCGCATTGTGGAAGGGCTGCGAGACTAGCCATGCACCCGATACTCCTGACCATCGGCAAATACAACATTTCCAGTTACACCGTTCTCCTCGACCTGGGCCTGATCCTGGCCTTGGTGGTAGCCTACTTTGAGGGCAAGCGGGTCCTGGGCAACGGCGAGCAAAGTGAGTCCCGGAGCGCCAGCGGAGCGGGCGAAGCGGCGTTGGACGCCGGTTTGTGGACCATCGTCGGCGGCATCCTGGGCGGGCGGATCGGCTTTGTGCTTGGCAACTTGGAGGTGTTCAGCGAGAACTGGAGCCGGGCGCTGCGCATCTGGGAGGGCGGGCTGTCTTTCCACGGCGCGTTCCTAGGCGGGCTGGCCGCGCTGATCCTGATCGGTTACCTGCAATCCCGGTCCGCAGGATATCTGCTCAGGCTGGCTGACACTTTGACGCCTAGCCTGTCGGTCGGCCTGGTCTTTGGCTGGATTGCGTGCCTGCTGGGCGGCTGCGTCTACGGGGCGATCGGCGAAGGGCTCGGCTATGCAGTGCTGCCCGATCTGTATGGTGTGGAGGCGTCGCGCTTTGCCACGCAGGCGGTGGGGGCAGGCTTGGCACTGATCCTGCTGGCCGCTTTCTGGTTGCTGCGCCGGCGATGGCCTTTTTCCGGGGCGGCTTTCCTGATGCTTCTACTGCTGTACTTCACCGGGGCCTTTTTTCTCGAGTTCACGCGCGGCGACGAGGCGATCTATGTGTCCGGCTGGCGGCTGGCGCAGCTTGTGGACCTTGGGCTGGCGGCTCTGGCCGGAGCGGGTCTGTTGGCGCTGTGGTGGCAAGCGAGGGTAAGGGATGAAGGCGGAAGGATGAAGGATGAAGAAGAGGTGTCGGAAGAGGCTGAGGAGCCGGTAGAGGAAATCGAAAAGCTGGAAGAGGAAACCAAAGACCCGCAATAAAGACGCTGAACCCAGAGATAGACAAAGGGAAAGAGCGCGAAAGCCGTTTGTAGCCTTCGCGCTCTTTCGTGAACCTCGTGGTTCAGATGCCCCAATCAAGGCGATGCCTCGTATGCGATAAATCGCAGGCGCTCCCGGTCATCATAGAACTCGCGGGCCTGGCCGCTGGGAAATGCCGCCTGCACCCACTGCAGCTCGCCGGCGCGATCGGGCAGGAAAACAAACACCACACTCTGGCTCATATCAGGCAAGTCAGGCGGGCCGATGAGTGGCTGCTCGATGTCGTGCCCGTGAACCTGCGGCGCCAGGAAGCCCATCGTCCCAAACCCCCAGTAGATTCGCGGCGCGCCCAGGAAGTAAACCTGGGTGCCAGGCGCCTGGCTGCGCAGGTAGTGGCCGATCATGGTCGCCGTCTCGCCGTTGGCGCTGCCATAGCGGTGAGACGAGGTGAATGTGACGAAATAGTAGTGGAGGTTGCCGACCGCCAGGGCCGTGATCAGCAGCCCTAGGATCAGCTTCTCGGCGATGGGACGCGCGCCAAGCAGGCGCCGGGCCAGGCCTACGACCGCCTCCAGCCCGGCTACGACCAGCAGGCAGACGGCAGGAATGGACATCACCAGCCGCTGGCTGTTAGGCGGGCCTTCGGTCAGCACGCCGCCGGTGAAGATGACCCCCCAGAACCAGATCAACACCAGGAAATAGCGCCGCTCGCGCCAATGGGCGGCGACCCAGGCCATGCCCAACAGGGCCAGGATGCCGTCCAGGAAACCGAGCAGGGGCCGGTCGGCGCCGTACCACGCGGTGCGGTCAGTATAAACGTGAAAAGCGCCAGCCGATCGCAGAGCCTGCTCGGCCAGGATCTGGGCAGTGCTCTTGCCGGTCAGCTCCGGCTCGCGGGCAAGCCAGCCCGATTGGATGATGCCGATCTGGTTGAGGCGGGCGTTCCAGTCGTCAGGGTGTGTCAGGGCAATGCTAAGGATCGGCCCGGCGACGATAACCAGCGCCACGCCGATCACGGCCAGCAGCCGGATCAGATCACCAAACGACGCGCTTCCGGCCCGTCGCCGCTGGAGCCAGACAAAGGTACCATAGACGATGACGAGGATGGGCAGCAGCCGCGCGCCGGTGTAGAAATAGTAGGCCAGGCCGAGCACCAAGCCGGCCAAGATCAGGGGTCTTGATCGGAAGAGGGCAGTACCTTCCTGGCTCCTGGCTAGGCCGCGGTCCACCGCCCAGAAGATCAGCACAGCGAAAAGGGGATCCCAAATGTTATTGGCTCCCAGCCGGCTGTAATGGATGTGATAGTCGTAGGTGACCAGGAATAGCGCGCTAAGGAGGGCAGTGCGCCGGCCCCACAAGGAACGCACCAGCCCATAGAAGAGGGGCACGGTGATCGTGCCGGCCAGGGCGGCCGGCAACCGCAGCCCGATCATCCCGTCGCCCACCAACCACAACGACCAGCCCAATGGCCAGTAGAAGAAGGTGGGCATCGACATGTAGCCCATGATGAAGGGGTTGCGCATCTCGCCGCGGAGCACCTGCCGGGCAAGCAGCCCATGCCATGCCTCATCACCGCCCAAGGTAGATGGCACGCTGTCCAGGGCAGTAGCCCGCAGCAGGAAAGCCAGGAATGCGAGCGCAGCCACGGTAGCAATCTCGAGCCAAGTGTCACACGAGAGGTGGCGCAGCCAGTGGAGGCGACCGCGCAGCACGGTAATTGGCGTCTTTTGCCCTGTTCCGGGATCGCCAGGGGGGGATGTTGCAGCCACGACCCAAGGGGGGCGTCCGGCGGTCGCCGGCCACAGCGCCGCGGTCGCAGCGCAGGCGATTCCGATCAGCCACAGAACAACGGCGTCGGTGGTGGTCTGGTCCCAGTAGCGACCTCCCGACAGCAGGGCGGCAACAAAGGCGAACAAGAGGCCTGCCGCCAGGAGGATCGCCGGAACCGGCCATCGTGCCGGCTCAACCCGCAGCCGGCCGAGGCGAACCGCCGCCGTACGGGGAGAGAGCTGCCGCCAGGCCAACAGGAAGCAGAGCACAGCCAGCGCGTCAAAGACGACGCCGTCCCACAGAAAAGCCCGCCGGCGAAAAAAGTAGAACTGCCCCAACGTCGCCAGGCCCAGCGCTGCGGCCAAAAGCAGCAGCGCGGCCGCGCGCCGGCCCTTGGTCACTCCAAGCTCTCCCGCGCCGTGTGGACCGGCTGGCTGCTCATGGCCGGACTGCCGAGCAGTCCTTCGAATAGCGCCTCGTAGCCGCCCATAGTCCGCTCCAGGCTGAACGTCTCTTCGATCAGCGGGCGCGGCCGCGTATAGTCGTCGCGATGTTGGATGACGTGGACGATGGCCTCGGCCAGGGCAGACGAGTCACCGATGGGCACCACCTCGCCCATGCCGGTCATGCGCGGCGGCTGGCGGACGCCGGGCAGATCGCTGGCAATGGACGGGGTGCCGCACAGCATGGCCTCGACCTGCACCAGGCCGAACGTTTCGGTCGAGTTGAGGCTGGGCACAACCAGCACGTCGCAGGCGGCAAAGAAGGCAGGCATCTGCGCCTGGCTCAGCACGCCGAGAAACTCCCAGTGCTCTGTGCCCAACTGCTCGATCATCGCCATAATGTGGCGATAGTAGGCTTCCTCGCCCATGACGTCCTGATATTGCCCGGCAAAGAGGACCTTGAGCCGGGGAAAGACTTGCAGCAGGCGGGGCAGAGCCTGGATCAGTACTTCAACGCCCTTTTCGGTCGCCAGTCGAGCAGCCATGCACACTACTGACCGGCCAGCCAGGTCGTGCTGGGCCCGGAACGCCTCGACGGCGGCAGGATCGGGCGGGGGCATGATGACCGGCGGTGGGATGACCTGTACCTTGCCGACAAAGTGCGACAGGTAGCCGGAATGTTGGGCAAAATCGTCGGTGTAGGCCACGACGGCATGAGCCAGGCAGCCGGCAATATAGTTGCTGACAAAGATCACCCGGTCGGCCAGGCGATTAAACCAGCCTTGAGGCAGGCGCAGGTCAGAGTGATAAGTCAGCGCTACCGGCTTGCCGGCCAGGCGGCCCAACAGGGCCAGCAGGCTGGCTTCGAACTGGGGCAGGTGGACGCTGGCCACGTCGTGCTGGCGCATGAGCCGCCAGGCCAGAAAAGGGAAGGTGGGCATGATCACGCCCTTGCTGACGCGCAACAGGACTGGGGCGCGGACGACACTCACGCCGTCAATCATCTCCTCATGAGGGAGGTCGCGATCATAGTGCGACGTGAGCACGGTGACCTGGTGGCCGCGCCGGGCCAAGACGGTGCTCAAACGCTTGACGTAGATGGTCAACCCACTGACGTGGGGATGGTAGTAGGTGAGTGCGATCAGGACTTTCATGAAGGTGTTGGAGCCTCCGCTGATATTTTCTTTTGGATTTCTGAGTAGGTCAGGTTCTGCTGAACCATGCTGGCCAGTCCCAGCAAGGTAAAGAGGACATAGACGATCGCATGGGCAACGAGGCCATAGCTCAACGCCGCCTCCTTTCCCATGCCAAACAGACCCACCATCGTCTCGCGGGCTAGGATCTCAAAGACACCGATCGCGCCGGGCGATGAAGGCACGGTCATGCCCAGCGCGGTCACCGACGAAACGGCCAGACCGGCGACAAACGGCTGAGCCTTGTCAAAGGCGAGCAGGACGAGCCAGTAGTAGGCGGCGATGTCGGCCCAGATGATCACCGACCAGAAGATTAGAGATGGCCCCAGGCGCAGGGTGGTGACGCCGCTCAGGCCGTCGATGAGTGAACCGGCAACGCCGGCCAACCGCGGCCGATCGGCCCACGGTAGCCGAGCTAAAGAGCACAGATGGGTCCGCTCGGCCAGGCGACTCCAGAAACAGGTCATCGCCTCGGCGTCGGGCCAGTGCACCGCCTGGAGGATGCGATCCAGCAAACGGAGAGTCCACTCCCGCCGCCGCACGAGCACGACAAAAACAACGATGGCAACCACCACTGCCGCGCCCACGATCAAGCCGGAGCGGATCATCCAGTCAGGGACAGGCGCAAAGGGTAGGACGATGAAAAAACCGACGACGGCGAACAGGGCATCGAGCACCCGTTCGGCGACGATGGTCGAAAAGGCGGCAGTCCGGCTGACCTGTTCGGTTTCGCCGATCAGGTAGGCGCGGGCGACGTCGCCCAGGCGGGCGGGGAGAAGGTTCATAAGCAGGTAGCCAATGTTGATCACCGCCAGGAGGTTGCGGATGCGCAAGCCCTGCTTGGGATAGAAAAGGAGCCGCCAGCGGTAGGCGCGCAGCACGACAAAGAGGATCAATGGCAGCAAGGAAGCGGCCAGGAACCAGTAGTTGACCCTGGCTATCGCCGCCCAGACCTGGCTCAAGTCGATCTCACGGAAGGCAAAGGCCAGGGCGATGATGCTGATGGCGATGCCGAACCAGATGCGCGCTTTTTTCAAGCCCCATTCCTCTCAGGCGACCGATTATAACACTATTTGGCAGGGATGGCAAAGGTCACAGAGATTCCCGCCACGCCAGCGGCGGGTAGTACAAAAAGCCGGGGTTGCTGCCCAGATATGAGGCTGAGCTATGGCTCCAGCCGCCGCAACAGCTCACCAGCCGTTAGCCGTCCGGTGTTGCGCAAGATGAGCGCCCGCGGGTGGTCATAGACGACGAAACTCTCGTCGGGGACAAACAGCCCAAAGGCGGCGCCGGACACATGCAGGGCCGCCTGCGGCTGCGGCTGCACAAGCAGGTTGAGCCAGGCCGGGCCGCGGGTGAACTCGCCGGTCAGCTCAAACCCCAAATCGCCGGCAAACAGCAGCTTGTAATAGCGGGCCGTGATCGGATAGCGATCCGGCAGGCGCGGGATCGAGCCGTAGAGCCGGCGACTGGCGACGATCAGATAGTCGCTGGCGGCCAGATCGCCGGCTATCGTCGCCCACTTGGGCTCGGCGTCCGGCTCGTCGTACAAGGACAGGGTGCGCAGTTTGTACTCCTCGATGCGGCGAGGGCGACCGTCTACGTCAAGGGGTAACGGCAGCGCCGTATCCCAGTCCTCCACACCCAGCGTGCTGCCGGCAGGTATGTGGCGGTAGATCCAGTCTGAGGCGACAAGCCAGGAATGGGGGGAAGCGTAGACGGTGACGAAAGCAACAGCATAGCAGGTCGACGCGACGGCAACTATCCAGCAGCCGGCGGCCATCAAACGCCTTCCTGTGGCTGTGTGGACAAGCCGTCTCAGATCATAGCAAAGGCGGACGGCCAGGAGGCATAGGACCGGGATCAGAGGCAGCATGTAGCGCAGATATTTGGCGTACAGGAGACCAGAGATAGACAGGTAAGGGCCGGCCCAGGCCAGGAGCAGGGCATCGGGCCAGGAGCCATGGCGCAGCCAGCGGACCAGCGCCGCCGCCAGGGCGGCCCAGGCGACCAGGCCCAGCGGCAAGCCCAATCCCCATAGCGCCGTCTGACAGATAGGATAGAGGTAGGGCAAGGCGTCAGCGTACTGCCGGGTATAGGGCACGTCCAGCCGACCCCAGGCGATCTGCGATTCGCGGATGGTTTGCGCCAGGAAGGTCTGCCAGTCGATCAGGGCATAAGGCTGCACGACCAAGAAAACAACGGCGGCGATGGCGAGGGTGAGCGCCAGAGACTTGATGCGAGACGCGCAACGCTGGCCGCCGACAAGGGCAACCAATACAGGAAGGACAAGTGGAGCGGCGGTCAGCTTGGTGGCGAGGGCCAGGCCCAGCGCGACGCCAAGGACGACACTGCGACGCAGGGTGGGAGCGCCCCAGGCCAAGCCGACAGCCAGGTTCAGCACGAGCATGACAAAGAAAGTGAGCAGGGTGTCGGCGGTGTAAAAGTGGGCGAGCTGGATGTGCAGGACGGCCACGCCGACCAGGACAGCGGCCAAGAGCCCGACGCACTGGGAACGGGATCTCGAGGAGGAAAGATCTGAGCAATGGCTTCCTCTCCCTGTTGAGGACAGGGGAGGGTGAGGGGGAGATCCTAAACCTTCGCTGGCGGCCGGCCACAGGGTGTGAGCCAGGCGGTAGGTGAGGTAGATGGTACCCAGGTCGAACAAAGCCGACAGGGGGCGGGCCACGAGGTGGAGGTTGTCCGGGTCGCGGACGGCCGGCCACACCAGGGACACCAGCGCAGCGACCAGCCGGAGCAAGTAGAAAGGGAGCGATCCATAGGCAAAAAAACCGGGGTTGAGCGGGCTGGCCGGGCTCAGAGCCTCAGCGAGGCTGCCCGGCCAGTGCAGGCCCAGGGTGACGAAATAGATCTGGCGCTCGTCGGGATGGAGCCACTGGCCGCCGTCCCAGGTCAGGCCGTAGAGGCGCAGCACGGCGGCGAATGCCAAGATCAGGATCAGGAGGAGAGTCTCGCGGCGGGTCGACAGCCACATGCAGGGCCGCCTTCGGCTGCGGGCCACGGGTTAGCCTTTCTTGACCGCCACCAGCGCGCCGCTGATCTTGGACACGTCCAGGTGGCCGTGGCGGGCGATGTACGCATCGACCTCGGCCCGGATCAGGTCGAGGATCGCCTGCCACTCGGCGTCGGTGTGGCCAGGGCGCATTGTGTCGGCCCGGGTGCTGGCCACATAGTCGACGAACGGCTGAGCGGCAGGAAAGCGCAGGGCGCCGTGCAGGGTGTGGGTCTCGACCCGATCGAAATGGGGGGCCAGGAAAACAGGGCCCTCCTCCAAAGAAAAGCGGTTGGTCACAGCCTTGGTGTTGACGAGATTGGGGAAGCGGGCCGCTGCCCGCTGCAGGTAGGCCTGGTATTCGGGCATGGTGTAGGCGCTGTTGGTGGTGGCCAAGAGCCTGCCGCCGGGGCGGAGGACACGGGCAGCTTCGGCCACAGCCTGGTCGATGTCGGGCACGTAAAAGAGCACGTGTCGGGCCATGACCACGTCAAAGAGGGCATCGGGAAAGGGCAACGCCTGGGCATCGCCGACGAAAAAGCGGGCGGGGAGGCCTTGGGCCAGATCGGCGGCGCGGTTGGCCATGCCTGGCGACAGGTCAAAACCGACCAGCGTAGCCCAGTCTGGACGCTGGCGGGCCATCCCGCGCAACAGGTCGCCTGACCCGCAGCCCACATCCAGGACCCGCTCACTGCCGCGCCAGGCCAGCCGTTCCAGCGTCCACCGGCCGAAATCGACCGGATCGACGGTGTAGAGTGCGTGGGTTCGTCGGCGAACGCTGAGACGGGTGTCGTCGGCGTAACCACCTGGCAATTTTGGATTCTGGATTCTGGATTCTGGACTGTGCTCCACCCCCCAATTTTACCACGCTTGTCGAGGGTTGGACAAGTTGACAACTCGTGCAGATTGTGTGGCCAGCGGTGGGTTATGGTATACTGGGCGCCAGGGATGGAGGAAGCGATGGCGACAGAGATGACACTTGAGGAATGGGAGCAGCAGTTCAGCCGACAGGCTGGCTGGACGCGGGCCACGCGGCAGCACCTATACCGCCGGGCCAACCTGCTGCGGGCCAAGCGAGTGCTGGACGTGGGCAGCGGCACAGGGGTGGTGACCGAAGAGATGGCAGAGTTGACCAGAGGCGAGGTGATCGGGCTGGATATCGATCCGGCCATGGTGGCTTTTGCCAGGCGGCGCGGCCGCCACGATCGGCAGAGCCAAGCGCATGCGGCACAGGGCGGCCATGCTGAGTACCGGTTGGGCGACGCCCACGATCTGCCCTTCCCCGACGGCTGGTTCGACGTGACCGCCTGTCACTTTGTACTGTTGTGGTGCCGGGATCCCGGCCGGGCGGCGAAGGAGATGATGCGCGTGACCCGGCCAGGGGGCGTGGTTCTGGTCTGCGCTGAGCCGGACTATGGCGGACGGATCGATTACCCCGACCTGCCTATCGGCCGCTGGCAGGCCGAGGCGCTGCGGGGGGAGGGCGCCGATCCATTGCTGGGACGGAGGCTGAGGGCGCTGTTCCCCGTCGGCCAGGCCGACGTGGGGGTCATACCTAGCCTGTGGGACCTACCTACACTGCGCGCGGAGTTCGACGGGGAGTGGAGTTTGTGGGAGCGATCGCTGAATGGCGTCGTGTCGCCCGAGGAACTGGCCCGCCTCCGAGCCGCCGACCAGGCCGCCGTCGAATCTGGGGAGCGGTTGGTGTTCATGCCGGTGTTCTATGCGCTCGTCAGATCGCCGTAAAAGGCCCATCCAGGAGTAGTTTGTAATAGCAGGCGTTTCGTGATACAATCGGACCGTCATTGTTGAGGCAGAGGAGACCGTCCGGCGCATGACCGTTGTGGTGATAGCGATCCTGGGAGCGTTGATCCCAACTGCAGGCTATGTGCTGCTGTCGTGGTGGATCGACCGCTATGAAAAGGAACCAGTCGGGCTGCTGGCGGCGGCCTTTTTGTGGGGGGCCGGACCGGCCGCCATCCTATCGATCGTCCTCGAGATCGCCTTTGCCGTGCCGGTGTCAGTTCTGGGGTCCGAGAGCCTGCTGGGCAGGCTGTTGAGCGCCAGCGTGGGCGCTCCCCTCATCGAAGAAAGCGCCAAGGGAATCGCCCTCATTTTCCTGTTCCTGGTTGTCCCAAAAGCATTCGACGGCATGCTGGATGGGATCATCTTTGGGGCGATGATCGGCTTTGGCTTTGCCATGACAGAGGATGTTGTTGCCTATTTTATCCCGATTATGAGCCAACATGGACTGAGCGCTGGGCTGATCAACATCTTTCTGCGGACGGGGGTCTTTGGGTTCAACCATGCCTTTTGGACCGGACTTTTCGGGGCGAGCGTCGGTTATGCGCGGTTGGTCCGGAGCCAGAAGCGGCGGCTTCCGGCGCTGATGATCGGGGGGGCGCTGGCCGTCCTGATGCACAGCCTGCACAACCTCGGAGCGACCCTGGTTGAGCGGACCGTGTTTCTGTCCCTGGGATTCAGCGCGCTCCTGGACTGGAGCGGCGTATTGGCGCTGGCCATTGTGATCGTACTGGAACTGCGCACCGAGCGACGTTGGATCGAGCGCGGGCTGAGCGAAGAAGTGCAACAGGGAGCATTGAGCCCGCAGGAATTCGACCTGCTGCACTCGGCCAGGCGCCGCTGGCAAGCCAACCGACAAGCGCGGCGCCAGGGTGGACGGACGGGCGCCCGGGTGGTGGAGCGCTATTTCCAGACCGCCACGCGACTGGCCTTTAACAAGCAGCATTTGCGGGTGCTGGGCGATGAGGGCCGCAGCCTGGCCGAGATCGAGCGGCTTCAGCTCGAACTGGCGCAGCGCCGGGCCGAGGCCTGGCCGTGGCTGTGGCCGGCCGAATCGTGAGCCGGTGGAGAGGGCAGAAGCGGCAGTCCGTCGTTTGACTTCCGGGGTTGATTCTGCTACAATAGATGCTGCCGGCCGCTGCCCTGGGCTGGATCCCGCGCGGTTGGAGTATTTCGGGGAGAAGAGATTGTGACAGAGGAAAGCGCAGACACCAGGCCCAAGATCCTGTGCGTCGAAGACGAAGCTGGGATGCTCGACCTACTGCGACTGATCCTGGAATCAGCCGGATATACCTTTTTGGCTGCCAAAGATGGCCAGGAAGGCCTGGAAGCTATGCGCCGTGAGCGACCAGATCTGATATTGTTGGACCTGATGCTGCCCCAGGTGGGCGGCGCCGAAGTCTTGCTCCAGAAAAAGCAAGACCCTACTATTCAGCACATTCCGGTCATCGCCGTCACGGCCATGAGTTCGCCGTTTGACCAAATCATGTGGAAACACCGGACCGAGATCGAGGATTACATTACAAAACCGTTCATGCGCAAGCAGTTGTTGAGCTCTATCGAACGGGTGCTTGCCGGAGCATCGGGCAGGTCGGGCTAAAACCATGACAGCAGCAACGCAAGAAGGGCCAGGGGTGACCAAGGCCAAGATTCTGTGCATCGAAGACGATCCGGATATGATAGACTACCTCAAGCTGATCCTGGGTAAAGCCGGTTACGAGGTACTCGGGGCACTAGGCGGACAGGAGGGGTTGGAGACTATGCGACGCGAACAACCCGACCTGATTCTGCTCGACCTAATGATGCCTGTGGTAGACGGCGCAGATGTTCTGCTGCACAAGAAAAAAGACCCCACCATCCAAGATATCCCGGTCATTGCCCTGACGGCTCTCGATTCGCCTTTTGACCAAGTCATGTGGCGGGCCAGAACAGACCTGCAGGATTTTATCGTCAAATCCCGGCTACCGCGCCGCGAGCTGATCGCGCGCATCGAGCGAGTTCTGGAGCTCCATCCCCGCTCGCCAGATAAGGGTCAATAGCGAGTATCCGGCAGGAGTAAGGGAGAAGTTCTATGCCATCCTGGCTAAATCCTTTTGACATTTTGATCGCCTTTGCCCTGATCGGGGGTGTGGTTTGGGGATTCACCCAAGGCCTCGTGCGCATGGCTCTCAGCCTTGTGGTGCTGTACCTGGCCGTTGTGCTGGCGATGAGTTTTTACGTAAAGGCCGGTGAGTGGATTGTTTATCTGAGCGGAGGGGGCCTGGCCCAAGCCGCCGCCGAATTGTCTGCCTTTTTGATTATTTTGATCTTGACCACGACAGTCGTCAACTTTGCATTGGCCCGGGCTTTTAAAGAGACCGAGCTGCCTGGCATACGGCAGATCGACCAGCTTGGCGGACTGGTGCTGGGTTTTGTGCTGGTAGCGGCCTGGATTGGCCTGGTGCTGGTCGGCTTGGTTTTCGTGCTGAACACACCAGGCGTTGGCAGCGACGCGTTTCGAGCGAATGTCCTTGGCTACATGCGCAGTTCCCTCTTGGTGCCGATCTTTAACGATGTTTGGCCCATCCTTCTTGCCACGCTCAGGCCGTGGATGCCCAGAGGCCAGTTGCCCGACATCTTTGCGTTCCAACTTTGACGCGCCTGGATGGATAAGAAGCACCTCGACACCCTCGAATTCCCCAGCGTCCTGGCACGTCTGGCGCAACATACGACCTTCTCCGCCGGTCAGGAGCTGGTGCTGGCGCTGCAGCCCTCACCCGTTCTCGCCGAGGTCAAGCAGCGACTGCAAGAGACCCGCGAGGCCCGCTACCTGCTCGATACACAGGGAGGCGTGTCGCTGGGCGGATCGCACGACATCCGACCGCTGGCGCAGAACGCCCGACGGGGCGCAATCCTCATGCCGCCTGATCTACTGGACATCCAGAGCACACTGCTGACCGGGCAGCGTGTGCAACGTACCCTGGCCCGCCTTTCCGACCATCTGCCGCTCCTGGCCGACATCGCCAGCCGGATCGAGTCGTGTGAAGCGTTGAGCGACGAGATTGGGCGTTGTATCAGCGACCGGGGCGAAGTGCTGGACCGCGCTAGTGAAAAGCTCGCCCGTATTCGCCGTGACATGCGCACGGCCCACGACCGGTTGCTGGAGAAGCTCAACCGGATCGCCGCCGACCCAAACAACAGCCTCATCCTGCAAGAGGCGCTGATCACACAGCGGAACGGCCGTTATGTGATCCCGATCAAGGCCGAGTTCAAGGGGCGCATCCGGGGCATTGTCCACGATACGTCGGCCAGCGGTGCGACCTTGTTCATCGAACCTCTATCAGCAGTGGAGATGGGCAATCAGTGGCGCCAACTGCAACTGGAGGAGGAAAAGGAGGTCGAGCGCATCCTCGCCGCCCTGTCGGGGCTGGTGGCCAGTCTGGCCGAAGAGCTAATCTGGACCGTGGAGGCCCTGGCTTGGCTCGACCTGGCCTTTGCCAAAGCCCGCTACGCCAACGCGATCGATGCCAACGAGCCGGAGGTGGCCAGATTCAGAGCCGGAAGTCTGAAGGTAGAATCGGAGAGGCGCACCTCGCCTCTCGGAAAACCCCTCTCGGAAGCTCGCCATCCCGGCTCGACGCTGCGCCTGTGGCAAGCGCGACACCCGTTGATCGATCCGGAAAAGGTA
>JAFGOG010000325.1 GCA_016926595.1 Anaerolineae bacterium
GTCCGACCATCAGACCTTGACTATTGCATGCTCTTATGGTAAGCTATACACAGGCAATAGCACATCTGTTCGAGGAAACATGCCAACTATCTTGGAACGGATCACCAACCGCATATTCAGCCGCACCGTTGACCGCCTGATGCAGCGCCGCCTGGCCACGATCTCCACCCGCGTCGACGACTCGGCCGGCTGGAACAGCCTGTCCGCAGCCCCCGCCGACCGCCCCTGGTCCGACGTCGCCCAGGATCTCGACGATGCCCTCGAAGCCTGGCGACTGAGCTTCCTGGCCCGCCGCATCACCACCCTGGCCCATTCCTATGTCGTCGGCAATGGGATCACCATCTCATCACGCGACCCGCAGGTCGATGCCTTTATCCGCGCCTTCTGGGACCACCCCAAGAACCACCTGGATACCCGCCTGGCTCCCATGTGCGACGAGCTGACCCGCGCCGGCGAGCTCTTTCCCGTGCTCCACACCAACCGCATTGATGGCATGTCCTATGTCCGTTTTGTCCCGGCCCGCCAGATCCACTCTATCCGCACCGCCGACAACGACTATGAGACCGAACTCGAATACACCGAGCTTGCCGCGAGCGGAACGCGTGGCGGCCCCCTGGCCCCCCGCACCTGGATCGGCCCCGACCACCCGCGCGCCTTCCGGCCCACCCCACAGCTGCGCAAGCTGCCGCCGCTCATGCTCCACTTTGCCGTCAACCGACCCATCGGCGCCACCCGTGGCGAGTCGGATCTCGGCCCCGTGCTGCCCTGGATCAAGCGCTATACCGAGTGGCTCAAAGACCGCGTCCGCCTCAACCGCCAGCGCACCCGCCAGGGGATCCTGGACGTGATCCTCGCCGATGACAGCCTGGTCGAGGATAAAAAGCACCAGCTGATCACCGACAACCCCGTCGAGGCCGGCATCTATGTCCACGGCCCGGGCGAGACCACCGAGACCAAGCCCCTCAACATCCAGGCCGGCGACGCCGCCGACGACGGCCGCACCCTCCGCCTGGCCATTGCCACCGGCGCCAACCTGGGGCTGCACTACCTCGGAGAAGGCGAATCGATCAACTATGCCACCGCCAAGGAAATGGGCGAGCCCACCACCCGCTTCTATTCCGAACGCCAGGAAGAGTTTACCGGCTTTTTGTGCGCCCTGGTCACCGCCGCCTACCGCCGCCGCTGCGCCACCTACGCCCAGCCCTGGCCCGATGACCTGCAACTCGTCGTCTCCGTCACCGAGATCGCCCGCGCCGATAACCAGGCCCTGGCCACCGCCACCAAAGACGTCACCGCCGCCCTGGTCCAAATGTTTAGCCAGGACTGGATCGACGACGACACCGCCCTGCGCCTGGCGCTCAAATTTGCCGGCGAGACCGCCGACCAAGACGAGATCGCCCGCATCCTGACCGCCGCCGCCAGCAACAAGCACCGAGAGCCTGTTAATCCTGCCAATCCTGTTAATCCTGTACCCTCTTCCAAGGACACAGACAAATGACCGAACTTTCAACCCAAAACTTGCAACCTTCAGCCCACGAGCCCACCATCCGCCCCGTTGACGGCGGTTTTGTCCGCCTCAACACCCTGCCCGCCAACTCCCCTCGCCCAGGCCAGTCTTCTGGCACGGGAGAGGGGCCGGGGGTGAGGGAGGGCGCCCGCCGCCAGTACGACTGTCTCTTTATCCGCGCCGGTTACGTCAAGCAAGCCGATGGCGCCGACTCCGCCTGGGTCGACTTTCGCGTTTGGCCTGGTTCCATCCTCTACATCGATTCCAGCGACGAGCCCCAATCCGGCGAGCACGCCCGCATCTGGTACACCAAGGCCCACACGTTGAATGGACTCAACGCCGCCTCTACCACCACCCTGCCCGCCGATGACATCGCCTTCCTCATCTCCGGCGCCGCCGCCCTGGCTGCCCGCTTCCGCGCCGCCGAGATCGCCGAGGAAGCCGCCGTGGATCGCGACGTGTTCACCCGCCTGCAGGAATGGGCCGACAAGATGATCCGTGAATTCAACGAAGGCCTATCCCTCCGCGCCGAGAAACACGCCCAACGCGCCTACACCCAGGAAGAGCTCGACGAATCGATCCGCCAGGCCATCGAGCAGTACTCCCGTGTCCGCCCCGGCCACGCCATCGGCGCCATTGACCTCGCCGCCGACAGCCGCGAGATCTCGCTTGCTTCTCTCACCAACCTGGTCCGCGTAGAAAAGGTCTGGTGGGACTATGATTCCACCAGCCCCGGTTACCCGCCCAACTACCGCCACTTTGAGGTCTGGCCCGGCTCCATCCTCTACATCAACGACACCAGCGAACCCCAATCCGGCGACGTCGTGCGGGTCTGGTACACCCAGGAGCACACCCTCAGTGGACTGGACTCGGCTTCCACGACCACCTTCCCGATCGACGACGAGGTCTTTATCCTCGACGGCGCCGCCGCTTTCGCTGCCCACTTCCGCACCGCGCGCGGCTCCGGCCCGGCCGGCCTGGGCGCCTGGGCCGACAAGATGATGGCCGAGTTTAACGCCGGGCTCAGGATCAGAGACTGGCGCTCCTATGTCTTCACCCACGACCAGGACGACATCGACGAGGCGATCCGTTGGGCCCTGGGCCGCTACACCGAGATCAGCCCCGATCACACCATCACCACCCTCGACCTGGCCGCCGATGGACGCGAGGTCGACATCTCTTCCATCACCGATTACCTCCACATCACCCGCGTTTGGTGGGACTATGATTCCACCGATCCGACCTACCCGCCCGAATGGCGAGACTTTGAGCTCTGGCCGGGCAACATCCTCTACATCAAGGACGGCGACGAACCCGTCACCGGCGACACAGTCCGCGTTTGGTACACCCGCGTGCGCACCCTCAACGGCCTCGACTCGGCATCCACCACCACCCTGCCCGTGGAGCACGAGAACCTGATCGTCGTCGGCGCCTCCGGCTTTGCCGCCCAGGAGCGTGTCCAAGACGAAGAAAAACGCTACGTCCCCCGCAAGCTGCGCGAATGGGCCGACGCCCGCCTCGCCGAATTCGAGCGCGGCCTGACCCTCGTCGCCCGCCAACTCGCCGCCCGCCACTCCGGCATCGCCAAAACCGCCACCCTCGATCGATGGGACGACCAATGGTAGATCACGCATACCGCCACCGTCCCGACACACGTTCGTACAACGGCAGCTCAACCCGCCAATACCTGCTCCGCACGACCGCGACGATCGCCCGCCACCGCTCCGCCGGCACGTCGTCACGTACCACCAGCGCCTCGTGCCCCATTCCCGACCCGGCTTGCACCACCTGCTCTGTCACGATCCCACGCAGCAGCAGATACAACGGCAGCGCGCCCAACTCACGGCCCAATCCCATCAGCCCGACCAGGTTCACAGCATACATGCTACACCCCACAATACCCGCTCTCGCAAGCAAACATAGGCAACTGATTACCATAGATCCGTTTCTCGCGCGCCGCCACGGCGGCCAGCCCAGCTGTGCGCAGCGGCTCCTGCCCTTCCCAGATGTACAGCTCGTCCGACTCGACGCCCTCATTCTTTGCCAACACATTACGCCGATTCAACTCATCAAACGCGCACGCCGCCTCAAACTCACCCGGCGCCTGCTCGCGCATCGCGATCCACTCACTCGCCCGCCGATACGGACAGCACACACACGCACTCCTGATCGGCGCCGGCAGCCCACGATCCGCCAACCAGGCCGCGCACGCCGCCCGATCCATCCCCAGCCCCAGCAGCGGAAAACGGTTGACCATATACTGCACCTGATCCCGCTGGCTAATAATCTTGCTCGCCCTGGTCCATTCGTCCGTCGTGATCCCCAACCACATCACCGCCGACCCGGGCGGAGGCGCTGGCGGCCGGCTTGGATCGTAGCCCAAGAGCTCGCGCACCTTGCGCCGCATCGGCCGGATCTTAAAATGCTGAGTGCACTTCCGTCTCAGCATGCCACCCTCGTTCGTCCAGAACGGAATGTGCACATGCTCCGCAGCGCCCAACGCCCGAATGTCGCCAACATCCAAAATATGCACGTCCAGGCCCATCGCCCGCCAACGCGCGCTATAGAATTCCCTGATCTCCACCGTTCTTTGTCGCTCCCAACCAAGATCACAGTGCAGCACGATACAACGCGGCAGGTCACCCCGCGCGCTCATCTCGCCCAACACCGTGCTTTGCAACCCGGCACCCCACGACAAGAACCGCACCGCATCAGGATCCGTCTCAGCCATCACTTACCCTTCTTTCTTTTCTTTCTTTGCGCCCTTTGCGCCCTTTGCGTGACCTGACATGAGATCAATCAACGCCACCCTACTAGCCAACCAAACCAGCCTCAACGGCGAGCCCTGTCTATCCCTGGTCATCGGCGCCGCCCCCAACACCATCAACGTCTCCGCCTACGTTCTGGGCTACGACTACGAAGAGATCGCCGATGCCGAGGCCGGCCTGACCATCTACCTCGACAACAAAACCGGCCATTTCAACACCCTCACCGGCTCCAAAGCCTACATCACCCAGGGAGCGCCCATCTCCTTGTCTCGTGGACTCACCGTCGCCGGCGCCGACTACACCGCCGAACTGCCCCGCACCTGGATCGAAACGATCAGCTACACCCACGAGGGCGGACAGCAGCTCTTTACCCTCGAGTGCATCGACTGGTTGGGCAAACTCGCCCGCTGGCGCGCCTCTTCCATCCAAACCTGGACCGCCACCAGCGCCACCACCATCCTCGAGTGGATCCTGACCCAGGTCGGCTTGACCCGCGCTTCCGGCAGCATGACCGCGCTCTCTCTCGATTACGCCATCCGCCTGCACGAGACCGGCGAAGCCGCCCTCGATGCCCTGGTCCGCAAACTGCCCGAATACCTCTACCCCGGCCTCGACGCCGAGATCAAGTGGAAGGACATCGACGACGAAGACGCCTCCGTCTACACCTTTGGTTGGAACGCCAACCATGCCATGCTCAACGTCGAAGCAGGATCCTCCGCCTGGCAGTTCAACTCGATCACCGTCAAGGGCAGGGGTTCCTACACCGGCGCCGCCAGCGACGCCACCCAGATCGCCGCCGTTGGCACCCGCAAGCGCACCATCTACGACGACCGCCTCCGCTCCAACGCCGCTTGTGCCCAACGCGCCGCCGCCGAACTCGACTTTTACCAGGCCGCCGCCACCGAAGGGATCATTGTCTGCCGCCCCTGCCACGGCCTCGAACTTCTCGACCAGGTCACCATCTCTTCCCCGCCCTGGGGCGGATCCAACACCGTAGGCCGGGTCATCCGCTACACCGAGCAGCGCGACGCCGATGGACGCTGGTACCAGGTCATCTACCTGGGCGCACCCCCCGACAAGGACCCCGGCAAGCAGCCGGCCGCCAAAAAGAGCTCGCGCAAGCGCACCACCCGCAAGAGCTCTAGCTATTCCGGCATCCTGCGCCGTATCCGCCGCCTCGAGGAACTGCTCCGCTGGATCTACGACCACCTGTTCGACGGTGAAGCCACCTTGGGCCTGATCCCCATCGGTGGGATCATCCTCTGGTCGGGCGCAGTCGACGACATCCCGATCGGTTGGGCCCTCTGCGACGGCGAGACCGTCGACGAGATCGTCACCCCAGACCTGCGCGACAAATTCGTCGTCGGCGCCGGATCCACCTACGAACCCGACGCCACCGGTGGAGCCGACTCCGTCGACCTGTCCCACTCCCACGACTATGGTACCCTGGCCACCGACGCCGAATCCACCCACACCCACGACTATGGCACCCTGGCCACCGACGCCGAGTCCGCCCACACCCACACCCTCAGCTCCGGCAACACCGGCAGCGGCGGATCCCACTCTCACGACGTCACCGGCGCCAGCAGCAGCGAATCCAGCCACACCCACAGTTTCAGCGACACCAGCAGCGCCGGCAGCAGCCACACCCACAGCCGCACCCTGTCCACCGAGCCATGCGCCCACGGCAGTGATCACAACGTCGTGCAAGAAGTCACCATCGGCAACGAATCCGCCCACACCCACACCGTCAGCGGCGCCACCGGCGCCGGCAGCAGCCACTCCCACGGCGCTGGCTCCTATGCCACCGACACCGAATCCAGCCACACCCACAGCATCAGCGAAGGATCCAGCGGCGCCGGCAGCAGCCACTCCCACACCGTTACCTCCGGCGCCACCGGCGCAGGTAGCAGCCACTCCCACACCGTCGCCTCGGGAGCCACCGGCGCGGCCGGCAGCACCGAGCACGACAACCGCCCCGCCTATTACGCCCTGGCCTACATCATTCGCGTGGCATGAGACGGATTGGCTGATGGAAGAAACTGGAAGAAACCGGGTTTTCAAGAAAAAACCCGGTTTCTAATGCTGGATATCGACCCTTGTCTCTGTCTATGGTATGATTTGCGCAATCGACCCTGTGCTGATCGGCATGCCGTGGAGCGGAGAGGATGAGGATATGGCGGCGGTCGTGGCCTATGCGCGAGAGGTGTTGGCAGCACATCAGAGCGCATTAGCCGATGTCGTGCGGCCAGGTGCATGCGGCTCCCGATGGGTGGATTAAGGCGCAGACGGATGGGTTCTATCCGCGCGCCCGTTGTCAGATTACGACGGTGAACGCCGGTGGTTCCGGTGGCGTTCACCGGCATCAACCGGCTACCGCAGGGACCGTGTTACCAGGAGGCCTGGTTGGCCCTATGGACGACTCGTGAACACGACAGGTAAATAGATCTTTCCCTGCCGCCTGGTCACTTGGGCCACAAAGACGTCGTTGCTGCCGCTGTGGGCCCGCAACGGGCTGCCCCAGGCGGCGGATGAGCTGTTGCCCGCCACGTAGATGCTGCCACCGCCGTGCACGGCAATGCCCGAGCCCCAAGTGCTAGCCCCGCCGAAGAAGATGCTCCAGATCAGGCCGCCGTCGTTGCCCAGTTCAGCCACAAAGGCGCCGTAATCGGTGGTGAACGGTCGCCCCAGGTTATCCCAGCTGACCTCGCTGTAGCCCGTCACGTAGACGCTGCCGTAGCCATCCACGGCGATGGCATAGCCCAAGTCAGCGCCGTAGTTGCCGAGAAACGTGTGCCAGGCCAGGCTGCCGTCGTTGCCCAACCTGGCCACAAAGCCGTCGTAGACCTCGTTGCATAGGGGGTCGCGGTAGGTGTACCCCCGCACCGGGTCGCCCCAGCCAACCCAGCTGGCCCCCGCCACGTAGACGCTACCAGTGCCGTCCACGGCGACGCCATAGCCAAAGTCAACGTCGTCTCCGCCGAGGAAGGTGTGCCAGGCCAGGCTGCCGTCACCGCCCAATTTGGCCGCAAAGGCATCAAAGTTGCTGTCATCGCTGTCGCCGGCAGTGAAGGCGCGCAGTGGGCTGCCCCAGGTAGCATCGCTCTCGCCAGCCACGCAGACATCCCCACTGCCATCCACGGCGATGTCATTGCCCGAGTCCAAACCATCCCCGCCGAGAAACGTGTTCCAGATCAGGCTGCCGTCGCTGTCCAGCCTGGCCACAAAGGCATCCATTTCGCCGCCGGTATATGCTCGCACCGGGTCGCCCCAGGCGGATAAGCTGTAGCCCGTCACGTAGATATTGCCGCTGCCATCCACGGCGATGCCATCGCCCGAGTCCAAACCATCCCCACCGAGGAAGGTGTGCCAGATCAAGCTGCCGTCGTTGCTCAGCCTGGCCACAAAGGCATCCACGCTGCCGGTGTACCCCCGCACCGGGTCGCCCCAGCTAACCCAGCTGGCCCCCGTCACGTAGACGCTGCCGCTGCCATCCACGGCGATGGTATAGCCCGAGTCTCTGCCATCCCCGCCGAGGAAGGTATGCCAGATCAGGCTGCCGTCGCTGCCCAGCCTGGCCACAAAGGCATCGCGACCACCGCCGCTGTACGCTCGCACCGGTGTGCCCCAGGTGTCATCGCTGTCGCCCGCCACGTAGATGTTCCCACTGCCGTCCACGGCGATGCCACCGCCATGGTCGTAGCCACTGCTGCCAAGGAAGGTGTGCCAGTTGAGGGAGGGGTCAACGGTCGCCGGGACGCTCGGATAGAGTGCATCCGCGTTGGCAACCTGGGATGCGGGCTCCAGGGGCAAGACGACGGCGGACAGCAGACGCACAGGCTGCAAAGCGGCCAGACCGATCCCAATCAGGACCGTCGCCGCTATCAAGGTCGAGACACGAAAACGACGGGGAACCATCACACGCCTCCCTGCGTAAACGCAACCTGGCCGCCAGTGAGGAGAACCCGGATCCAGCGTGTGGCGAAAAGAGAGTGAAGGAAAAGCGACGGCGCAGCGATGAGCGGACAGTTGCATGGACCATACGAATAAAGGCGATTGTATACCCCGCCGCCGTTTGTGTCAAACAAGCGCTGGATTTGATCACGCCTGACCAGCCCCTGAATGATTGGGGCGCGGGGCGCCAGGCAAAACGAACGGGTCAGGCCGGGCCAGACCGGACGGTGGGCAGCCACTTGCCCTCGACCGGATAGGCCTCTCCCTCGCCGGGCCAGGGCGGCATGGTGACACCCAGGGCAGCCAGCGGCTGAGAGCCAACCGAGCGGAACTGGAAATGGGCGCCGACGGGGATGGTGAGGCACACGCCGGGATCGACGGGCACCACTTGTTCGTGGTCGCCCAGCCGGCGCCACATCTCGCCGCGCCCGCTCAAAAAGAACCAGATCTCGTCCACGGTGCGGTGAGCCACGGCGAGCGAGGTCTGGCCCGGGGCCAGCTCCAAGTGGGCCATGCTGCCACGCTCCAGCGCCAGCAGCACCCGGACGTCCGACCCATCGGGGGCAGTGGCATCGGGCTGAATGGGGAGACGCGTGGTCATAAAGTCCGTCATGGGTATCCTCCTTGGATGTGCATCGAAAAGAACTCACCGCAAAGATGCAAAGAACGCCAAGAAAAGAAGGGCCAGCACGACACGGCTTTGGACACGGATAGGCGGATAGAGACCATCCGGCGGATAGAGACCATCCGGCGGATAGACTCGTTTAAGGACGGCGAACCTGCTCCTACCAGCCTCCCATCCGTGGTTTCCGTGTCGTGCTCCCTCTCTCCGCTCCAGGATCGACGATGGCGGCGGCGCCAATGCGAAGCGTCCGGCATGTTACGATGGTTACCGCGGTAACCGAGACAAGCCGTTACTCTGCCGGTTCGGCGTAGTCCTCCAGCACGCTGTCTGATAAGTGCCGAAGGTGCTTGAGCTTGGACAGTTGTCTAACGCTGTCATAGGCCAGGAATGTACAGATCTGGGATAGGGGCGCACGTTCCAGTAGCGAGAAAACGGGACGCTGCAACTGCTCGAATACCTTGTCCCGGCGCTCGTACGGAGCCACGATGTGCAGCTTGATATCCATGTTGGGCTGCAAGGCCAGCAGGTCTGCCATCCTGAGGATGCCAGAGTAGATCGAGGTGGTGTGCTCGACCTCAAAGGCACGAACGATCGATCGTCCGCTTAGCCACAGGACATCGATCTGCTCAATGGTTCTGAGCGTGGTATCGTCATAGTTGAGAGGCAGTACGGTAAGCAGGTGACGATCGCCTGACTCCCACTCAGACAGAACAGCCAAACGATCGTGGGCCGGGATCCAGATCCTCATCCCCATTGCTGCCCCAATTTGCGCCAAAAGAGCCTGAACCTGAATCGATTCGCGCACTTCGGCATCCCTGGACGGCGGTGCTTTCCCTTCTTCCTCGGCGACTCCAGGGACAGAAACAGTCACCTCGCCGTCAACTCTGCGCACGCGATGAGTGACTAGCTTTTGGTATTCCTTTTCGTCAATGGGAAATGCCTCTTGGTTGTCCTGCTGGGCGCTGAGGATCTGCTCCAGGAACTGGCCATCGGCGCGGGAAAGCGTGTTAAGGCTGCGCCGGACCCTGCCAGTCCAGATGTGAGACGTCTTGTCCTGGCCTTGCGTGAAGGAGAGCTGGCTCCAGACGCGATCGTCGTGGATTGGGATAGCTGCCTCTTTGGCGAGCCAGACCAGGGGCGTGATCTTGAAACGGATGACAAATGGATCGTCTTGAGGGAAAAAGAGAGGAATATCGTCCTCATAGAAAGCGCTCTCTACTTTCAGGACGCCGATCCAGCGCGACAGTTTGGTCATGTAGCAGATAAACTTGTCGCCGACCTTGATCCTGCTTGCCGCCTTGATCTGTGTTTTGCGAAAGCCGGAAACATTCCTGGGCGAACGACTGAACGCTTCGTAGGTCTCGGGCGAGAACAAGTCCGTATAGTAGGCCATAGTTTGCTCCTATCAGGCTGACGGCATAACGTGCCGGTTAACAAGATCCTGCTTTTGTTTCAACTCCAATATCATGACGACGATTCGACGATGGCGATCTCTTCCTCGCTGAGGCCGTAGAGCTCGTAGACCAGGGCGTCGATCTGGCGGTCGGTGAGCTCGATCTGCTGCTGGAGCAGGCGGCTGGCCTGGGGGGTCCTGGCGTCGTTCAGCTTTTTGTGCAGTTCGAGCATGGTTTCAACCAGGGCGACCATACGGTCGTGGCGGGCGACGTCGGCGGGATCGTTGAAATCGATGGTGCGGATGGGGAGTTGCTCAAGTGCCTGTTTGTTAACGGCGAAGTAACCACCGCGAAAACGGTTTGTTGTCAGAGCCAAGCAAAATGACAGGAGTCTTGAATTAATCACGCCCAGCATGTACTTGTATGAATGACCGGGAATTGTTACGCGGAGACCATAGCCTCCAGTAGTAATATTCACAAAGAACAGATGACCATTTATATCCGCACCAGCACGAAGAGACGTCGCCATGTAGGGAACCATAAACTTTGGGCCAATGAAAGTGCCAATGTTCTGGCTCCGAGCGTATGCGTACCAATCAGACCGTGTATTCCATTCTCCTCGGTCTCTCGCCCCGAGCTCGCGGCGATACTTGCACAGGTAAGCCCAGGCCAACGGAAACTTGGTTGCCATCTCTTTACCATCAATCAGATTAGCTTTGCCGTTTTCGCTGACTCGGTATGGATAGACAATGTAGAGTCGCGTGCTTTGATCGATGTGATACCGCCCCACAGCTTCACCCTTTACCACTGGCTTCAACAACTCGAATTCCAGATCTACAGAATCTCCGAGACGATTTTCCACATGTGCCAAGCCATCTTGACATTCTTTTACTGTTACCATGTAGATCTTGTCTGCACTGGTTTTCAGCCCTTGAAAGATGTGCGGGCCAAATTCGGCGAAGCTTGGATAGTCCCTATGCAAACGGGACACCAATTCGCCCTCTGGACCTACTGCTAAGGTCCACCTCGTGCCATCGGTTGTCAGAGCCAGAGTTTGGAAGTTTAGATCAGGAATTGACAGAGAATACACAAGAGCCGTCTGACCGCCACGTCGGTATGCTTCTCCAAGTCGCGCATATTCTGGTATCTGACCCTGTATTCGCGACAGGAACAGGAGACAAGTATATGTACCAGCCTTATAGAAAACCTGCGCGTCTTCAAAGTCTATAATTCGATCTATGAGATTACCCGATCCTAGGATCTGGCGAAGACCGTAGCCATAGTCGGTGGTAAAGAACTTGTTAGGCAGGATAAAACCCGCTCTCCCCTGCCTGTTAACGAGTTGAAGCGATTTCTCCACAAACAAGACATAGATGTCATAGGTAGCTGTCGCCGAAGCATATCTCTTTGCGTAGTATTCTCTCTGTTGGGCGCCAAGCGATTGGCTACGGATGTACGGCGGATTCCCAATCACCACGTCGAACCCACCCGCCGCCCAGGCCTGGGGAAAGCCCTCCTTCCAGTCAAAGGCGTTGACCCGGTACATCTCTTCCTCGTCGAACATGGCCACCTGCCTGCCGTGGTAATAGTCGGGGCCGATCAGCGAGTTGCCGCAGCGGATGTTGCGATCCAGGTCGGGCAGGGCGCGCTCCTGGAGGAAGCTGGTCTGCTGAGGGCCGGCGGCCCCGTCCTCCAGGACCTTGAGCAGCAGCGAGAGTTTGGTCACCTCGACGGCCTGGGGGTCGATGTCGACGCCATAAACGTGGTCGAGCAGGATACGCTTGCGCTCCTCGGAGGTGAGGGCCCACTCGCCGTCGCGCCGCTGGACGAGGCGGTTTTGCCGGGCGTGCGGCGCGGGCCCCTCGGCCACGTACTGCTCCAGGTACCAGTCGAGCAGGTACTGGTAGGCCTGCAGCAAAAAGGTACCCGAACCGCAGGCCGGGTCGAGCACGCGCAGCGGGGCGGCGCGCGGGCTGCCCCAGGCCTGGCGGGCGGCGCGGCCGGCGGACCGGGGTAGGCCGGCGAGCAGCTTGCCGAGGGTGTGGGCGACGATGGTGTCGACAATGTAGGTGGGGGTGTAATAGACGCCGCCGGCCTTTTTGACCTCGGGCTTTTCCTCGACGCGGGCCCGGCCGCCGGCGGTGAGGCGGATGACCTTGCCCAGGAACTGTTCGTATACCTGGCCCAGGATGTCGGGGGGCAGGACGGAGAACTCGTAGGGACAGTCGGGGTAATACAGGTTGGCGACGATCGGCTTGAGCGTCTTGTCGTCGATGGACAGGTTTAGGGTCAAGCTGTCGTGCGCCGACCCACCCTGGCCGGTTTCGGCGCGGCCTTTTTCCTCTCGGAAATGGAAGAGGCCGGAGTTGTAGCGGTCGTCGGCCTGGCGAAACAGGAACCCGAGCCGCTCGTACACCTGGCCCGCCGGCGCGCCGGATACCTCGTCGCGCAGCCGGCCATAGGGCTCGATGCCGCGGTCCTCGCAGATGCGCAAAAAGATGAGGCGATCGATGGTCATCTGCACGGCGCGGTTGAGCTCGCGCACGCCCAACCCCGGGTTGCGCAGGGCGATGTTGCGGGCCAAGGCGTCGCGCCAGCTCTCGATCTCTTGCAGAAAGGCGGCGTCGACCTCGGCGGTGCCGCGCTGGGCCTTGTTCGACTCGACGTAGCGGTCGAGCGCGCCCTTGCGGATGGCCTCGGGGCTGAAAAGAGCGGCGATCTCGTCCCAGCGCGCGGCATAGTCGCGGTAGGTCAGGTACATGACCCGGGCGGTGGAGGCCTGGTCCGACCTGGACGGCTTGCCCCGGCAGTCATAGACGGCAAACTCTTCAAAGTCGGTGAGGATGCTCAAGGGCAGCTTGGCGCTCCAGGCGTAGCGGCGGAGCTGGTAGGCGGGAGAGATGTCGCCCTTGATGTCGACGGCCGGTTTCTTGGCCTCGACGAAAAAGACGCGCTGGCCGCCGAGGCGAAAGGCATAGTCGGGAGCCTTGCTTTTGCCCTGGACCTTGATCGCGTCCTCGTGCACGACTTCTTTGTATTTTTCGCTGTAGCCCTGCTTGTTGTAGACGTCCCAGCCCAAAGCGTCGAAAAAGGGATTGATGAATTCCTGGCGCACCTGGGCCTCGTTGTACTGCCCGGAATGGTAGGCGGCGCGGTGGAGGTCGAACTGGGCGATCCGTTCTTGCACACTGTCGGGAATGGGCATCGGGATGGCTCCTTTGGGTGATCCGGATGTTGGCTGTGTCTAAATGATAACATAAAGGGGGGGAGAAGTCAAAGGGGGAACGTTAAAGGTTAAAAGTTGAAAGTTAAAAGTTGAAAGTTGCCGGTGACAAGTTGGCGCGTGGCGCGGCTTTCTGTTGACGCCTGGGGCAAAACCTGCTATACTGCACCGCTGAACGCAATCGGACCCATGCCATGACCCACTTCCAACCCAGACGAGTCATATGAAAACCCACCTATACGAAACATTCCAGCATTTTGAGACCGGCATGTTCTCGGCGCCGGTCGGGCCGCTCACCGAGTATCACTTTTTGGCCGAGGCCGCACCCAAACACGGTTGGGCAGTGGCCTGCTTTGGCACCGGGCCGGAGGCGGGCAGCGCCTGGCACGTGGTGGAGGAGGATGGCGTCAAGGCTATGCGCCAGACCCACACCAACGACAAGCCCCACACCCACCCCATGCTCACCGCGGGCGACCCGCTGTGGGGCGACATGACCCTGACCGCCCGCTTCCGCCCCGAGTCAAACATCGGCCGCTGCGGCGTGGTGGTGCGCTATCACAATAACCGCTGTTACCTCTTTTTCGGCCTGGAGGGTAAGCGGCTGGTGCTGCTGCGGGTGCACCACGAGAAAGCATTCCACGTGCCCGATGAGGTCGAGCTGGCGGCGGTAGCCTGTGACTGGCGCGCGGGAGCGTGCTATACCGCCCGAGTGACGGTGCGCGGCGCGCACATCCACGCCGAGATCGAGGGGCCGGGCGCGGCGGTGGCGTTCACGGCTGTGGAGGGTGAGGACGCGCTCGCTGCCGGGGACAGCACTTGTCAACGCGGCAAGATCGGGCTGCTCAGCGACGGTCCAGCCACGTTCTTTGCGGTGACCGTGACCGCCGAGGAGCCGGCCGTGCAGCGGTTCAACTTGCTCAAAAGCCGGGCCGAGCGCGAGATCGAGGCGCTGCGGGAGCAGTATGCCCGGCCGGTGGCCTGGAGACGACTGAGCACGCGGGGGTTTGGAGTGGGCCGCAACCTGCGCTTTGGCGACCTGGACGGCGACGGGCAGCTGGAGATCGCCGTGGGCCAGGTGATCGCCCACGGCCCGCGCGACGCCTACAGCGAGGTGGGCTGTATCACGGCCATACGTTTCAACGGTGAGATCATGTGGCAGAGCGGCATGCCCGACCCGGCGAACTGGAAGCTGACCAACGACGTGGCTTTTCAGATCCACGACATTAACGGCGACGGGCGCGGGGAGGTAATCTATGCCCGCGATTTCGAGCTGGTCGTCGCCGACGGGACGACCGGGCAGGTGATCAACAAGGCGCCCACGCCGATGGCCCTGGAGCCGGCGACCCGGTACCCGCGCATCCTGGGCGACTGCCTGTTCTTTGCCGATTTTCGCGGTGTGGGCCGGGCGACGGATATTGTGATCAAGGACCGCTACTGGCACTTTTGGGTCTATGACGACCGGCTGGAATTGCAGTGGCAGGGGGCGTGCAACACCGGTCACTACCCCGCCGCCTTTGACGTCGACGGCGACGGCCGCGACGAGCTGGCGATCGGCTACAACCTTTACGACCACGACGGCACGCTGCTGTGGTCGCTGGAAGACGTGCTGCACGACCACGCCGATGGGATCGCGGTCGTCGACTGGCTGGAGAAACCCGGCTCAAAACCCAAGATCCTCTACGCTGCCAGCGACGAGGGGCTGCTGCTGGTCGACCTGCAAGGGCACATCCTCAAGCACCATCGCATCGGCCACGCCCAGAACCCGGCGATCGCCAGGCTCCGCACCGACCTGCCGGGGTTGCAAGCGGTGTCGGTCAATTTCTGGGGCAACCAGGGCATCCTGCATTTCTACGACGGCGAGGGCGCCATCTATCACAACGCCGAACCGCTCAACATGGGCAGCATGTGCCTGCCAGTCAACTGGACGGGCCGGGAGCCCGAGCTGTTTGTGCTCAACGCCAACCCGGTCTATGGCGGCATGTTCGACGGCTGGGGGCGGCCGGTGGTGATGTTCCCTCCGGTGGATTCCACCGGCACGATGAGGCACCCCGATCTGTGTTACGCCGTGCTCGACGTGACCGGCGACTGCCGCGACGAGGTGGTGGTGTGGGACCCGAACGAGCTGTGGGTGTACACGCAGGATGACGCGGCTTGGGGACAGCCGGGGCCGAGGACGGGGCGGCTCCCTGCGGTTGGGTTCACCGCCACGGGGCGGCGCTATAAACCGGTGCGCAACCCGCTGTACAATTGTTCCAATTACCAGGCGACGGTCTCGCTGCCTGGCTGGAGCGAGGAGTGAGTTGGCGGTGCAAAAAAACCGGGTTTTGGAAAGAAAAAACCCGGTTTCCCCGTTTTCGAGCCGCCCCTACTGGACAAGATCCAGGGTCTGTGTTATGCTTGGATCATCGATGATCCCAACACGGCGCCTGGGGTTTCCACCAACCCGAGGCGGCCCCTCGAAACGAGGCGGGACCGGAAAGGAGTCAGGCTATGGAGGCCAGCACCACCCTTGCCATCGTTATCGTCGTCTTTGCGCTGATCGTCGTCGCCGTCATCCTCGCCTTTCGCAAGCAGATCGCCATCGCCATCAAGGGCCCGGCGGGCAGTTCTCTGGAGGTCAGCGCCAGCAACGAGCCCACCCGGCCGCCCGAGCCGGGGCCCAAGGCGGTCATCCGCGAGTCGAGTTCGGCAGAAGGCGGCGCCCGCGCCGAGGATCGCACCGGCGACGGGGCGCTGATCGAGCACGTCCAGGCCAGGGGCGACTTGCAGGCTTCCAGCGCGCCGCCGGACGGCGTGGCCGCAGACGGCGCGACCGGCGCGGAACGGCGCGCGGCGGCGGTCAGCGGCAGCCAGGCCGGGCGGGACATCTATGCCGTGGCCGGCGATCTGTACATCGGGCCGCCGGCGACTCCCGCAGCGCAGCCCGCGGCTGAGGCGGCGCAGCACGGCATACCGGCGCGGCATGGCACACCAGCGCGGCACGGCGCACCGGCGGCGAGCACGCCGGGGGAGATCGTCCAGGCGCGCATCGCCGCGCTGCAACGGGACATCGCCCTGGAGATGGACGGGGAGCGCAAGGTCGTGCTGCGGCGGCGCCTGGCCGAACTGGAGGCCGACCTGGCCGAGATGGAAACACGACAGGAACCGCCCAAACCGGCAGGCCCGGCAGGCACCCCGCCCTCAGCGTGCTAACAGGCGGCAGGCATGGACTGGCAAACGTTGATCGACTCACCGCTCGTGGAATACGAATGCGATGAAGACCCCTCCCCCCTGTCCCCCCTCCCAACGGCAAAGTGCGCCGTCGGGAGAGGGGAACTGGTCGAGGCGAGGGCGTTGGTTGGCGGGAGAGGGGCTCGACAGTATTCTGGCGCGTGGTCGAGGCGGGGGACTTTGCGATGGCCAGGCAGGTAAGAGACGCGCTGCAGAAATATCTGGAGATAAGCAAGACCATTGTTGCGACAGACTCTCCTCTCCCGGCGCGGTTTTCGCTGTCCCGTGTTCTGTACCGGCGGGAGAGGGGGCAGGGGTGAGAGAATATGTCCACTGAAAAACCACTGATCGTGCGTGCCCGCCAGCTTCGCCACCCGCAGACACCCGCCGAAGGCGTGCTGTGGGCGCGGCTGCGCGACCGGCGGCTGGGCGGCTATAAATTCCGCCGCCAGCATCCCGTTGGGCGCTTTATCGTTGACTTTTTCTGCGACGCATGCCACCTGGTGGTCGAGATCGACGGCGACTCGCACCTCGACCAGGTCGAGTACGACGCGGAGCGCACGGCATGGCTGGAAGCACAGGGGTACCGGGTCATCCGCTTTACCAACCGGGAGGTGCAGCGACAGACCGCAGCGGTGCTGGAGGTGATCCTGCAAGCCTGCGGCGAGAGGAACCCTCACCCCTGACCCCCATATGCGCTAACTTAAGCTGAGGAGAGATTGGACAAAAAGAGCTTCCAAGGTATGATCTATGGTCAGCCCAACCAAACCACA
>JAFGOG010000038.1 GCA_016926595.1 Anaerolineae bacterium
GCCGCCCTACGGCTATGCCCTCGACCTGGCGCCGGAGCTGACCGCCGACCTGATCCAGGCCGCCGACCGCCGGATCCACGTCGGCAGCCGGGCCGTAGCCAAGATGATCGAAAAGTACCAGCCGCTGTTGGGCCTGCATGGCCACATCCACGAATCGCGCGGCGTGCAAAAGATCGGCAAAACGACGATCATCAACCCCGGCAGCGAGTATTCCGAAGGCGTGCTGAAAGGGGTGGTGCTGATCCTGCAAAAAGGCAAGCTCAAGGACTATGTCTTTACGTCGGGCTAGAAAGGGAATCATGACTGCTGATAGAAAATTCAGGTTGCCCAAAGACATCCCCCTCGACGAATACCCCAAGCCGGAGGCATTCTTGACCGAAGCGCGCCGGCTGATCGACGAGGCGCAAAAGCAGGGGATGATCCTGCGGGTGATGGGGCCAATCGCCCTCCATTACCACTTTCCAGATTATGTAGGGCTGTACGGGCGTATGGAGCGGCTGGGCGAGCGGGTCTTTACCGACATCGACTATGCCGCTTACGGCAAGCATCGCGGCAAGCTGGTGTCCTTTTTCCAGGCGCAGGGCTACGACTATAACAAGCGGGTCATGATGCTATTCGGCCAGGCGCGCCACATCTACTTTGGCGACCGCGTGCCGATGATCGACGTCTTTTTCGACAAGCTGGACATGAATCACTGCGTCGACTATAAAAACCGGCTGGAGATCCATCCCCACTGCGTGTCGCTCACCGACCTGCTGCTGCAAAAGCTGCAGATCGTCCAGATCAACGACAAAGACCTGAAAGACGCCATGCTGCTGCTCCTGGCCGCGCCGCTGGGCAGCGCCGACCAGGGAGCGATCAACGGTCGTTACATCGCCCGGTTGTTTGCCAACGATTGGGGCTTTTACCACACCGCCACCACCAACCTGGCCAGGGTCAAGGCAGCCATGGACGGCGTGGCAGCGCTCGACGCCAGCCAGCGGGCGATCATCGGCCAAAAGATCGACAGCCTCCTGCAGCAGATCGAGGCCGAGCCCAAGTCGGGCAGGTGGAAAAAGCGCGCCCAAACCGGCGCCAAAAAGATCTGGTACAACGAAGTATCCGATTGGGCCTAGCGCCACAGTCGCAAATCTGATGAGGAGTCAGGCTAAATGAACGTCAACATGGAAAAATCCCGCGCCCTGTGGCGCCGGGCAGCCAAGGTCATGCCCCTCGGCGTCAACTCGAACTTTCGCTACTGGGGCGAGGACCAGACCCCCTACGTCCAGCGGGCCGAAGGCGCCTACCTGTGGGACGTGGACGGCAACCGCTACATCGACTACCGGCTGGCCTTTGGGCCGATCATCCTCGGCCACGCCCATCCCCAGGTCAACGCCGCGGTGCGCGACGCCATCGACAGCGGCTCGCTGTACGCCATGACCAGCGAGCGGGAGGTGCGCGTCGCCGAAAAGATCGTGGCCATGTGCCCCGGCGTGGAGATGGTCCGGCTGTCCAACACCGGCACCGAGGCCACGATGCACGCCCTGCGCGTCGCCCGGGCCTACACCGGCCGGGAAAAGGCGATCAAATTCGAGGGCCAGTACCACGGTTTTCACGATTACCTGCTCTTTTCCACCTACAGCGAGGCCAGCACCTACGGCAGCCGGCGCAGCCCTATCCCGGTGCCGTCCACCTCCGGCATCCCGCGCGCGCTCCACAACCTGGTGATCACCGTGCCTTGGAACGATTTCGAGATCCTGGAAGAGACGCTGCGCCGGGCCTGGTTCGACACGGCGGCGATCATCGTCGAGCCGCTGCTGGGCAACTGCGCCGGCGTCGAGCCGGCGCCCGGCTGGCTGGAGTTCATCCGGGAGAAATGCACCGAATATGGCATCGTCTTTATCCTGGACGAGGTCAAGACCGGCTTTCGCCTGGCCCGGGGCGGAGCGCAAGAGTTCTACGGCATCGTCCCCGACCTGGCCACCTACGCCAAGGCGATCGGCAACGGCTACCCGATCGCCGCCTTTGGCGGCAAGAACGAGATCATGGGCGTGATCGGCCGGGGCGTCGCCCAGGGCGGCACCTTCAGCGGCAACGCCGTCGGCGTCGCCGCCGCCGACGCGACGCTCGACCTGCTGCAAAACGAGCCGGTCCTGGAGACGATCGCCGCGCGCGGCCGCAGGCTCCAGGCCGGTCTGAAGCAGGTTTTCGACAGCGCCGGCCTGCCGGCCAACATCCACGGCCACCCGGCCATGTTCGGCTTGAGCGTCGGCATCGACATGCCCAAGAACCAGCGCGAGTGGGCCCACAGCGACCGGGCCTATTACCTGCGGCTGATGGAGGCCGCCTACGAGCGGGGCGTCATGCCCGACTATGACGCCCGCGAGCCCTGGTTCCTGTGCTACGCCCACACCGACGCCGACATCGACGAGACACTGAACGTCATGGCCGACGCAGTCAAGGCCGTGCGACGATAACTATCGAATTAGGAGGAAACCATGACCGGCAAACCAATGACCGCCGCAGAGATCGTCCGCCTGAACAGGGAATATACCCTCTTTTCCTGGACGACGCAGGCGGTGGTCGACCCGATCCCGGCCGCGCGGTCCGAGGGGGTCTATTTCTGGGACGTCGACGGCAAGCGCTACCTCGACTTTTCGTCCCAACTGGTGAACGTCAACATCGGCCACCAGAACCCCAAGGTGGTCAAGGCGATCCAGGATCAGGCGTCCAAGATGTGCTTCATCCAGCCGGCGCTGGCCACCGAGCCGCGCGGCGTCCTGGGCCAGATGCTGGCCGAGCGGACCCCCGGCAACCTCAAGAAAGCTTTTTTCTGCCTGGGCGGCGCCGAGGCCAACGAGAACGCGATCAAAATCGCCCGCCATTATACCAGGCGGCACAAGATCCTGGCCCGCTACAAGTCGTACCACGGCGCCACCCACGGGGCCGCGGCCCTCACCGGCGATTACCGCCGCCTGGCCGTCGAGCCGACCATCCCCGGCGTGGTGCACATCTTTGACCCCTACTGCTACCGCTGCACCTTTGGCTGGACGCCCAGCACCTGCCACCGCGAGTGCGTCACCCACATCGAAGAGGTGATCCGCTACGAAGGCCCCGACAATGTCGCCGCCATCTTCCTGGAAGGGGTCACCGGCACCAACGGCATCCTGGTTCCGCCCGACGACTATTGGCCGCGCATCCGGCAGATGTGCGACAAGTACGGCATCCTGCTCGTGGACGACGAGGTGATGAGCGGCTTTGGCCGGACCGGCAAGTGGTTCGCCGTCGATCACTGGGGCGTCACCCCCGACATGATGACCATGGCCAAAGGGCTGACCAGCGGCTATGCCCCACTGGCCGCCGTCATGGTATCTGAGCCGATTGCCAACTTTTTCGAGGACAGGTTTCTGGCCGGCGGGCTGACCTATGGCAGCCATCCGCTGGGCTGCGCCGCC
>JAFGOG010000326.1 GCA_016926595.1 Anaerolineae bacterium
CGCCGTCGACGCCACACTCGGTCAAGATGAGCGGCAGGCGCAATCCCCAGGGATCCAGGTAGTCGCGGTACACCTTGCGGTAGCGGAGTGTCAGCCAACCCTCGTCGGAGCGGTCGGCGCGAAAGTCGAGATCGGCGCGGTTGGTGTGGTACCAGATGGTCGGCGCCGAGTATTCGTGCAGGCCCAGGTAGGCGCCGTGGCGTTTCGCCGCATCCAGCGCCGGGCGGAAGGCGGGCCACCACTCCAGCGGCGGCTGCCCGGTGCCGAAATTGCCCACCACGGCCCGCACGCCGCGCTCGGACAGCAAGCGCACGCGCTCGGCCTCCAGTTGGGCCAGCTTGCCCATCTGTCCCGCGTCGCCGGGCACCGGTTCGTTGAACCCCTCCCAGGCGTCCACCAGCGCCCCGCCCCGCCCATTCAACGCCAGCGAAAGGGCTGCGTCGGCAGCCCGCCGCGCCTCGGCCAGCATATCGCCGTCAAGCCGGACCTGGTCCAGTTGCGGCCGCCCGACGGTGAGCGTCGCGGGCGAACGCGCTTTGATATCCGCCAGGAAGGCAGGGTCGAACTCCAGGGTCTTGATCACGGTGACATTCCCCGTCTTGACCAGGTCCATCACCTGGGAATGGACCCAGGCCACAAAGAGCCCCAGCTTGGTAGGCGGTCCCGCCGGGAACGGGGTAGGCAGCGGGGTGGGGGTGGGCGTTGGAGGCGGTGACTCGGTCCCCGTCGGCAGCGGCGAGTCGAGCGGCGATTCGAACGCGTCCGGCGTGGGCGAAGCGGTGGCGGTCGCCGAGGGAGTGGGCGAGGCGGTCGAGGTCGGCGCCGGTGAACTGCTGGGCAGGGAAGGACGCTGCGTCCGGCCTGGCGTCGGGGACGCAGGCGCGCCACAAGCAGCCAAGAAGGCTGCCAGCGCGGCAGCGCCGGCTCCCTTCAGGAACCGGCGCCGGTCAAGGGTGTTGTTTGGTTCAGACATGGGCCCTATTGTAGCCTGAGGCGGGCGACAAGTCAAGCACGGCCGGGCAACGGGCAGGGTCCGCCAGGCCTACGGGCGGGCTGCGTTCGCCCTCCCCCGGCCCCTCCCAGAGGGAGGGGGGCAAAACCCTCGCCCGCTGGGGGAGAGACAGTCTCCACCTGCGGCGGGGGAGATTGCTTGTATACTGGACCCTGTAAGGTCCAACTGACACTTGAACATGGTATCAGCCTCCGTCTTCCGGTAGGGAACGTTAACAACCGGGAATAGCATTGCCAAGTCAGGCCAGGGATGGTATGCTGTCTCCTGGGAGGGCATGGTGCGAGCTAGGTGGATTGCTGAGGAGCTGCGGCTGCCTCTTGGTGAAGATTGCTCACCTCCCGCCCAGGAGACCCTATTAGGAACATTGGGGAGTGCCGTGGTGCACTGCCCCTAATCAAGGACAAGCCTGGGTTTGTATAGTATCCCTGGTCCTGGGCACTCGGCCGCACCGTGGTCCGCCCCTGGTGTTTGTGGAACGTGTAAAAGAAAGGAGAGCAAGATGCGGATCATCGGTATTGACCTGGCCACAATAGCCCAACATCGGGCCATCATCGCTGATGAGCGGAGCCGGTTCATCAGTCCCCTGATCAAGTTTGACACCCGGCTGGCAGACCTGGAGCGACTACGGGTTCGCGCTCTGGAAGGAACAGAGCCGGATGAAGAACTGGTCGTCGTGATGGAGGCAACAGATATCAACTGGTTTCCCATCGCCGTCTACTTCTCTCAGCATGGGGCCACTGTCCATGTGGTGAATCCGCGCATGGCTGCCGATCTGGCACGCTTTTATAAGCGCCATGCCCGGAGTGATCGCCTATCGGCCAAGGTCCTGGCCCGTCTGCCGCTCGTCAGCCCGGAAAGCGTCTATCCCTTGGTCTTGTCGGGTCCTGACCACCTCGCGCTCCAACGTGCGTGCAAGGAGTTGGATCGTCTGACGGTGCAGATCAGCGCGCACAAGAACCGCCTACAGGCCATCGACCGTCTCGCCTGGCCTGGTCTAAAGAAGCGCGTCTTCAAGGCACCGGCCAGCCCGGTCAGCCGCTGGTTCCGTGAGCACTTCTATGACCCGCGCCAAGTGGTGGAAGCAGATGTGGAAGGCCTATCTCGATCCTGGCGGGAGGCAGAGGTCTACGATGAAGACGAGGCCTGGATTGAGCCGCTGCTGAAGCTGGCGAAGGAACTGCTGGTGCTTTACGGAGACCAGGGAGCCTACGTGGACTACGCCGCCCTGAGCGGGGAGGTTCGCCGGGAACAGCGCCGGCTGGCCGAACTGGAGGCGGACACCCACCATGTGCGCCTCAAGATCACGCGCCCTCGCTATCGTCAACTTCATGACAGTCGAAACCTGGAGACGATATCAGGCGTGGGCCAGGAGGGCGCGGCCGTGTACACCTCCTTTGTCGCGACGCCTGACCGCTTCGCCTCTCAACGCTCCTTCCGGGGCTGGAGCGGCATGGTGCCTCGCAGCCGTCAGAGCGGGGAAAGCGAGAGCAAAGGCTTGCGGCTCAGTCAAGCCGGGCCCAACCTTGTCAAGAAGTATGTCTACCTCAACGCCGACGTCGCCCGTCAGCGGGATCCGCAGATCGCGGCCATCTACTACGATCAGATGGTGAACAAGGGCAAACACCATACCCAGGCGGTGTGCACCTGTGCTACCCATCTGCTCGACCGGGTACGCGTCATCTTGACCGAGGACCGTGCCTACGAGCTCCGGGATGTGGATGGTACACCGGTTACGCCGGAGCAGGCCAAGGCGATCATTGCCGAGCGCTACACAGTGCCGAAGGAGGTACGCGAGCGCAACAATCGGCGTGCACGACGAGAACGGGCCGAAGAAAAGAGCGAGCGCAAAGAAGAGAGGAGAAGTCGCGCCAGGTAGGTAAGAGGCTGACCTCAGGTCACCTCAAGCTAGCAGCAACCTCTCCTCGCCGAGTATTGTAACACACGGTGGGGTGAGGGTCAAGCTGGCCGGAAGTGCGTTTCGGCCGGGCAAAGTTGAGTGCGGCTTGCGATCAGAGAGGGTGCCCAGATGTTATTCGAGTTTTTAACGTGCAGGTACTTGACAAAGCTTAGAACATCTTC
>JAFGOG010000327.1 GCA_016926595.1 Anaerolineae bacterium
CTCAAAGCGGCCGCCGAACAGGTCGAGGCGTGAGCCGCCAGTCTGGTACATGCCTCCACCCCTATAGTTGGCCGTGTTGCTGAGCACATCTGTGTTTCGGAGGGTGAGCGGCGCGCCGCTGTTGACATACAACCCGCCGCCCAGGCCTGAAGAAGGCGTTCCTGTCGCCGTGTTTTCGCTCACGACGCACTCCTCAATCAGGGGGGAGGCGCCGCTGGTGATATGGACTCCCCCGCCATTGTCTGCAGTGCCCCGGCGGATGGTCACGCCGCGCAGCACGGTTGACTGACCGATCGTGCTGCCGCTGGCGCTGACCATGGACCCCCGTGTCCCCTCACCGTCGATGAAGGTGCGCGTAGCCCCGGCACCACTGATGACGACGCCTGCTTGGAGGGTGAATGTCTCGGTGTAGGTACCCTCCCAGACGAACAGGGTGTCGCCCGACGCGACCGCGTTGGCCAGAGCGTAAGGGATGCTGCGGCAAGGTGTAATCACGCTTCCACAGCCTGCCCTATCGTCTCCAATATCATCGTCGACGTTGATCGTGTCGGCGTACACCGGCTCCGCCCTCCATCCTACGATGAACAGGCCGAGCGCCAGCAAGGTCAGCAAGAGGGCCTGGCTGATCAACAACCCTGCGAATTGGGCACTTTTTCTTTCTGACATTGAACACCTCCCCTTTTGAATCAGTTCTAGAACCTCTAATACACTTTCTCGATCACCGGCAAGTAGCTAAGGAGGGGGTTGGCAAAGACCGTTGCACTGGCTCTTCTGATCTCACCCCCTTGCTCTTGCAGTTCGGCCCTGTTCACCAACAGCCGGCGCTCCGCCGTTGTGATGGTGGCCTGGTAGCGGATGATCACCTGCTGCCCATCCGGCGGCACATCGGTCCACGAAAGGAGATGTGAGGCCGGATCGTACTCGGGAGATACCTCGGTCCCCAAGACCTGGATGTCATCGGGCGCCCCCATCCCATCGGGCAAAATGTCGGTCATGGTGAGTGCCGTGCCACGGCTGTAGAATTCCAGGGCAAAGGTAATCTCGTCTCCCTGGTATCCAAAGGGGACGTCAGCCATCTTTTCAAAGAGGACCGGGGCCTCAATGGCCAGGATGAGACGCTGCAGGTAGAACAGATCCCCCCTTTCAAAAGCGGGGACGTCCAGATAGATCAGCAGCTTCTCGCGTGGTTCTTGAAGGATCATCGCCCTGGCGTCGAACAGGGCACTGCTGTCGTACAGTGGGTTGATCATACCCTCGCCGTACATGTGCTCCGTTTTGGTCACGAACCAATAAGGTGCGACGTAACTGTAGTCCTCGACCGCCGCCTGGATGTCACTCCCAATTGTATCGCGCAGGTACTCTGCCAGCTCGGGCACGAGGTACATAAAGTTCCTGGCAACGTTCAGGGCACGCGCGTAATCGTTGCAGTCAGGCTCCTCACACGCGGCCCAGGGGTTGTCCTTGTCAAAAGTGCTTGCTCGTAGTGTGAGTAGCCTGTCCAGTTCTGCGCTTACAGCGGCTGACTCCGGATAGCCGGCCAGTTGCTCCAGTTCAAGATAGCCCAGGTAACCGGCAATGTACGCATTATGCACATCGGGATAGTCGGCCAGGTAGTTGTCGTCTGGCGGCGCCTCAAGCCTGTCTTTGCTTTCGTCAAATATGGTCTGGGCATTGCCAAACTCCTGGGCATATTTCCACAGCGCATAGAACAGGTGTGGTGGATAGTGCCAACCCTCGTAAAAGCTGGCGTAATTGCTGTGGGGAGGGTGGTTGACCAGGTCTGCTTCCACCTCCGGCGGCAGATCGAAAGCCTCGCGAGGTGCCCCGTCCCGCCAGCCGATGTGCACGTACAGGTAGGGTGGGTAGTCTGCGAACTCGTGCTCGATGTATGTCCTCACATTCACCTGTTGATCGTCTGGCAGGTGGGGCAAGGCGCGGATCAGGGTGACGAGTATATCTCCCGGATGGTGCCAGTAGTCGATCAGGTTCTCGCCGACCGTCCGCTCCGTTCGATGATCAAAGATGCCATGGCTCAAGTAGCCGGGCCGCAGGTGACCGGCGTCCAGGATCTTGGCTACTTCTGCGGACAGCTTTTGCCGCAAATCAGCCGTGCTCAGCGGCGCCACGACGACTGGATCTGCCGCGACGACCGGGACAACTGGCAGAGCCGTGGCTGCGCCCGAGGTCTCACCCAGGGCAACGACAGCATTGCTCAGGTGAATGTACAACCTGCCTTTGTAGGGGATCGGCGGGTTCTGGTCGCCGTGCCGCTCGTAGAGCCCGTTGATGCTGACGCTGGCCCCTCGATACACTGCCACGGGGCCAGGACTGGTGCTGGGCAGCATCTGGTACATCTGCATATAGCCAGGAATGAGGCTATCCTGCAATTCCCATGGGGTGAGCCAGTAGCTCCATTGCCTGCCTCCCAAAGTGCCAAAGCCCGTGCCCGGGTTGGGATTGGGGATTGTATAGTCGATGCCACCCGCCCCACTGTCACGGCGCCTGTTCCAGTAGAGGACGCTGCCTCCAGCGGAAATGGCGATTGGTTCGTCTACCGGGCTGGCGATCGCACTCGGGGTGGTAAAAGAGCGCGTGCCAGGCTGCCAGCCGGTCACGTGTCCCTGGGAGATGGTCAACCCACCCGGGTGCACGTAATGCATTGGTTGGTACAACCGTCCATCCGTGCCAACCACGGGCGGATAACGGTTGCCCGTGCCGTGGGTGCCGAACCACGAGATGGGGGCGTACTCCGGCAGGCCGTCGCCGTCAAAGTCGTACGTGACCTCTTCCCCCGTGTGCCGGTTCAACACAAGGTAGGTCCTGCGCCACGGTTTTTCCTCGTGGTATTGCAGAATGGGGCCAGCATCGACCAGGTATGGGGGTTCTGTATCGCGAGTTCCGAGCAGCACGTCCTCGGTGTAATCCTGCCACCCGGGATAGAGATCCTCCCGCTCCATGCCCTGCAGGTCATAGTTCTTGTTGGGCTCGAGGCGTGTGCGATAGTTTTGACCGCCAGCCAAGACGACCAGATCTTGATGCACCACCGGCCACCACGAGTGAAACCCCGAGCCGGGCAGCTTGGCCGAGCGCCAGACGAGCTCGCCGGTCGTCGCATTCAGTGCGTAAGCGTGCGAATCGTTCGAAGCGAAATAGATCGTATTGTCCTGATAGGCAGCCGAGTACAGGATCGGGCCTCCGGCCTGGTAACTCCAGGCAAGCGTCCCTCGGTCCGGATGAGCATGGCTGTAGACGGCGTACATCGTTCCGTCCCGGTTCCCCGCATAGACCAGGTCGCCGGCCACGAGCGGGTTGGTCTGAAAACCGGCCCCTGCTTCAAAGATCCACAGCCCGGCCCCGGTCAGCGCGTCGACGGCATGGAGCTTGTGATCCAACCCACCCACGTACGCCACTCCCTCGTGGATCGTCGGCGAATGACCCAGCGGCAGCTCGGTCGGATAGATCCACGCCACCTCCCCGGCCTCTCCCCTGGCTCCGGTACCCGTGTGCAGTGCATACAGGCCCCGAGCGGTGGAGAGGTACAAAAGATCGTTGGCGGCAATGATCTGGGTGTTCAGAGAGATATATGGCTCGATCGGCCGGTACCAGATCGGCTGGAGCCTGCCTCTGACCTCTTCGGGTGTCCACGAGGTTCTCTGGGGGTTCGCGCCCGCCATCGGCCACTCGCCCTCCGTCGTGGCTCTGGTGGCTGCCTGACCCAAGAACGCTCCATCCATCCTGTGAACTGCGCCTGGGTTCACAGGATGGTGCGTTCGGGCCAGCGCTTGGCCGCTATCCGGGGCGCTGGTCGTCCACAGAACGATGGCGGCACAAGCGAGCATGGCCAGCCATGTTGGTCTACCTGTCATCCTGCCCCCATTTCCGGGGTGTCAGCCGGCCAGGATCCGGCGGGGCCGCACCCGGTGCACGGTAGACTGCTGAACAATTCCGGCTCTTTGGGATTTTGCATGGTAGGGGCCATATATAGTGGTACCCCGACTAGGCGAAGCGACGATAGCCTTCAAGGTCGAGGTAA
>JAFGOG010000328.1 GCA_016926595.1 Anaerolineae bacterium
GGCGAGAATCGGTATATGGGTGGTCAGAACGAATCCTCGCTTAACGTCGACTTCGCCCTCCCTGGCGCGACTTGTGAAATCGGTGGCAGGCAGCTCGCTGGAACAGACTGGACCTGGCCATAGGGAGGGGTGACGATGAACTGCTCTGGCGAACGGTGGGGCGGGCCGGTCGCGTGCTCGATATCGGCTGCGGGCGCGGGAAAGGGGATCTGGTGCAGTGGGCGTGCAGTTCGACTATGATCACGGCGATGCCTGGAGGTTGAACCAGGTCCTTGTTGACACACTGAGGACCCAGGGGTTCATCCATACACAACCGGTGGAGGAAGCTTTTCGCACTGTCTTGCGCCATCCATTTCTGCCAGGCCAGCCATGCGCAGAGGTGTACGCCAACCAATCCATTGCCATCAAGGTCCAAGGCGACGAGGTGATCAGTTCATCTTCCCAGCCAGCCATCATGGCGACCATGCTGGAACAGCTTGCCCTGGAGCCGGGACATAAGGTCCTTGAGATCGGTACCGGGAGCGGTTACAACGCGGCATTGATCGCGCACATCGTTGGCGCAACGGGCCAGGTGATCACAGTCGACATTGACCAGGACTTGGCCGATGCTGCACGCGAGCACCTGGCTGCGGTGGGTGCTCACTGTGTCCAGGTCGTGTGTGCTGACGGCGGATATGGTTATGCCCGCGCAGCGCCCTACGATCGGATCATTCTTAGTGTGGGGGCGTGGGACATTGCTCCGGCGTGGTGGGAGCAGCTCAAGCCGAGAGGCCGGCTCGTCCTGCCGCTCTCCCTTCCTGGCGGACAGAAATCGATCGCCTTTGAGCAACAAGGCGATCACCTCTCCAGCCGTTCGGTGATGGACTGCGGCTTTGTCAACCTGCGTGGCGCAGTCGCCAACCCGCACCCTGGGCGTCGTGTCCAGCTTGGTCCCGAACCTGGCCTGGAGGCGTGGTGTGGAGCAGAGGTGCCGCTCGTCGCCGACAAAGCCTACGGTTGGCTCACCGGTCCCCGCGTGGATTGGGAGACGAACGTAGAAGTTGCCGTCTGCGAGGTCATTGGTGGCCTGGGGATGTGGTTGGCCTTGCGCGAGCCGAACATGGCGCGGCTGGCTGCCTGGGATGAACTGGTCACAAGCGACATTGTCCCGCCTCTGTACGGTCTGGGCCAGGCTCGCAAAGTGGTTTTCAGCCCTGTCTTGGTCGGGGAGGGTGGTCTGGCTGCGCTGATGCGACCTCCTGGACAGGCGGCTCCCTTGACCAACTACAGTGAGCTGTTTGCACCGGGCCCGTCGTTTCCACTGTTCGTGCGCCAGTTCGGCACAGACGAAGGATTGGCCCGGCGATTGATCGATCACATTCGGGCGTGGGATGCGGCAAATCGTCCGTCAACAAAAAGACTACGCGTACGGGCCTACCGGTTGGAGACGGAGCGAGTGCCTCCTGAGGGAAAAGGATCGATTGTGGTTGAAAAGCAATGGACGCAACTTGTGCTGGACTGGCCGGCGGTCATCATCCGCGATGGCCGGACGTGCGAGAGATGATCGAGATGCACCGGCAAGGAACGCCGCTGCCGCCGATCGATACCTACGTGCGGCATGGGCCGGAAGGCCAAGTGAGATCACAGGCACTATGGCGCGGCCGACCTGGCGCAGCTGTACGGCGAGGCCGGGTTCGGCCGTGTCGAGGTCATCGCTTACGGGCAGACCTATGACCTGGTGAACAGGGCCGGGCTGCTCGAGCAGCTCGCTCCATTCCAATCGCAGTTGGCCCTGGCCGAGGCGGAACTGGCCTTTGCCCTGCGCCTGGGGAGCGGGCCGTGGCTCTTTGCCGTCGCGGAAAAGTAATCCAGAGTGACGCACAAACAGCATTTGCACGGGCCCCTCAACTGCGCTATAATAGACATAAAGTCAGGCAGCATACCCGGATGCGCCTGACACGGTCCAGAATGCTTTCATGGAAAACAACACTTGGCACACTGAACGAGAAAAGAGACAGCGATGAATTGGCAAGAACCCCCGACAACAGAAACCAGACAACCTACGGGGCTGGCCCGGGCCGGCACGGTGTTGTTTTTGCTGCTCACGGCGCTCGTGCTTGTGTATTACCTGGCGATCTGGTTCGATCCGCACAACCCGCTCAACCCGTTCCCGCCGATGAGGATCATCGTCGACATGCCGGACCAGCCTGGCGCCGTCGCGACCAGGGCGGCCGTTTCCACACCTACGCCCTCGCCCACCTTTCCACCCACGTGGACGCCCACGCCGACTCCCACCTGGACGCCAACCAGGACGCCTCGGCCGACGTCGACACCTGTTCCGCCTACCAGAACCCCGACGCCGCTTCCACCGTTCTCGTTACGCAGCGATCCCATTCACACCCAGCAGCTGCTCTATCCGGACGCGAGCGGCTGGTGGTCAGGGCTTGCCGGTGAGGTATCCGACGGCAATGGAAAACCGGTGACCAACGTCAAGATCAAGGTGTGGGACGATGCCGGTCACGTGTGGCAGGTCACGCCCGGCGACGCCTCACGGTACGTAGAAAAGTACGGCACAGCCTTTGGCGGAGGTGGCACGTTCGCGTGGTGGGAGCAGGTTTTGGAGGCCAGCTGCCGGCAGTCTATCCCGGTCCACGTTCAGGTGCTCCGTAACGACGTGCCTATGACCAGCGTCGTGACGGTCCAAACCAGCGGTGACTGCAACAAAAACCTGATCTTGATCCATTTCAAGAGCAACTATTAGGGCATCCCCCACCCACTCACCGGCGGGCTAGGACGCTGCCCGCCAGGCCTCGACGATCGCCCGGTGTGTCGTGACATAGCGCAAGAACGCGTGGCGCATATCAGCGTCGTCGATCTGGGCTGCGCGGGCCACAAGTTGGGTGTGGGCAGCCTCGAGGATAGGCCCGGCGCGCGGGTCGCCGGCGGCCTGTAGAACCCGATAGCAGACCAGGTAGACACGGAACGGATCCGTCATCCCGCGCCCGGCGCGCCCATCCACCCTGGCGATGTCCTGGCGCTCGATCTGCGTCAGGAGCGGTTCCAAATGACGGCGAGCTTGGGCCTGGTCGCCCTGTACCTGGGCGACACTGGCCAGCCCGGCCAGCGCTTCTGCGGTCACGCCGGTCACGCCGGTCACGCCGGTCACACCGGTCACGCCGGAGGATCCACCGCAGGCAACCGCGGCCTGGTAGGCCTCGCCGGCCTTGGTTGGCTGGTTCAACGCCATCAACGCGTGGCCCAAAGCCGTCAGGGCCAGCGCTCGCTCCACGACCATCCCTGCCGCGCTGGCCATCTCCAACGCCCGCCGGCAGTGGGCCTCGGCCTGCACCGCCTGGCCGAGCTCGCGCAGCGCGATGCCCAACCCGATCCAGGCCCGAATCTCCCATTGCAGTTCCCCGATCTCGTGCAGGATCGGCGCGGCCTGTTGGTGATAGGCCGCCGCCTGCCCGTGCTCACCCAGACATGAAGCCACCACACCCAACTCGTGCAGGCGGATGCCCTGGCCGGCGCGGTCGGCGCTGTGTAGGCTAAAGTCCAGCGCCTGCTGCAGATAGATTCGCGCCTCGACGTACTCACCCAGGTCGATGGCCAGGCTGCCCAGGCTGCCGATCGCCCTGTTTTCGTCCCAACGGCTGCCGATCTGGGCACAAATATCCCGCGCTTGCTGCCAGCAAGCCCTGGCCGCGAGGTACTGACCCTGGTTATATAACGACCCGGCCAGTGAATTGAGGACAATGCTCTCACCGTGCCGATCGCCGATCTCACGACAGATCTGCAGCGCCTGCTCGTGGTAGCTCTGCGCGCCTGCCGGGTCATTGAGCTGGTTGGCAGCGCTGCCCAAGAAATTGAGCGCCTGGCTCTCGCCAAAACGGCTGCCCGCCTGGCGGAAAAAGTGCAGGGCACGCAGCAGTTCCTCGTGAGCGACGGCATCCTGTCCCAACCGCGAACAGGCGATCCCCCAGGCCAGGTGCCCTTTCGCCTCACCCAACGTGTCGGCTGTCGCCACGGCGACGGCGATGGCCTGCTGCGCCGTTTGGGCCGCCTGAGCGTAGGCAGCCAGGGCATTCAAAAAGCGGGCATGTTCACCCAGCAAGCGGCCATACACCTGGCGGATGGCGTCATCCATCGGCGAACGCGTCGTCTGAAACTGCGAGGCCAGGGTCTGCGCCGCAGCGCCCAAGATCGCCTCACCCTGCTGGAACAATCCCTGGTACATCAGATAGGCAGTCAGCCCAGCGGTGCTCGACGCCAAAAGTCCCACCCGGGCCTGTTCTGCCGCCCAACGCCACGCCGCCAGGATATCGGCCCAGTTCCGCCCGATCTCGGCCAGCGCCATCTGCGGCTGCGACTGAAAGATCGAACCCTGCTCGGCCAGGTTATTCAGGTAATAGGTACCATGTCGCTCCCGGGTCAGATGGACTACCAGGGCGGACATCGTTTCCAGCTTTTCGGCGGCAAAGCGAGTCACCAGGGGATGGAGTGCGACCCGCCCATCGCCGGTGGGCTGGAGCAGCGACCGCTCGCTGAGCGCCTGCAGCATCGGCAGTGAGACGTCGCACACCTTCTGGGCCGCCTGGCGGCTAAAACTGCCCCGAAAGACGGACATCTGGCTCAAGGCCGTACGCTCCGGCGTATCCATACGCTGCCAGGTATAATCAAACAAGGCGCGCAGAGATTGGTGACGTTCCGGCAGATCGTGGAGCGCCGTGCCCAGAATGTCGATATCGGCGGCGATCTCGTCGGCCACTTGGGCACACGAGAGCGTGCGCATCCACATCGCCGCCAGGACCAGGGCCAGGGGGTGCCCCTGCACCAGCGTGCAGATCCGTTCGACGGCAGCCCGATCTTGGGACGAGTGGGCAGCGAGGCCGAATCCAGGATCGATCTGCCGGACGCTGGCGGCAAAGAGCTCCTTGGCGCGGCTCGTGGACAACCCTCCCACGGTCAGCACGTGCTCGGCGTGGACGCGCAGCGGTTGGCGCGAGGTCACCATGATGTATACCTGCGGCGCAGCGCGCAGCAATGTGGCGATGCGTTCACCCAAGGCAGGAAGATGCTCGCAGTTATCGAGCACCAGCAGCAGTTCTTTGTCGCGCAAATGGGCGATCAGTCGTTCAAAGACCGAAGCCGGGCCACGCATGTTGATATTCAGGGTGTGGGCAACAGCCAGCAGCACATCAGCCAGGTCGGTCAGGCCAGCCATCGACACCCAAGACACGCCATCGCGGAAGAAAAACCGCTGCTCGTAGGCCACCTGCAGCGCCAGGCGCGACTTGCCGCTGCCTCCCAACCCGGTCAAGGTGATCAAGCGGTCATCCGGACCGGCCAACCACTCGCTAATCTGAGCCATCTCGGCCTCGCGCCCGACAAAGAGCGTCGTGCGGGCGGGCAGATTGGGCGGCGGGTCTCTGTCCGCCGGACTCATATCGGCCGGATTGCTATCCGTGCGCGCCTGGCCATTGCGCGCCTGGCCATTGCGCGCCGTAACCTTGTCAGCCGGGCTTTTGCGGGTCGAATTCGTGTGAGCCAGCACGCCATGCGGCGACACAGCGCGTAGAGTCAGGGCGTTTCGGGCCGGCGTTTGTGTGCCCAATTCAGTGGCCTGGATCTCGGCGTACAACGCCTGGGTAGCCTCTTCGGGCTCGACATCCAGATTGTCGAGCAAAAGCCGGCGGCAGCTTTCATATTGGGCCAAAGCCGCGCCACGCCTGCCGGTCATAGCCAGAGCCTGCATGATGTGACGATGCGCCGGTTCGTGCCAGGGCTCGAGTTCGATCTGGCGCAGCGCACCGTGGTACACCGCGTCCCACTCGCCACGTTCGGCATAATAAGTAACCAACACCGATAGCGCATTGAGGGCCAGCGTATGCAGATGCTCACGCTGCAACAGCGCCCATTGCTCAAACTCGGGCGCGCCGTTGAGGGAAAAACCGGAGAGAAATTCGCCGCGATAGAGCGCCACAGCCTCCTGCAGCGCCTGGACACAAGGCACGCATGCCTCGACGCGACGATGGCGATGGCGCTGGACCTGGGCGATCCGTTCCTCAAAGAGACGTACATCGATCTGGACATCGCCGGTCGGATCGAAACGAACGGTCCGGGCATTAATGCGCAGAAACCTGGGGCCAGGCGATTGATCGCCAATGGCCCGCACCAACCGAGAGAGCGTCTGGCGCAAGTTGGTCAGGGCAATGACCGACCGGTGTTCGGGCCACAGCAGCGTCGCCAACGATTCGCGATAGTGCGATACGCCGGCCTCCAGCGCCAGGTAAGCCAGCAGAGCGCGGATGGTATCGCTACGGAACGAAATAGGCTGTCCATCGAGCCGGGCCTCAAACGGCCCCAGCAACGACACGGCCAACCGGCAGGTCATGGTTCGTATCCCCCCCTTTATCTCAACACGCTTCATTATACCACAAACAGCAAGTTTCACGCAAAATTAACGCTACCTGGTCGGTCTGTATACCTTTGCACAACGTTTTGGTCACACCGCCATGTTATACTGGCGGCAGTAATGACGCGATCGCGAAAGGAGCACAATGGCCCTGTACACAATCCCTACGCCCTATCCGACGACCATACCGGACTTTTTCCGCAACATGCTCGCCTCTCGGGAAGGCACCGACAGGTTGATCACCGTCTGCGCGGCCTGCTATCAGGTGCGCGACGATCACGGCTGTTGGCAACCGTTGGGAGAAGCGGTACTGGCGCAGGTTAACTGCCGGTTGAGCCACAGCATCTGCCCCACGTGCATGCATAAGCTATACCCGGAATACGTCAACTAGCCGATGAGGGCACATAGGGAGTCAGGTTGAATCCAAAAGCAGACAGGTTGGACCATGTTTCTTGGTGAATACATCACTGTTCCAGACGACAAAGAGAGGCTAAGCATCCCGGCGAACTTTGCTTGCTCGGAACGAGACCTGGTGATCACGCGCGGGTTGGATGGATGTCTGTTTGCGTTTACACATGAAGGCTGGCTTGCATTTACTATTGCACTGGGAGAAAAACTGTCGCTTGGCCAAAAATCTGCCCGTGATCTGCTCCGCTTCTTTTTCTCAGGCGCCACCCATACACTGGTTGACCGGCAAGGGCGTATCGCGATCCCCAAGTTCCTACGCGACTATGCAGGTCTGGAGTCCAAAGTCGTGATCGTCGGCATGAACACGCGCTTTGAATTGTGGAACCCTGAGCGATGGAGAGAAACGCTTCAGGAGGCTGAATCCAAAGCAGAGGTGATGGCTGAGCAGTTTGGCAACATTGCGCTCTAGGATCAGGATCAAGGGAAACGTTTGTCGAGAGCCTGACCTTGACAGGATACAAGCCAGGTAAACTCGGCGCCGCCATAGCGCCAACCTGGATCGAAACAACACACTGAACAAAGGAAAACAAGATGGCAGTTGCTTCACATTGCATCAAGGAAAGACGGCAGCAGTTTGGCAACCGCGCGATGTGGGGAATATTGTGTGTCCTCGTCGCGTTCGGTCTGTTAGGGTGGATCTATCTTTCTCAGGCCAGTTATGTCACCGTGACGGGCCGGCGCGTGCAAGACCTGGAAACAGAGCAGGCGCGCCTGCAAAAGCAAAACCAGCAATTGATCCGCGAGATTGCCGAGATGCAATCGGTTGAACGACTGGCTGTCAGGGCCGAGGCGCTTGGATTTGTCCCAATCGTGGTCGATGATGTCAAATTCCTGGTCATGGCAGAGCCTGCGGAGACGGATATCTTGCTTGCAGGTACCCCGCCCACGAGCAGTTGGTGGCAAAGAATGACAGACCAGTTTTTGGCCTGGTCTCAAGCAGTGCCACAATAAGCCACAACACGACCGTAAACACTGGGCGACGGATGCTTGCCCGCCGTCCAGTGTTTTCCCCGGCAGAGGAACCATCCGCTTAACGTTTGCAGACCGCTCGACCGCCACACGCCGCTCTACTGCCACGTTCAGCGCAATCACTTGTACCAACAGCGCAGTTTGCCACCCCAACAGGCCTATGATAGAATGCCTGCACAAGTGGGCCACACTGTGACTGGAAAAGACAACATGAGACAACAACAGATCGGGCCCTGGGCCCGGTTCAGAATACGGCCAGCCTGGCTTGTCCTGTGGGTGATCGTCCTGTGTTGGCCCCTGGACAGCGCCTCGGGCGCGTTGTCGCCGGCCCCCAGCCTGACCGACGATCTCGGCGCCGGCCCATCTCGTCCGGTCAAGATCTCGCCCTGGGTGCTCGACCAGGTGGCCGATGGCCGCTGGACCGACTTTCTGGTCATCCTGTCCGCGCAGGCGGATCTGCGTCCTGCCGCCACCCTGGTTGGAAAGCAGGTCAAGGGCCGCTTTGTCCGCGAAACGTTATGGGCGCAAGCGCAACACAGCCAGGCCGCGCTGCGCGCCTGGCTCGACGCCCGAGCCGTGCCTTATCGCGCCTTTTACATCGTCAACCTGATCCACGTCCTACGCGGCGATCGAGCGCTGCTGGATGCCCTGGCCGCCCGGCCTGACGTGGCCCGCATCGAAGCCAACCCGCGCATCTATCACGCCCGGCTCCAACCCGCCGCCGGACCGCAGCCGCAGGCACGCGGCGCGGTCGAGTGGAACATCGCTCACGTGGGCGCCCCCCAGGTGTGGGCCATGGGGTACACCGGGCAAGGGATCGTGATCGGCGGGCAGGATACCGGCTACGACTGGGACCACCCGGCCTTGATCGCGCCATACCGGGGTTGGGATGGCAGCACTGCCCATCATGACGGCAACTGGCACGACGCGATCCACACCGGCGGTGGGAACTGCGGCCCAGATGCAGCCGAACCATGCGATGACGACGGACACGGCACGATCACCATGGGTATCGCCGTGGGCGACGACCGGGCAGGCAACCAGATCGGCGTGGCTCCCGGCGCGCGCTGGATCGGCTGTCGCAACATGGACCAGGGATTTGGCACCCCGGCGACCTATCTGGAGTGCTTTGAGTTTTTCCTGGCCCCCTACCCGGTCGGCGGCGCCCCGGCCGAAGGCGATCCCGACCTGGCGCCCGACGTGACCAATAACTCGTGGGACTGCCCGCCCTTTGAGGGCTGCTCGTGGGACATCTTGCAGGCAGCGGTTGAGGCGCAGCGCGCAGCGGGGATCATGACCGTCGTCTCGGCGGGAAATCGGGGCTCGGCGTGCGGCACGATCAACGCACCGCCGGCGATCTATGACGCCGCTTACACGGTTGGCGCGACCGACGGCAGCGACACGATCGCCAGCTTTAGCGGCCGCGGCCCGGTCAGTGTGGACGGCTCGAACCGCCTCAAGCCGGATATCGCCGCCCCGGGAGTCAACATCCGCTCCAGCGCCTCCGGAGGCGGCTACTGGGGCTTTGCACAGGGCACCTCGATGTCCAGCCCCCACGTCGCCGGGACGGTGGCCTTGATCTGGTCGGCCCAACCGGCGCTGCGCAACCAGATCGGGGAAACGGAGGCGATCCTCAACGCCGCCGCGGTGCCCCTCGGCAGCACACAATGCGGCGATTTGCCGGGCAGCGTGCCCAACAACGTCTACGGCTGGGGACGCCTGGATGCGCTGGCGGCAGTCAACCTGGCGTTGGACGACACCGTTTGCTGGCCCGTGTCGGGCGTCGATTTCAGCGTCGACCCGCCACGGCCGACGGTGGGTGACCAAGTCACCTTTAGCGCCGCGGTGAGCGCCGGCAGCCGGCCGATCACCTACACCTGGAACTTTGACGGCGACCTGGTGGGCAGCGGGCCCGTCGTCACCCGCACTTTTGCAGCCACGACGACACCCCGTGACTACACCGTCACCCTGACCGCAGCCAACAGGTGCCCCAGCGAGGAGACGATGGCCCGCCCGATCACCGTCGTGCCCCACACAGCTTACCTGCCGATCGTGCCGTGCGACTGCGGGCCTTGAGTCCTGGCACAGACCTCATTCAAGCCAAGGAGAATGACAATGAACCTGCACATCCGATCAGCTACCGACCAGGATACCGATGCGATCGTCGAACTATCGTTGTTGGCCTGGGAGCCCATCTTTTGTTCCTGGAGGCAGGTATTGGGCCCCCAGATCTATCCCCTCGCCTATCCAGACTGGCGCAAGAGCCAGGGCGAAGGTGTGGAAAAAGCGGTCAGTAACACGGAAAAATACCACACCCTGGTGGCCGAAGTGGACGGCACGGTTGCCGGGTTTCTGGTCTACGAACTGAAAGAACAAGTGGCCACCGGAGAGGTGCAACTGCTGGCCGTGCATCCCGATTACCAAAACCAGGGCATCGGCACGCAACTGAATGTCACGGCGCTGCACAAGATGAAAGCGGCGGGCATGAGATTGGCCGAGGTCGGCACAGGCGGCGACGAGGGGCACGCCCCAGCCAGGCGATCGTACGAAAAAGCCGGCTACACGCCCCTGCCCCTGGTCCGCTATTACCAGGATCTATAGGCCATGCGCAAGACCCAATCCCCCGCGTATTTCATGCGCCAGGCGCTGACCCTGGCGGCCGAGGCCCTCGAGCAGGGCGAATTTCCCATCGCCGCCGTCGTGGTTCTCGACGAAGAAATCATCGCCCAGGGAACGGCCTCGGAGCAACGCGAGAAACGCTACCTGGGCCACGCCGAGCTGATCGCGCTGGAACAAGCCGACCGGCAGGGGCTGTCGTTCGCCCAACGCCACGAAGCCAGGCTGTTCACCACCCTCGAGCCGTGCCTGATGTGCATGGGGGCGGCGATGTCCTTCTTTTTGGGTGAGCTGTATTATGCGCTGGCGTCGCCCGGCGATGGCGCGGTCAACCTAGCCCAAGGGTGGGACAGAAAAAAAGAGGACATACCCGGCTATCAACTGCCCACCATCCATGGCGGGCTGCTGCGCGAGGAAAGCATCCGGCTTTTTGAACAATACGTGGCGCTGCAACCACCAGGTCCCATGCGCGCGTGGGCAGAGAGCCTGACACGATAGCGTGCACAGCAGCTTTCCAGGCCGCCGCGCAACCGGCGGCTCTTGTTTTTCTTCCACTGAAATCCATCTGCCAAAAGCTGACAAGAGTCCTATCGTGTGTATGGGAATCCCTGTATAAGGACATGGTCACGGCGCTGCCGGATCAGGTCACCCGCATCAAGGCGACCTTTGACCTGCCCGGACGCTGCGTGTGGCACTGCCACATCCTGTCTCACGAGGATCACGAGATGATGCGCGTGCTGCACGTCGGCCCCGGCGCCTAGCGCGCCCGAGTCGGCGCCTGATCCGCACCCGACCGCGCAGCATGTGGCGCCATCGCGGGGGGGGGAAAGCGGCTCAGTCTGGGGATTGGGCCAGCCAACCGCAGGTGGCTCCGAATAAAAGCTAAACGGTAGAGCGGCATCGAGATATCTCGGTGCCGCTTTTTCAGTGTTTCAAGGCTTCCCACTCGGCCACGAGCTCGCGGTTGGCCGCCACATTCTCCAGGTAAGAACGGCGCAGCGCCTCGTCGTCGATCTTGGCTGCGCGTTCCTGGAGCAGCCGGTAGCCCGCGTCCAGGACGCCCTGCGCGCGCGGGTCGCCGTTGGCACACAAGACGTGGTAGCAGGTCAGGTAAATGTGCAGAGGCTCCCATGTGCCCTCGAGCGTGGGGCGGGCCTCCAGGTAGCCCAAGATCGCTTCCACGTGAGCCATGGCCTCCGCCGGCTCCCCCTGGGCCAGCGCCACGCGGGCCAGGCCAGCCAGGGGATCGGGAGCCAGGTGATGCTGGCCGAACTGCTCGCGCAGAGCCAAGGCCTGCCGGTATGCAGCGGCCGCCCCGGTCCAGTCTTCCAGCGTGGCGAGCGCGTGGCCCAGGGCTAACAGGGCGGATGCCTGTTGGCCGAGATCCTCTGTGTGTTTTGCCTGGTCAAGCGCCTGCTGTGCGCAGGCGTGCGCAGCCTCGCCATCGCCCAGGTGATGGTAGAGCAGGCTTTGACAAGACTGCACCGTGGCCAACATGCCCGGACGATTAGAGTGGGCGGAATACACCTGTTCATAACACTCCCTGGCCCGAGGGTAGTCACCCAGCGTATGGCGGATCCAACCCAGGCCGAGCAGACCAAGTACCTCGGTCCAGCGGTCGCCGATCTCGCGCCAGATGCCTAGAGCCCCCTCCATGTGGCCAATAGCCGGCGCATAGTCGCCCTGGGATAGGAAGCCCATGCCAAGAGCCAACATCGCCCAGGCCGCCTCCCAGCGAGCGCCGGTCTCGCGACAGAGACGCAGGCCCTGCTCGTGGTAAGCAATGTCGGCAGCATAGTCTCCCTGCTCCGCGCAAAGAAAGCCAAGGGTATTGAGCACCCGGCCCTCACCCCGGCGGTCGCCCAGGTCGCGATAGATGGACAGTGCCTGCTCATAGCAACGCTTGGCCGCAGCTTGGTCGAACCGCTTGGAGGCTATCATCCCGAGTTCACGCAGGCCGTCGGCCTCTACCGGCCGGTGGCCTGCCACGCGTGCGAGAGCCAGCGCCTGCTCAAACCGGCCCTCCTGCGTTTCAAGATCCTGGGAGCATCTGCCCCAGACGAGATAAGCCTCCGCCGCGATGCCCAGGTCCTGGTCCGCCCGGGCAAGGTGGATGGCGCGTTCAGCGGCGGCGCTGGCTGCGGCGTTGTCCCGCATCCGCTGGCTATAGTTCGCCTCACGCAAGGCGACCTCGGCCAGCCTGCGGGTCCCTTGCTGCCCATCGTCCTCTCGAGCAAGGAGTTCGGCGGCCTGCCTGAGCGCCTCAAGGTCACGACCCTGCGCCTCTCGCAGGGCCTGCACGTTGTACACACGCTCGCGAGCGAGGGTGAGGAGATAGCGGACTTGCAGATCGTCTACCGGCGCCAGCGCCAACGCCCGAGACAGGTAGCCGATCGCCTCCTCGTTGGCGTACTGGGCCGCCGCCCGCTTCCCGACCCGGTGCAGGTAGGCGACGGCGCGCTCCCTTTCCCCGGCCTGCTCCCAATGGTGGGCCAGCAGCCCGAGCTGCTCCTCGATGCGCTCAGGGTAGAGCTGCTCCAGCGCTTCGGCGACCTGGCGGTGGGCAGCCCGGCGCTCCCGCTTGAGCAGGTTGGCATAGGCCGCCTCCTGGGTCAAGACGTGCTTGAAGGCATACTCGCGCTCGGGCAGCCGCGCCCGGGTGCGGATCAGCTGGGCGCGTTCCAGGGCGACGAGCTGGGCGTCGAGGGCCCGCCTTCCCTCTCCCGCAGACGGGAGAGGGGAGATGATCGCAGCAAGGATAGGATAGGCAAAGATGCGCCCGATGACCGAGGCCAGCTGCAGGACGCGCTTGCTCTCCCCCGGCAGGCGGTCGATGCGCGCGCTCAATACCCCGTGCAGCGTGCCGGGGATGGGGATGTCGCCCACCTCCCGCGTCGCCCGCCAGTGCCCGGACGTCTCGTCGTGGACCACGACCTCTTCATCGATCAGGGAACGCAGGATCTCTTCGACGAAAAAGGGGTTGCCCTCGGCGCGATCGAGGATGCGTTGCCGCAGCTCGGGGAGTAGATCCTCGACGTGCAGCAGGTTACCAACCAGCGTGGCGCCGGCCGAGGGAGAGAGTGGTTCGAGCGCCAGGTCGGTGTGACCGTGGGCATGGTCACGCGCGGCACGTTCCTTGATCTGCCAACAGCCGTGCGCCCTTTCGGGACGAAAGACGCAGATCAGGAGCAGGGCGGCACGATCGATCAGGGGCAGCAGTTGCTCGAGCAGCGCCAGCGACGTGGCGTCGGCCCAGTGCAGATCCTCGCAAACCACAACCAGCTGGCCTTTTTCCGCCGCGCACGACAGCAGCGTCTCTACGGCGCTAAAGGTGAGGAAGCGTTGGCTCTCGGCGTCGAGGCCGCGCAGCTTCGCCTCGGCCTCCTCCTCCAGCGCCAGGCCCATCATCCGCCCCAGGTAAGGGTAAACCTCGTCGCTGCCGTCCGGGCACAGGGCGCGCACCCGTTCGCGCAGCGTTTGGCGCACGTCGACCGCCGGGACGTCGAGGGCCAGGCCCAACCAGTCGCGCAGCATGTCCAGCCAGAGGTGATAGGCGCTGCCGGTCGCGTAGGAGAGACAGCGGCCCTCGATCCACTGAAGCGTTGAAGGTTGAAAGTCAAACCTTGCAAGCTGCTTGCGCAGTTCGGCCACCAGGCGCGACTTGCCGATGCCGGCCTCGCCGACGACGGTGACGATGCCGCCGATGCCGGACCGGAGGCGTGCGATCGCTTGCTCTAGCGCGTCAAGCTCTTTGTCCCGGCCCACCAGCGGCGATGCCAGCCCCTCGATGCCCCGTCTCTTGCCGGGCATCGCCCTGCGCTTGAGCGGGCGGTAGGCGGCTACCGGCTCGCCGTACCCCTTGACGGCGATGCCGCCCATCGACTGCCACTCGAAGGCTTGTTCAACCAGACGGTAGGTATGCTCGCCGACCAGCACCGTTCCCGGCTCGGCCGCCGATTCCAGCCGTGAGGCCAGGGCGATGGTCCGTCCCATGGCCGTGGTCGCGCCGTGCTGGAAGGCTTCGCCCACGTGGGTCGCAATCACCTCCCCCGTGCTCAGCCCCACCCGCAGCAGCAGATCGATCGGATATTCTGTATCCGCCCCGTCGCTCTCGGCGAGTTCGGCCGCGTAGCGTTTGATCGCCTCCCGCATGGCCAAGGCGGCCAAGACAGCGCGCTCGGCGTCGTCCTCGTGTGCCGTGGACAGGCCGAAAAAGGCGACCAGCCCATCGCCTTCGTAGCGGTCGATCTCGCCGCCATAGCGATGGATCTCGGCGCTCAGGATCTCAAGGGCATGGCTCATGATCTCGACCCAGTCTTCGGTGTCGATCTGTCCTGCCAGGGCGGTGGCGCCTTTGACGTCGGAAAACAGGGCCGTGATCACCCGGCGCTCGCCCTCCAGCCCTCCCTGCATCCCGCCTTCGGCAGGCTCAGGACGGGCCTGCGGCGGGAAGGATACAGGGGGAGGCGTGAACACGATCTGTTGGGCGTCAGAGGGTGTTGAGTGCGCCTGTGTCTCGCGCGATATGGGAATCGCGCCTACGTCTACAACCAGTGGCGTGCTCTCCGGTTCGGGCGCCGACTGGAGTGGCGGTGCCAGGTCACCGTTGCGGATGCGTTGATAAAGCCGCTGCGTCTCTTGGCCCGGCTCGACGCCCAATTCCTCTTTCAGCGCGCGACAGCAGGCCTCGTACTGAGCCAGGGCGGCGCCGCGCTGCCCGCTCAAGGCCAGCAAGCGCATCAGGTCGCCGTGCGCCTGCTCTTGCCAAGGCGCTAACGCTATCCGGCGCCGGGCCGTGTCGCACGCGCGGCGGCGATCCCCGCGCCGCTCGTACTCCCCGGTCAGCCAGTGCAGCGCGTCCAGCACCTGCGCTTCGAGCCGCTCGCGGATCAGCAGCGCCCAGTCCTCAAAGGCGGAGCTGTCCTCCACCGAGAACCCTTCCAGGAACGGACCTCGGTAGAGGGCCACCGCTTCCTCCAGGCGCCGGGCGGCCCCTGCTCCCTGCCGGTCGCCCGCTACCAAGCGGTTGAACGTCGCTACGTCGAGCCAACAGTCGCTCTCTATATTGAACTGGACCGTCTCTCGCGTGATCAGCAACACCGGCTGCTCCCTGGTCTCTCCCACATGGGGGGTGTCGCGATCCGGCGATGGCGCACGATCACCGATCGCCTGGCGCAGTTTGGAGAGGGCGTTGCGCAGGTTGGTGCGCGCCGACTGCTCGGGCCAGTCGGGCCATAACAGACCGGCCAGGCTCTCGCGGCGGTGCGCGATCGCCTCCGGTCGCCGGCGATCGGCTTCCACAGCCAGGTAAGCGAGCAGCGCGCGGACTTTGCTCAGGGCGGCGACGGGGGCGCCTTCCAATTCGATCTCAAAGGAACCCAACAAAGAGATTGTCAAACGGGGCATCGGCCATCCTCTCCAGTGCTCTTGGCGTGACTCGGCCTAAATGAGCGTTTCTCTCCCTATTATACCACACTCTCGTCATCCTGCACTGGATATTTTGCGATCCCGCTGCGATCTCGCTGCGATCTGGATGCGTTGGCCTGGTATACTGAGAGCAAAGAGTCAAACACAGAATAGGCGGAGGAACCGCAGAAAGGAAAAAACAATGTACAGCGAAAACTGGCTAGAAAACAACTGCACCAGGCAAGACCTGGAACGGCGGTACCGCAGGGCCGACGAGGTGTGGCGCTCCCGTCACACCCAGGGTGCGGCAGGCCGGATAGCCAACGGCGTATTGCACGCCATCGCCGCCGTGGGCAAGGCGCTCAAACCGCTCCAGGGCGGAGAGTCCATGCGGTCGGTTCAGGAAAGGCTGTCGTACTGAATGCTGCCACACGAGGATCACGAGCAAAGCACTGAAACACGGATCAACTGACCACACTTGGTAGCGTCAGTTGATCCGTGTTTGTATTCACTCGTAAACTAGGGCAACCCGGTAATCTGTTCTTAAACTCACGAACGGGCTGCCTGGATGATCCCCAGCGCCTCACTTACTTGACCGTAAAGTAGCTCAACGCGTCGCACTCGGCGATCTGACCGCCGCCGGCATTGTAGGCCTGCACCCGCCAGTGGTATTCGCCCGCCCCCAGGGTCGTGGGCAAGGCGTACCGGGTGGCCCACACCTCGACAAAACCGGCTATCGTCGTGAACGGCGAGCCGCCGGCGGCATAGACCTTGTAATAGGCCGCGCCGGGATACGCCTCCCAGACCAGCGTCGGCGGGTTGGCGTCCACGGTCACCTTGCCGGTGGGGGAGATCGGCTTGAGGTCGTACTTTGTCACCGACGTGTCGCGCACGTTCGCCGTTTGCCCGGCCTGCACCTCCACCGCCCTGCCCAACCACCCTGTTTCGTTCGACTGCCCGGGGATCTTGGTCACGAAACTGTATTTGCCGGGCGAGACGCCCTCGATCCGGTACTGCCCGTCGGGTCCGGTGGTGGCCTTGTATTCGGTCCCCTTGCAGCCGCCAAACATCTGCCAATTCGAACAGAGCTTGACGGTCACCCCGACAAAGGGCTGGCCGTTCCACAGGATGCGTCCCTGCGCCGCCCCTGAGCCAGAAGCCGACGGCGCGGTGGGCTGAGCCGGCGCGGCCTCGACCGACGTCGGCGTCGGCTCGGGCGGCGGGGGCGTTTCCTGTACGATGGGCAGATCGGCCGGGTCAAACTCCATATCCACGACGGTGATCGAGATCCAGCCCTTTTGGCCGGTGTCGTTCACCTCGACGGTGAACCAATCCGAATTGGCCGTTCGCTCGAACGCGGTCAGCCGCGTGCCCTGTTTCAGCACGGCGATCACCGGGTAGTTCGTGCCCGGCCCGGCGCGCAGGTTCACCGCCTCGCCGCGGACCCGGGCGCCCCAGGCGGGCGCGGCCGTCGCCGCCGGGGATGGCGCTCGCGTGCGCGTTGGGCGCGGGGTCGCCGTGGGCGCCAGCGGCGGCTCCGTTGGGGCCGGCACGCGCGCCGGCTGGGTGGCACGGGGTGTGGGCGAAGGCGCACGGCGGGCAGCCGTCGGCGTGGCTACAGCCCGGCGCGTGGGGGTCAGCCAGGGAAAGGCCGGCTGGCTGCCGCCCTCTTTGGCCATCTGCAGCCCGCCCAACAGCGCCGCCAGACCAAAGATCAGCAGCAGCGCGGCCGGGACCAGCCGCCCCCACTGCACCCGTTCGGCGATCTTGAGTTGGAAAAAGCGCTCCAGCTCGTCTTTGATCTGGCCTCGCTTGTAGGCATCGGGGAAAACCAGATCGCGCAGGCGCACCCGTTTTCCCTCCGGCGTAACGCCGGTGAGCTGCATACGGTTCCAGTTGATCCACTTTTGCACCACGCCACGCATCAATTCATCCACCACCACCCGGCGGCCATCGACAAACTCAAAGGTGGCGGCGCGCCCCTGTAAGGAAACGCGGGCCAGTTTTCTCCGGCTAACCACCAGCGTCCCGGCGACCAGATCACCGATGCGCTGGTTGGCCGGGGTGAGCCAGATGGCGATCGCGCCAAGCGGGTTTATCTCCAAGAGGCCAAACAGGGCGCGGACGAACGCCCGCGCATACCCGCAAGGCGTGCCATCCTTTTTGATGACCCGCAGCGTCGCCACCGGCCGTGCGCCGAGCCACTTGCCCAACGTCGTGCCCGAGGCGCCTTCCAACAGGGTAAAGTAAAGCAGCCAGACGACAGGGACGACCACCAGGGCGGCGATGCCCAACCAGCTTTCCAATTGCCCCTCCTCCAGGCTGGCACTCCCTCCACGGATCGCCACGGCAATGGCCAGGACGATCGAGGCGATCAGCAAAATGGCCCAAAAATCGACGAAAACAGCGCTCAGGCGGATAAACACCCCTTCACCCCGGCGATCCCAGATGGACAGCTCCCGCGACGACTCGGGTTGAGCGCCGCGCACAAACTGGCCGGTCGCCTGGCCCAGGAAACGGCTTGCGATGCGCAGGTTCTCGACCGAACTGCCACACTGCGCACACCGGCCCCCTTCGTCGGCCTGGACCACCGCCTGGCACTGCGGGCAGTCTCCCTGGTAGGATACCTCGAACCTGGCCCCACAATAGTGGCAGACCTGCGCTTCAGCGCTGATGCTCTCGGCGCACAGGGGACATTTTTTGGTTAGGGGGCTTTTGAGGACCGGCGTGGTCAAAGGAGCGGCCGTTAACGGCATCGCCTCTTGGAGCGATGAAACCGAATCCATCCACTTTTCACCCTCAACAAAGGCTTCCACAGCAGGCACGCCGGTCGACGGCATGTCACCTGCCGCTCGAACTGCCTGATCAAAGGCCGCGACCATCTCTTCGGCGCTCTGGAAGCGCTCGTCCGGTTTTTTGGCCAGCGCCTTGAGGATCACCCGCTCCACCTGGGCCGGGATGTCCGGCTTGATCGTGCGCGGCAGGGGCAACGCGGCGGTGATGTGCTTGAGTACCACAGCCAGCGGCGTCTCGGCCTGGTAGGGCGCCTGCCCGGTGACCATCTCGTAGAGCATCACCCCCAGTGAATAGAGGTCGCTGCGCGCGTCGGCCTGTTCGCCCTGGCCCTGCTCCGGGCTCATATAGGCCGGCGTGCCCACGCCCACCCCGGCCCCGGTGAGCTGGATCGAGGCCTCCATGATCCGCGCCAGCCCAAAGTCGGTCAGGTAGCAGTCGCCGTGCGCGTCGAGCAGGACGTTATTGGGCTTGACATCACGGTGCACCACCCCCAGCCGGTGGGCGTAGGCCAGCGCGCTGCCCACCTGGCCTAGGATGCGGTTGGTCTCGGTCAGGCTCAACGGAGGGGGGCCACCCGGCGGGCCGGCCGAAAGGCGGTCGCGCAGCGTGCCGGCCTCGATATAACGCATGACCAAAAAGAGGCGGTGGTCCACCTCGCCCGAATCGTAGACCGGCAGGACGTGCGGGTGCTCCAGCCGGGCGATGACCTTGACCTCGCGCTCAAAACGCTGGTGCAGTTCGGCGTCCCGGCTCATCTGCTCGGGCAGCACCTTGATCGCCACATAACGATCCATCGCCGCGTGGTAGGCCTTGTAGACGACGGCCATGCCCCCTACGCCGATCTGCTCGAGGATGCGATAGGGTCCCAACTCTTGACCGATCAAATCGACCATCTTGATCTCCTGTATGGATCACGCCGACAAGACGATAAAAGACCGACTAGAGACGGATAGCAACTAACGCGAAAAGGAAGAGGGGTACAAAGAGGCTGCCTTGCTCATTTTTATTATAGCATCGGCTTGAGGCCGTGTCAAGACACATGCCGCCCGGCAGACCTGGAGCAAATGCATCATTTGTTGTATAGGGTCGTGCGTGGTGTCGAGATAGGACATGACAAAAACCGGCCATTTTGCGTAGCCAAGATCCATCACTTGGCTGGCGACAGCCGGGCCGATTTCTGGTAGACTATAGGCGACTGAATGGAAAACGATCACAATAGGAGGAATGACAATGTCAGTCACACTTCAGTATGATCATCTGGTTAGAAGGGCCATCAACGACGAGCTGTTACGCCAGGCCAACCTGTACCGGGCTACCCACCCCCGGGAGATGACGAATCGACGCGCCAACCGCGTTGTTTGCTGCACCCTGAGCTGGGTCGGCAGGCGTTTGGTGGCCTGGGGGCAGCGCCTGCGCGAGCGTTACGAGCCGGTGCTGCAGAGGCCGGTGCCACAAGTCAACTAGACTGGTTTCTGGTGCAAGCCGTCTGCCAGTGGGGATCCCCAAACTTGTTGGGGTCACTTGGAGCTACCAAGTAGAACAAACCCGAACAAGCTCGGGGATCCGAACCATCATGGCCGGGCCGCAGCTGCA
>JAFGOG010000329.1 GCA_016926595.1 Anaerolineae bacterium
ACTGGAGCACGCCGTTGCTCAACACGCCGGCGCCGCATATCACTGTGTCAACCTGGAAGCGGAGAACTGCCTCATCAAAGGCACCCTCGTAGGCGTAAGAGCAGCCGTCGATGTTGTAGGTCAGCAGGTAACGGTCGCCAGCCAGGTGCTCCAGGCCATACAACTCACCCTGACCGCGGTGGACTGCGCCTACCACGTCGACCGGCCGCACCCGTGGATCGCCGGTTAGCGGCAAGTAGCCCAGGCCATAAGCGTCGTCGAACAGAGCGGTGATCAGCAGCAGGCCCTTGTCGCCCGGGGTAAAGTGGCAGGCGCCGATGGCGTTCAGAGGCACGGTCTCGCCTGGCTTCCGCTCGTCGAGCGGCTTGCCGTACAGCAGCTTGCGCCTGCCCACGTCCTTTTCCCAGAGGTAGACGGCGTGGTCGGCGGCGGTGTAGCTGTCGACCAGGATGATCCGGGTATAGTCAGCATTGGCGCCCGTGTAATAGTTGCCGTACAGGCTGACGCCCAGGTCGGTCAGCTCCATCGTCTCCAGGTTGAGCAGGTAGGATTCGTTGAGCGGGCTGGTGCGCGGATCGACAAAAAGGGCAACCAGGTTGCGTTCGGCGTCGCAGTGAAGGACGTTGACCTGCTTGCCCTTGAACCGCTCGACCAGAACTGCCTCGGGCAGGCCGCCATCGAGGGGGATGAGGTTGAGCTGGTAGTTCTCGTCGCCGTCCTGGTCGATCATGACCAAGATTTTGCCGAGCTTGGGAAAGACGTAGAACGACTCGCCGTTCATGAGAGCCGGGTTCTGGAGGGCGATGTCGGGCGGCAGGAGCGGTTCGGGCACGCTGCCGGCGCGGTCCATAGCGTACAGGCTGATGCGGCCGGAGAGGTCGCTCAGGAAATAGATGCGGTCGCCGGCGAGCCGGGGACTGACAAAGAGCCGGGCGGCCAGTAGGGATTCGATTTTGAAAGTGGGCATGTTTTTCCTCCTCAATTAACCGTGAATGCGACGCCAGTCGCTACCCCCTCCCGCGCATGGGGCAACTCGGACAAAAACGCTAGGGCAGGCAAGCTCGTGACTAGACCCTTCTAGTGAAGATCCAGCTACCAGACAGGGTATATACCAGTGGAGCGACGCCGACCACATGCAGACTCCACAGGCCCGCCCCCCCGGTCGCGCTTACAGTTCCATTAGGCCCGGCATCCTCATCTCTTCGCAGCCCGCCTCGGAAGAGAAACAGGTCCGGTGCGCCGATGATCCCGGCCGAAACCCCAGTGGCGCTCGGACTCACTGGCCTGTAGACGTCCGTCGGATCCTCGCCTTCTCTTTCACCCGTCTCGTCAACCGCAACGTCCAAGAACAGTTCATATCCCGCTACTTCGGGACGCTCGTCGAGGTCGAGAAACTGGAACTCACACAAGCGATCCACGGCCAGATCGATTTCGGACTCGGCGACGAGCCCAAACTCCTCTGAGGTCAGCGCCTCGTGAAGGCGAGCGGCCCACTGTAGCCCATCTGCCAACTCTTCCAGGCTGGCTTTGTCGATCAGATCGTGCAACGCCTTGCACCGGCTCTGCAGCCAACCATGCCAGTAAGCGCGATCTGACAGGGCCAATTGTGCAGATTCTTCTTGCCCCAGTACCCGTACATCAAGCCGCTGAAGGATGGCCGTCTTGGCATAACGCTCGACACCCGCCAGTTGGCCCTGCACGCTGAGCTGCAAGCGGCCAAGGGCAGGAGTGTCAAAGTGCGCGATGCCAGATGCATGATCGGCATACTCCTTGATATAGTCATAAATGATCGGTTGAGGCCCCATTGCCTGTTCAGTTGTCGATTGATACTCGGACATGATCGGTCTCCTTTCCTCTTCCGAGATCACACATTGACACTGGCCATCATTGGCCTTCCGCCAATCGCTTCACTTGTTCTCGAAACTCGCCCGGGAGCAGCCCACTCACACATCGAAAGCCAACATCGCTTGAGGGCAGAATGTCAGGCTGGACAACACGCGCGCTGGTCAGTGCACGGTAGAGGCCGCTCTGCGCGCTGCCCCCCCTGACCACAACTCCACGACCAAAGGTCGTCTCTGGCATATCCGGCCACCAGGTTGTCAAATAGGCAGGATCGTCATAGTCTAGCCACGGCGAAATCGTCCATTCGCTGACATTGCCGGCCAAGGCCACAACTCCTTCCGTCGTGCAATCTAGGCGCACGTCGGTCACTGACCATAGTGTTGCTCCAAGCCCAGTCCCATCGCCGATGTTCACCTCTGCCGGATTGGACAGAAAAGCTCCGGTCGGGTAGAGGCGATTCTCAGCCCCGCGTGCAGCCCGCTCCCATTCAATCTCTGTCGGCAGACGGCGACCCAGCCATTGACAATAGCGAGCGGCATTGGCCACGGTGATGTTGGTCACCGGCTGACCCGTGATCTGCGGATCACATACCGGTTGTTCACCATAGCGGTGATCGTCACATCCGCCGGCCTTGCTACAGAGGCAGTACAGCTTGTTACTGACTTCGTACTTTTCAATGGCAAAGGCCGGGTACCAGAGTCGCCATTCTGGATGGCTGCTCTCGTCGACGTCCAGGCTATTTGTGCCGACAACAAACTCGCCGCCGTCAAACTGCACGACCGGACTCGCATCCAGCACCTGCTTCTTTAGCCACAATCGATACCCAGTCCATCCCACCAGGATCATAAGGCCAACCAGGATCACTGCCAGCAGCGGCCGCCCCCACTGCACTAGCTGTTGATTGCGCAGCACCGTCCGGCTGGTCGACACAAAGGCGAGCACCATCTCCCCATAGCCCAGGTCGGCTGCATCCTGACCGGCCAGCCAGCGCTGGGCCTCTACCAGTTGCACCCTGTCCAACAGGCCGGCCTTGCCCCGGCCCAACCGCGCCCATTCAGCCGCCTTGGCCTCCAAGCGCCGGCGGGCCTGCTCGGCCTCCCGGCGCTCGGCCAGCCAACGCTGAAAGGCCGGCCAGCCGTCGATCAACGCCTCGTGGGCCAGGTCAGCCCTGCGGTCCGGATCCCCTTCCTCGCCGCCGAGCGTCAGCAGGCGGTTGTCGACCAGGTGGCGCAGCGTCTGGTCGAACAGGGCCGGATCGTTGCCAGCGCGCAACTCGGCCACCGGCTGCTGGCGGCGCGTGTCGGGCCGCCCTTCGCCAAACTGCACCAGGCGCACCAGGATACGGCGGGCGATCGCGTGCTGCTCGGCAGGGAGTGCGGTCAAGGTAGCGTCGGCCTTGGTGGCGATGGCTGTGGCCAAGCCACTGCGCCCATCGCCGCCCAACCGCTCGTAGGCGCTTACAGGCAACAGCCGGTGCGCTCTTTTCTCCCACAGCAGCGCCATCGTCTCCTGTAGCAAGGGCAGCGTGCCCGGTTCGCCAGCGGCGTCGGCCAGCAGGCGCTCGGTCAGTCCTGTCTCAAGATAGACCCCTTCTGCCTGAGCTGGCCCGACGATCGCCTCGCGCAGCGCCGCGCCGCGCAGCGGGGCGACTTCCAGTCGCTCGGCAGGGCTCACCGGCCACAGATCGCTGACCATCAGCTCGGGGTAGAAATCAGCCCGCATGGTCAGTATGAGGCGGCAGGCGTCAACCTGGCACAGCTCTCTCAGCGCCGCGATAAAGGCCATCTGGTCCGACTTGGCCGAGGCAAAGAGCTCTTCGAACTGGTCGATGACCAGCAGCAGGCGGGATGACGGCGAGCTAGAGGTCTGGGGGAACGGAGGGTTGGAGGATTGGAGAGCCGGGGCCGGCAGATCGCCGGCTATCGCTTGCAGGGCGGCCAGCGGCGTAGCGCCGGGGCGCATCGCCCGCACCATCCACTCCCCCGGCTGCCGGCGATGCAGCTCGGGAACCAGGCCAGCAAAGATCAGCGAGGACTTGCCAGAGCCGGATGGCCCGATGACCAATGTCAAGCCCGGGTGGCGCAGGCGGCGCCACAAATCCTCGATCTCACGCTCGCGGCCGAAAAAATAGCGCGCATCCCCTTCTGAAAAGGGGACCATGCCTGGATAGGGGCAGGGGATGCGCTCCAGCCCTGGCTCTGGTTGGGCCAGCACGGCCCGCAGGCGGGCAATTTCGCTTTCCCAATTGGCCTCGGCGGTGCAGTCCAGGCGGACCCGAAAGTCGAGGCGCAGGGGCAGCTCGCACTCGGTCTTCAGCAGTGGTATCAGCCGGATCTGCCGCTCTGCCACGCTCAGGTGTGAGACCAACTGCTCGCCCAGAGTAGACCACGCATCGGCCAGATAGGCCGGGCTAAGCACCAGCAGTGTGTGGCGGCTGCCGGTGACGACACGTTCCAACTCGTCCACCAACGGGGCACCGGGGCGGAAATCGTCCGGGGTGACCAGTCGCGGCGCAGGCAACCCAAGAGCAGGCACAAGGTAACCTCTGACCCACTCTCGATCGGAAAGGCTATAACTGACGAATAGATCGTACAAACCGCCTACCCGGTCCGCCATGGAGGCCCCCCTACTTGACTGAGCAAGTCAATTGTAGCACGTTATGTCGCAAAAGTCAAGGGGATTTGCGGAAAACTATCAGAATCAGCTAGCAGTGAGGATCGCCAGGACGCCTGGCTTGCCAATCCTTCAGGCTTAGGACTAGCGGATCAGCAGCATTGGGCAATCCAGCTCTTCCACCAGCGTCGCCAGCGCTTCATCGCGCAAGAGAGCAAGTTCAGCCGGCAGGATCAGCGTGCCGCACCCTTCTGTCTTTAGGGTCTGCACTAGTCTGGACACAGATGCTTCGGTCAGTTGGCGGAAGCGGGCCGGTATCCCGCGCCCCTGTAGCCACCCGGCGGCCTGCCCTTGCAAACGTTCGGTTTCATCCGGATCGTCGGCCGCTACCAGGACGAGCAGCTCGCCCGCCCTGCCCTCTGCCAAGCGTGCCGCAGTGGCCAACGCTTTGCCGGCCAGCGCCGACCCGTCGTAGACGGCCATGACAGGCAGCTCCAAGTGGACACCCTGCTGGACGACCAACGCCGGCCGGGGAGCCTGGGACAGCACCGCCCGAGCCGTGGAGCCCACCCGCCGCCGGCCAGTCGGCGACCAGCCCGCCCGGCCCAGGCTGATCAGATCGGCTTCGACGGCCGCCGCCAGCAGCTCGGCGGCGATCGTCCCACGCGCCACGCGAAACGACCAGCGCACCTGCGCACGATCGGCCATGGCCGCCAGCGCCTGCTCTGCCCGGCGCGCCCGCGCCCGCAGCTCCCGTTCCACCTGCGGTTCGTCCAAAGGGCGCGGCGTCGCCGAATAGAGCCCCAACTCCCGGGCAAAAGGCAGCCCAGCCAGCCGCAACAGGTCGACATCCTCGACAAACAGCCCCAGCAGCTCGGCCTGGAGATCGGCGGCCAGGGCAACCGCCGCCTCCAGCGCCGCCAGGCTGTGTGGTGACGCATCCAGCGCTACCAGGATGCGTTGAAAGATCGGCTCGCTCCCCTCGCCGCTCATGCTTCTTGCTCCTTGGCCAGATCCGCCCGCTTCTTGGCCAGATCGGCCAGCCGGGCCTCGACCCGGCCATTGATGCTGCCCTTGGGATAGCTGCCCGCCTTGTTCCGCTCACCGGCCGGCAGGCCTGTCAGAAGCTCGATGCCCTGGTCTATTGTCTCGACGGCGTAGATCTGGAACTGTCCAGCAGCCGCCGCCTCGACTATGTCATGGCGCAGCATCAGATGCTTGACGTTCGAAGCCGGGATCAGCACTCCCTGCTCGCCGGTCAATCCCCTGGCCCGGCACACGTCGAAAAAGCCTTCGATCTTTTCGTTTACCCCGCCGATGGCCTGCACCTGACCATGTTGGTTCACCGAACCGGTCACCGCCAACGATTGTTTGATCGGCACCTCGGCGATGGCCGACAGGAGGGCGTACAGCTCGGCCGACGAGGCGCTGTCACCCTCCACGCCGCTGTAGGACTGCTCAAAGACCAGGCTGGCCGACAAAGACAGGGGGCGGTCGACCGCATAGCGGGCCCCCAGGAAGCCGGACAGGATCAGCACTCCCTTGGAGTGGATCGGCCCGCCCAACTCGACCTCCCGCTCAATGTCGACCACCTCCCCCTTGCCCAGTCGCACCCGGGCCGTAATGCGGTTCGGCTGGCCGAAGGAATAGTTGCCCAGTTGCAGGACTGACAGGCCGTTGACCTGGCCTACCTTGGACCCTTCCGTGTCGATCAGGATCGTCCCACGCAGGATATTCTCCCGGAGCCGCTCGCGCACCCGGTCGGAACGATGGACCTGGGCGTCAATCGCACGCTGTACGTCGGCAGCGCCTGCCACATCGCGCCCGGCCTGACCGGCCCAGTAGTCGGCCTCGCTCACCAGGTTGGCAATGTCACGCATCCGTGTCGAGAGCTTGTCGGCATCTCCCGCCAGGCGGGAACTGTGCTCAATGATGCGGGCTACAGCCTCTCGGTCGAATGGACGCAGCCCGGCACTGCGGATCATGCTGCCGATCAGGTTGGCATACAGGCCCTGATTCTCAGGGGTGCGTTCCATCTCGTCTTCGAAATCGGCCTGCACCTTGAACAGCTCGTCGAAATCGGGATCGGCCTCATACAGCGCATAGTACAGCACAGGATCGCCAAGCAAAGCGACCTTGACGTCGAGGGGGATCAGCTCCGGCTCCAAGGAAATGGTGCTGACCAGGCTGAGCATCTGGCCCAGCGCTCCGATCTGGATCTGGCGTGCTTGCAGAGCTCGTTTCAGCTCCTCCCAGGTGTAAGGCTGCACCAGGACCTTGCGCGCGTCGAGGAGCAGGTAGCCGCCGTTGGCCCGGTGAAGCGCTCCGGGCTTGATCAGGCTGAAATCGGTCAGCAACGCCCCCATCTGAGCAATATGCTCAACCCGTCCCACCAGATTCTGATAGGTGGGGTTGTCCTCGTAGATGACCGGCGCTCCCTTTGCATTGCTGTGATCGACCAAGATGTTCACCTGGTAGCGGCGAGAGAGCGGCAGCTCCGCCCGGATTAGGGTGGCGTCGTCGCCGGCTTCAGACAGCATGGCCGGCGGATGGGCTTCCTCCTGGGGCAGGAAATCTTGGACGTGGTCGATCACGTCCTGCCGCACGGCACTCAGGTAGCCTTCGACCGTCGCCACACCGGCGTACTTGGTGCGGAGCTCGTCGATATGGCCGCTAATCGCTGCACTGGCGATCTCGCCGTCCAACGCTTTGACCTTATCCCGCATCTCGCGCTGCCAACGCGGAAACTGCTGGACAGCCTTCTGAAGTGCATCCTGAAGCTGCTCCACGTCAGCCTCCATCCGCTGCCGCTCCTCCTGGGACAGCTTTTGAACGTCTTCGGGCGACAGCACCTGGCCGTCGCGCACAGGCGCCATTGCCAACCCGGAGGGCGTCTGGAGCAGGGCCAGACCCCGTTCCTGCCCCTGCTGCTGGACCTGCTTGAAGGCGCTTTCCTGGCGTTCCTTGAACTCTTCTTCGATCACCTGGCGGCGAGTGCGGTATTCCTCGCTGTCAAAGGCCGCGGACAGGTCGGTGCGCAGCGCCTCCACCAACTGAGCCATGTCCCCGCGCAGTTCGGCGCCCTTGCCCGGCGGCAGGCACAGCGCTTGAGGCTTGTGCGGCTCCTTGAAGTTGTGGACGTAGCACCAATCGGCAGGCACCGGCTCGTTGGCGGCACGTTGCTCAAAGAATTGGCCGACGATCGAGTGCTTGCCTACCCCGACCGACCCCAGGGCAAAGATGTTGTACCCCTGCCGCTCCACCCCAATGCCGAACTGGACCGCCTCGACGGCCCGTGGCTGGCCGATGATCCCGGGCGGATCCTTCAACTGGTCGGTCGTCTCGAAATCGGACCGGCTGAGGTCTGCGCGCCGGTACAGAGCTTCGATTGGCAATGGCTTGACGTGGGTCATGTTGAACCTTCCTCCTGGGTCGATTATAACACAGACCCGGCAGGTTGGGTAATACCTGCCAGGTCTGTCACGCGAACAACGCTAGCTCCGGTAGGGCAGGAATTCGGATCCCAACAGCTCACGACTGATGACCAGCCGCATGATGTTCATCGTCCCCTCAGCGCCGATCGAGTAGGAGCGGATGCCGCGGATGCCCATCTCGACCGGGCATTCCTTAGTGTAGGCCATGGCGCCGAACCAGTCGGCCACCTCGTTCATCAGCTCAAAGCCCATCTTGGGCGCGCGCAGCTTGGCCAGCGCTGCCGCCAGGGCAATGTCGCTGTGGGTGGCTGCCCCCGCCCCGTATTTCTGATCCATCGTCCATGCAGCCTTGTAAACCAGCAATTTGGCGGATTCCAGGCTGGCATAATGATCGGCCATGGGGAATGAGATGCCCTCGTAAGAGGCCAAGGGCCGGCCAAAGGCCTGGCGCTGCTTGATGTGCTCGACGCCGAGGTCCAGCACCGCCTCGCTGGCTCCAACGCAGGTAGCCCCGATCAGCACCCGCGCTGCTGAAAAGCCTTCCATGGCATGGTAAAAACCTCGGTTCAGAGCGCCGACCTGGTGTTTACCCAACAGGCGCACGTCGGTCATGGCAAAGCCGCCGGTGGAAATGCCCATACGGCCCATGTCTTTAAAGTAGGTGGGCATGATACCGGGGGTGCCTTGGAGCGGCAGGGCAAAGAAGGTAAAGGCCCGGTGGCCAGCGGCCGGATCGGGATCGGTGCGGGTCAGCAGCAGGTGAACGCCGCCCATGGTCAGCGACTCGCGCACGCCGCTGATGTACACCTTTTCGCCGTTGATGACCCACTCGCCGCCCTGCTGGACCGCGCTGGTGCGGCAGGCACCCAAGATGTCAGAGCCACCCTCCGGCTCGGTGGTGGCGATGCCCAAGAATGCCTCACCAGTCGTCACCTTGGGCAGGATCTCGGCTTTGAGCTCCGGGGTGCCATAGCGGTCCAGGATGAAACCCCACGCCGCCTCCACCAGATACAGGACCGGGATGGCCAGACTGATATCGGCCCGGCCCAGCTCCTCGGCGGCGATGGCAGCCATCGTCCAGTCCATGGCCGCACCGCCATACTCCTCCGAGCAGGCCGGCGCCAGCAGCCCCAAGGCGGCCATGCCCTTGATGATCTCGGGCGGGATCCGCTCCTCGGTGTCGACGTCGCGCACACGGGGTGCGATCTCTTTCTGGGCAAAATCACGCACGGCCTGGCGCCAGAGTTTCTGTTCTTGGGTCCAGCTAAAGTCCATGGTTTTCTCCTTGAAGAACGATCTAGCCACAAAGGACACGAAGGCGATGAAGGTTATGGCGACTGCATTGAGAATAGCTGGTTGGATCGAGCACTAGTCCTTTGTCACTTGCGACAGATCTCGTTCGCGTTGTTTGGCGTCTACAACCTAACTGGCGCTCAGCGCCTTGTCAAAGATGGAGAGGGCGGTGTCGATCTGGCCGGCGGTGATGATGAGCGGCGGGATCCAGCGGATGACGTTGGCGTAGGGGCCGCAGGTAAGCAGGATCAGGTCGTCAGCCAGGCAGCGGGCCTGAACCGCCTTGGCCGTGGCCGGGTCGGGCTCGCCGCTTTTGGCGGTGAACTCGACGCCGACCATCAACCCCAAGCCACGCACCTCGCCGATTGCCGGGTACTTTTCCTGGAGGGCGCGCAGGCCGGCCATCAGGCGATGGCCTTGGCGAGCGGCGTTGTCCACCAGGCCTTCATCCAGTAGAACCTGGACCGTAGCCGCCGCCGCGGCACAGGCAACGGCGTTGCCGCCGTAGGTGCCGCCGTGCGTGCCGGGCTGCCAGCGGTCCATCAGCTCGCGCCGGGCGGCGATGGCGCTGATCGGCAGGCCGGAACCCAACCCTTTGGCCATGACCAGGACATCGGGCACTATCCCGAAATGCTCCAGGGCAAAGAACTTGCCAGTACGCCCAAAGCCAGACTGCACCTCGTCCAGGATCAGCAGCAGACCATGCTCGTCAGCGATCTGGCGCAGGCCGGGCAGGAAGGAGGGCGGTGGGACCAGGTATCCCCCCTCACCGAGCACCGGCTCGATCAGCAGGGCTGCGGTCTCGCTAGGGTCGGCGTGGGTGTGGAGCAGGTGGCGCAGCTCATGCAGGCACCATTGGCTGGCCGTCTCCGGGTCCCAGCCGTGGCGATAGGGCTCGGGGTATGGCGCCACAGTCACGCCGGGCATGAGCGGCTGGTACCTGAGGCGGTAGACCGTCTTGGAGGTGGTCAGCGACATGGTGCCGACGGTCCGCCCGTGGAAACTACCCTGAAAGACGATCACGCCCGGCCGGCCGGTGGCATGGCGGGCCAACTTGACCGAAGCTTCGACCGCCTCGGCGCCACTGTTACTGAAAAAGAAGGTGTCCAAGGAGGGCGGAACCACGCGCCGCAACGCCTCCACCAGGCGCATGGCCGGCCGGTGGTAGTAGATGTTGATCTGGGCGTGGATCAGCTTGGCTGCCTGCTCCTGAATGGCCTTGACCACCTTGGGGTGGCAGTGGCCGGTGTTGGTCACGGCGATGCCGCAGGTGAGGTCAAGGAGACGCCGGCCGGAGGTGGTGTAGACGTAAGCGCCCTCGCCGCGCTCGATGACCTCATCGGTCAGGTGGGTCCAGACCGGCGAAAGATGATCGAATGCATTTTCGTTCATGATCTTGCCCCCTGTAAATATAAGGGCGCACGGCCGTGCGCCCTTACCTAGTGTGTCACACTCGGCTACAGTTTCGCCGCAATGGCGTTGGCCATGTCCAGCGTGCCGTGGCTGCCGCCCATGTCGTAGGTGCGGACTTGGCCCTCGGCAATGACCGCCGCCACAGCACCCTCGAGCCGCGCGGCCATGTCCTTTTCGCCCAGCCAGTCGAGCATCATCTTGGCCGCCAGGATGGTGGCGATCGGGTTGACCTTGAACTGCCCGGCATACTTGGGCGCCGAGCCGTGGGTCGGCTCGAACACGGCATAGTTGGTGCCGATGTTTCCGCTGCAGCCAAAGCCCAGGCCGCCCACCATCTGGGCGCAAAGGTCAGAGATGATGTCGCCGAACAGGTTGGTAGTGACGATCACGCCATAGTTGAGCGGGTTCTTGAGCAGCCACATGCCCATGGCGTCGATGTTGGCATCTTCGAGGGGGGTGTCGGGGTACTCGGCTGCCACCTTGCGGGCCGCTTCCATAAAGACGCCGTCGGTCTGGCGCAGCACGTTGGCCTTGTGCACCGCCGTCACTTTCTTGCGTCCATCCTTGCGGGCATATTCAAAAGCCGCCCGCACGATCCGCTCCGAGCCTCCCGGAGTGATTGCCCGCAGCGAGATGGCAGCGTTGCGGGGGACCTTGTCCATCGCCTTGACGGCGTAGAACTCTGCCGGCACGGTAGGGAACTCGACGCCGATGTACATGCCCTCGGTGTTCTCGCGGAACACTACTATGTCGATCCCATCCTTGTAGTTCAGGGGGTTGCCGGGGTAGGCCTTGCAGGGCCGCAGGCAGATGTACAGATCGAGAAGCTGCCGCATGCGGACGATGGGGCTGCGGTAGCTATAGCCCTTGCCCTGCAGCTCGGGCTTTAGCTCTTTATCGGCCTTGTCCTTGCCCTTGGAAGTAATGGCGCCGAAAAAGGCGCAGTCGGTGCTCTTCATCATGTCGATGGTACGCTGAGGGAGCGCTTCACCCTCGTTGCACCAGAACTCCCAGCCGATGTCGCCGTGAATATAGTCGGCGTCCAGGCCGATCCGGTCCAGCACAATGCGGGCCGCAGCCATCACGTCCTGGCCACAGCCGTCGCCTGGCAGCCAGGCGATTTTGTATTTTGCCATATGTCCTCCCAGATATTTGAGCCGACCTTAGCCGGTCAGTCCCAGTTTTCGCTTGACGTACGGCACCAGGCCTCCGGTCTGGAGGATCTCGAGCACCGACGGATCGAGCGGTGGAAAAGCGTATTCGCCACGGGGGGTGAAAACCTTGCCCGCGGCAAAGTCGACCGTGACCTCGTCACCGTTCTCGACGCCGTCCACGGCATCGCAGGCGGCGATCGGCAGGCCTTCGTTGATGCAGTTACGGAAGTAGATGCGGGCGAAGGACCGGGCTACGATGGCTCCGACCCCCACCTCTTTCAGGCAGATAACCGCCTGCTCGCGCGAACTGCCGCAGCCCCAGTTCTTGCCGGCGACGATGATGTCGCCCGGCCGGACCTTTTTCACAAACTCGGGGTCCAGGTCCTCGAGGGCGTACTGCGCCATCTCTTTCCGATCCAGCTTTTTGTAGGTATACTTGCCGGGAAAGATGACGTCGGTGTTGACGTCGTCCCCATACTTCCAGATTCGACCGGTGATTCTCGTTTCCAATGCTGCTCCTCCTCGAGCCATAGTCAGTAAGCAGGCCAGGCATTTCTACCCGGCGCTTCTAGCAGTTCCACACAACCGTCAACAATCACTATGGCAGAGCCGCACGGGACTGCCATATCAGCGGCAGCACAACGATCCCCAACTTGGACACCGGTGCAGTCTCGGTTGGCAACGGCGAAGGCCGGGGTGTGGCCGTCACAATAACCGGCGGCGCAGGAGAGGGTGTAGCCGTCACGATCAGCACCATTGGTGTTGGCGCAGGCGTAGCTGTAACTATGATCACCCGTGGTGTTTTCTCGCTGCCACAGGCGCTCAGCATTACCAGCACAACCAACAACAGCGGCCAGATGACAAGGCGAGAGAGCGTAAGGCGACGACAGGCCATGGTTTGGTCCCTTCTCAAGTCCTCCGCGTATACGCGTTACCACCAACCCGCCCACATGCGGGCAAACTGCCAGCGCGGCGCCGTGCCGACTTTGCGCAACGTCTTGATATCCGAGCCATCAGGCCGCATGACACGCAAAGCCCACGCGGTTCCGTTCTGATCGCTCAGATAGAAGATGTAGTTGCCATCAGGCGAAAACGCCGGGTTCGTGTCGTTGCCAGTATTTTTGGTGAGTTGTCTCACCCCGCTGCCATCCACATTGACCACCCAGATTTCTGCGTCGCCGTCAACGGAGCTACAGTAGGCTATCTTTTTCCCGTCGGGTGACCAGGCGGCGTTACCGCCCGCATCGCTGGTCACCTGGCGCATCCCCTGTCCGTTGGACTTGACGACAAAGATACCGCAGTTGTTGTTCTGGCAGGAATCGAACGCGATCAGGTCACCCTTGGGCGACCATACGGGCCGCTCACCCGGCACCAGTTTGTAGCGGCCACTGCCATCAACGTTGACCACGTACAAACTGACATCGGCGCTCCACCAGTTGCCCACCCATTCGTGAAATACGAGTTGCTTGCCGTCGGGCGAAAAGGACGCAAACTCGGCCCAGTTGTTCGGCACGGCCATGGTGGTCGTCTTGTTCTTGAGATCATAGACGGCGATGCCCTCAAACGTCTTGTAGTAGGCGATCTTTTGGCCGTTCGGCGAGAAGGCTGGCATGGTGGCTGTTTCTAGGATCTTGGTGGCACTGCTGCCGTCGCCGCGGACCACCCAGACGGTATACTTGACCGCATCACGCTCAGAACCGCCGTCAAAGTTGCTGTAGATAAGCCCGTACGACGCAAGCGACGCAGCGGGTTTGGTTGTGGCGGTCGGGGCTGCTGTCGCTTGCTCCACGGTTGGAATTGGGGTATCGGTTGGCGGGACAGGCGTATCGGTCGACGTTGCCATCGCCATAGCCGTCAGATCCGCAGCCTGCGCAGTCAAGACAGCCTGCGCCGTCGCGATATCTTCGGGACTGAGGGTCGGTTGCGATGGCGTGGCAGTGACCACGATCTGCGGTTCGGGTGAAGGGGTAGCCGTTACGACAATGACCACTGGCGTAGGAGTAGCCGCCTTTACCGCCGTCGCTTGTTCCTGTGCTGGTGTAGCTGTGACATAGATCACTTGCGGCGTTTCCTCGCCACCACAGGCAGATGCCAATGCCAACAGCGCCAGGAACAATGCAAGGATAGCGATTTTGCTCGCTTGTCCACCTGTCCGCTCGCCCATCTCTTACACTCCTCTCGGATCGGTTATGGCTCCGGTCAACGCCGAGGCCGCTACTGTAGCCGGGCTGGCCAAAAAGATCTCAGCGTCGCGGCTGCCCATTCGCCCCTTAAAGTTGCGGTTGGCCGTGGAGATGGTCCGCTCGCCGGGGGCCATACAGCCCTCGTGAGCGCCCAGGCATGGGCCGCAGCCGGGGTTGAGCAATGTCGCGCCAGCAGCCACCAGGTCAGCGATAACACCAGAGGCTATGGCCGCCAGCAGTACCTCGCGCGACGCCGGCAGGACGAGGAGACGCACTCGCGGCGCGATATGCTTGCCCCGCAGGATCTCAGCCGCCGCTGCCAGGTCCTCCAGGCGGCCGTTGGTGCAGGTGCCGATGAGGGCCTGGTCGATAAGCGTACCGGCCACCTCGGTCACCGGGGTGACATTGTCCACGCGATGCGGTTTGGCTACCTGGGGCACCAGGGTAGCCGCGTCGTAGTGAAGCACCTGTGCATAGTGCGCGTCCGGGTCGGGCAGGATTTCGGTGTAGGCGGCGCTGGTCCGGCCAGCCAGCCACGCCCTCGTCACCGCGTCGGGCGCGACGTAACCGTTCTTGGCGCCCATCTCGGCGGCCATGTTGCACAGCACCAGCCTGCCACCGATATCCATCGCCTCGATCGCCTGCCCGGCAAACTCGACCGAACGATAGTCGGCGCCGTCAGCGCCAATGTCGCCGATGATGCGCAGCACGAGATCCTTGGCCGACACCCGAGGTGGGAACTGGTTATCGACCACGATCCGCATGCTTTCAGGCACACGCAGCCAGATCTCGCCGGTGGCCATCACCGCCGCCGCCTCTGTCCGGCCTATGCCGGCGGAAAAAGCGCCAAGCGCCCCATAGCTGGTCGTGTGCGAGTCGCTGCCGACGATCAACGTGCCGGGCAAGGCATGGCCCTTTTCAGGAAAGACCTGGTGGCAAA
>JAFGOG010000330.1 GCA_016926595.1 Anaerolineae bacterium
CTGATCGCGTCGCTGATCGACTGCCACTCCACCGGCACGGCGGCGGCCGCCGCCTACCGCGCCGAGGGGCGGGCGATGGACACCGAGCCGCCATTCCGCTTTGTGACCGCCTCACTCCACGTGGACTATTTAAGGCCCACCCCGATTGAAGGACCTCTGACCGTGCGAGCCCAGGTCAAGGAGATCAAGGGCCGGAAGGTCGTCGTCACGTCCCAGCTATACGCTGGCGGCGAGATCTGCGCCAAGGGCGAGGTCGTCGCCGTCCAGATGCCGGAGCACATGCTGCCCTAGCACTGGCAGCCGCACCCGCACTCGTGCCCTCAATCGCCGTCGTTGCAGTCACAGGCGACGGCTATCACTTCTATCTCCATCCGCGCGCCCATCGGCAGCGCCGCCACCTGCACCGCGGAGCGGGCCGGCGGCTCTTCAGGAAAGTACTCGGCATATATGGCGTTCATCAGCGGCCATTCCTGTATGTCCTGCAAAAAGACCGTCGTCTTGACCACGTGCTTGAGGCACGACCCCGCCGCCTCGACGATCGCCTTGACATTTTCCAGCGCCTGGCGGGTCTGGGCCTCAATGTCCGGGCCAGCGAACTGTCGAGTCTCGGGCGCCAGCCCCAACTGCCCGGCGCTAAAGACCAGATCGCCCACCCGCACCGCCTGCGAATAGGGTCCTACCGCTGCGGGCGCGTTGTCGGTGGTAATAACCTGCTTGCTCATGTTTCCCCCCTGTTGTATCTTATTATGTCACCTGGCGCAGGTCTGGCTCCGGCCGCCGTCGATCGGGCAGGAAATGCCGGTGATCCACCCCGCTCGGGGCGAGGCCAAGAAGTAGATCAGCTCTGCCACCTCCTCGGGCTGGCCGACCCGGCCCAAGGGATGGGTTGTTTTGCTGTGCTCCAGAAACTTGGTGTACGCCTCTTCGGCCATGCCACCGGCGCGGTGTAGATTGGTGATGACCACGCCGGGGTTGACGGCGTTGACCCGCACCCCCTTACCCGCCACCTCCAAGGCGACGCAATGGGTGAGCTGGTCGACCGCCGCCTTGCTGGCGCAGTAGGCCAGAATGCCCGGAAAGGCGCGAATGCCGGTCACGCTGGACACGTTGACGATGGCGCCACGGCGCTCGATCAGGTACGGCAGCGCGCGCTGGATCAGGTAAAAAGGCGCCCGGGCGTTCAGATTCATCATATAGTCCCAGTCTTGGAGGCGAGTAGTCTCGATCGTGCCGCTGGTCAGGATGCCCGCCGCATTGACCAGCACGTCGATCCCACCGAACGCCTCGACCACCTCACGCACCACCCGCTCGATCTCTGTCTCTTGGGTCAAGTCGGCGGCGATGGCCTTGGCCTGCCCGCCGCCCGCTTCGACGGCCTGGGCTACACTTGCCAGCTCGGCGGCCCGCCGGGCCACGATCGCCACCCGGGCGCCTTCGGCGGCAAATCTCAGCGCAGTGGCCTGCCCGATGCCGCTGGTAGCGCCGGTGATTAGCGCCGCCTTGCCTTCCATCTCGGCCATCGATCTATTTTCCTGTCTTGGCCCCGGCGAACAGGGCATAGTAGTGGATCAGCGTCTCGATCCCCTGGTAAAAGCAGGTCAGGTTGAGCTTTTCGTTCGGCGCGTGGTTATTGTCATCCGGCAGGCCAAAGCCGATCATGACGATCGGCACGCCGAGCAGGTCCTGGAAATCGCGGACGATCGGCACGGTGCCGCCGCCGCGCTGGAAGGCCGGCGAAAAACCCATGCCGAGCCGGTATGCTTCGGCCGCCGCCTGGATCGCTGGCCCGTGCAGGTCCACGATCACCGGGCGGGCAAGCCCCAATGCCCGGACCTCCAGCTCGACCGTGCGCGGGGCGTTGGAACGCAAGTATGCCTCAAAGAGCCTGGCGACCTCGTCTGGATCCTGATCCGGGACCAGGCGCATGCTGACCTTGGCCCCAGCCCGGGCCGGGATCACCGTCTTTTTGCCCGCCGCGGCAAAGCCGCCAGGCATACCGTGGATGTCCAGGGTGGGCCTGGCGCAGCCGCGCTCCGTCGCCGTATACCCCTTTTCTCCGGCCAGCGCTGGCACGGCGGCTAGGCGGCGCACCTGTTCGTCGGTGAGCGGCAGGCGAGCCAGCAGCGCCCGCTCCTCGTCGCTGAGCGTCCGCACCCGGTCATAAAAGCCCGGGATCAGCACGCGATGGGTAACCGGGTCTTTTAGCTGCGCCAGGAGGCGAACCAGCACGTTGAACGGATTGTCCACCACTCCGCCGAATGTGCCCGAGTGCAGGTCCTGGGCCGGGCCGCGGACCTCCACCTCCATGTAAGCCATGCCTCGCAGGCCGTACATGATCAGCGGCACCTGCGGGCTGAGCATGGCCTGGTCGCAGATCAAGACGGCGTCGGCGGCCAGCATCTGCTGGTGGCGCTTGACAAAGGGGGCCAGGCTGGGGCTGGTGATCTCCTCTTCACCCTCAAACAACAGCTTGAGGTTGATCGGCAGCCGGCCGCTGCTCTGGAGATAAGCCTCCGCGGCGGCGACGATGGCAAACACCTGCCCCTTGTCGTCTGACGAGCCGCGGGCGAACAGGTCGTCGCCCCGAACTGCCGGCTCAAAAGGCGGCGTGTGCCACTCGGCCAGTGGATCGACCGGCTGGACGTCATAGTGGCCGTAGGCCAGCAGCGTCGGCGCCTGCGCCCCGGCGCCCAGCCACTCGGCATAGACCGCCGGGTGGCCGCCAGTGGGCATCACCTCGGCCCGGTCCATACCGATCCCCTTCAGATAATCGGCCAGCCACGCGGCCGCCCGCTCCATATCGGGCTGGTGCTCGGCCAGCGTGCTGACGCTTGGAATGCAAAGCAGATCGCTCAGCGAGCGTAAATGCTGTTGGCGATGGTCCCGGGCATAGATCAACGCGGCTTCTGTCACAGGCAATCCCTCCTATCAGACCTCCCCATTCGAGGCCGTCGCCAACAGCATACCACAGGACAAGGCCGCCGTCAACAAGCAAAGGGACGGGCGTGCTGGGGCGGGGATCACGGGCTGATGGCTGTTGAGCAACTGAAAAGCCGCCCGCGGACACGGCGCCTACGGGCGGCTTTTCGACAATGAGAACAAGATAGGGCGAGGCGCGGACAGAGCGCCCGCCCTCGCCGCCAGCAGCAATGCGCTAGGGTACCTCCACCGCAAAGTAGTACCGGTACACATAGACCTCGCCTCCATGGTAGCGCACACCCACCACAATGCCAAGGGGCGCCACGCCGGCCGGCCAGTCCTCGGTCTCTGGCCAGTCGGTTACGGCCTCCAGGCCGGCGGTCGAATTCTTGCCGGTTACGGTCATGTGCAGCACGGCGGAGGTGACCCGGTGCGCCCGGTCAGAGGTATTGAAAAAGACGCCGCGGCCGGGATAGTACGAGTCGTGCATCGCAGTAGCAGAAATGAACGGCTCATCGCTCGTGACCTGGATGTCGATGGTATATGACTCGCCGACGGCCAGGTAGGTCGGTAGATCGTTCAACAGGGTCACGGTCGGGGCGGTGGCCGCCCTGGCTGGCGCCACGCCAAAGAGCAGACCAACCGCCAATACCAGGGTACAGATTGCAGCAAACCTCTTCATGGATGACCTCCTTGTTGGATTCGAGACCATATCGCCCATATTCTAGCAGATCAGAACAACTATGTCAATGGGACCTGAGTACTTCTCCGGGCTTTGGTTTGCCCGCACGTCAAACTTGAGCTATACTTGGCCCGAAATCGAGCCTTTAGCTGCCACTTCATAGATCGAGAAGGACAAACATGTCATACGACCTGATAATCCGCAATGGGACAGTTTACGACGGTTCTGGAGCGCCGCCCTACACCGGCGACGTGGCCATCCAGGGCGATACCATCGCCGCGACCGGCCCGTTGGGCCGGGTGCGGGGCCGGACAGAGATCGACGCGAGCGGGCTGGCCGTAGCCCCCGGTTTCATCAACATGCTGAGCTGGGCCGGTGTGTCGCTGCTCGAGGACGGCCGGTCACAGAGCGATATCCGCCAGGGCGTGACGCTCGAAGTGATGGGCGAAGGCTGGTCGATGGGGCCGCTGAACGAGGCGATGAAACGGGAAATGATCGAGCGCCAGGGCGACATCCGCTACGACGTGGCCTGGACGACGTTGAGCGAGTACCTGGATCACCTGGTCGCCCGCGGCGTCTCGACCAACGTCGCCTCCTTCGTCGGCGCGACAACCGTCCGCATCCATGCCTTGGGCTACGACGACCGCCACGCCACTCCGGCGGAATTGGACCGGATGCGCGCCCTGGTCCGCCAGGCAATGGAAGAGGGCGCGGTCGGCGTCGCTTCGGCGCTGATCTACGCCCCGGCCTGCTACGCCCCTCCTGAAGAGCTGGTCACCCTAGCCGCCTGCGCCGCCGAATATGGCGGCCTCTACATCTCCCACATCCGCAACGAGGGCCGCCGCATCCTCGAAGCTCTGGACGAGCTGATCGCCGTCGCCGCCCAGGCCCGCATCCCGGTCGAGATCTACCACCTGAAGGTGTCGGGCCGTGACAACTGGGACAAGCTTGACGCGGTCGTGGCCAAAGTCGAGGCAGCCCGTGGCGCGGGCCGCCGGATCACCGCCGACATGTACACCTATCCCGCCTCCTCGACCGGCCTGGACGCCGCCATGCCCCCCTGGGTGCAGGAGGGCGGTCACCGCGCCTGGATCGAGCGCCTCAAGGACCCGGCCATCCGCGAACGGGTCGTGCGCGAGATCGCGGCGCCCAGCGGCGAGTGGGACAGCACCCTCCAGGCCGCCGGATCGGCCGACAATGTGCTGCTGATCGGATTCAAAAGCCCGGCGCTCAAGCCGCTCACCGGCAAAACGCTGGCCCAGGCGGCGGCGCTGCGGGGCAAAACGCCCGAAGAAACGATCGTCGACCTGGTGATCGAGGACGACAGCGACATAGGCTGCGTCTATTTCACCATGTCGGAGGACAATATCCGGCGGCAGATCGCCCTGCCCTGGGTCAGCTTTGGCTCCGACGCCCAGTCGATGTCGGCCGAGGGCCTCTTTCTGAAATCGAGCACCCACCCGCGCGCCTACGGCAACTTTGCCCGGCTGCTGGGCAGGTATGTCCGCGATGAAAAGGTCATCCCCCTGCAGGAGGCGATCCGGCGCCTGACGTCGCTGCCCGCCGCGAATCTGAAACTAGAGCGCCGGGGAACGCTGGCTCCCGGCTATTACGCCGACATTGTCGTGTTCGATCCGGCGGCGATCCAGGACCAGGCGACCTTTGAGCGGCCGCACCAATATGCAACCGGCGTCGTCCACCTGCTGGTGAACGGCGTCCAGGTCCTTCACGACGGCGAGCACACCGGCGCCCGGCCCGGGCGCGTGGTGCGCGGTCCCGGCTACAAGCGTCATTCCAGAGTGTCGCCATCCTGACATGCAGGGTGACAGAGAGAAGAAGAAGCATGGCTGATTTTGGCGATCTGGAACAGAGTATAGAAGCGCAGATGAAGGCCGGCCAAGTGCCCGGCCTGGCGCTGGCCGCTGTCCAGGATGGCGAGATCGTCTACGCCCAAGGCCTGGGCGTCGCCAGCGTCGAGACCGGCCTGCCGGTGACGCCCGACACCCTGTTCCGCATCGGCTCGATCACCAAGCCGCTGACCGCTACCGCGATCATGCGCCTGGTTCAAGCCGGCAAGCTGGACCTGGATCGCCCGGTGCGGGAGTATGTCCCTTGGCTCACCTTCAGCGACGAGAGCGCCGCCGAGCGGATCACCCTCCGCCTGCTACTCAGCCATTCAGCCGGGTTGCCAACCGACCACAACCCCATCGGCCGGCGCGATCCGGAAGCGTTGGAGGCCTACGTCCGCGACCAGATCCCTACCTACCGGTTCATCGCCCCGCCCGGCAAGCTGTACTCCTACGCCAACCCTGGCCCGCGGCTGGCCGGCTATGTCGCCCAGGTGGCCAGCGGACGGCTCTACACCGAGCTGATGCAGGATCTGGTCTTTGACCCGCTGGAGATGCGGCGCACCATCTTCGACCCGACGGTGGCCATGACCTACCCGCTGGCCCAATCGCACGACCTGGCCGGAGACGGCGCCCTATCTGTCCGGCATCGCTTTGCCGAAGACGCCAGCGGCTATCCGTCGGGGTTTGCCATCTCGACCGTGCTGGACCTGGCCCACTTTGCCTTGATGCAGATGAACGGTGGGCGGTTCGGCGGCCGGCAGATCCTGTCGCCCCAGTCGGTGGCCGAGATGCAGGCCGCCCAGGTCGACCGCTACACAACCACAGACGCGGCCTATGGGCTGGGCTTTTTCCTGGATACCTACAAAGGCCTGCGCCGCGTGTCACACAGCGGCGACATCAGCACCTTCGGCAGCCAGTTGGCCATGATCCCCAGCGCTGGCGTCGCCGTCGCGCTGCTGGTCAACCGCACGGCAGGCTTCTGGAGCAAGATGGACGAGATCGTCGATGGCCTGTTGGACCGGCTGCTTGGCCTCCCACCCGGCCCGCCGCCCGAGCCGCCGGCCGTCGAGCCCGAGCGCTCGGCGTGGCCCCGCTACGCCGGCTCTTACCTCGGCGATTGGTGCGGTGTGGCGACGATCCGGGCCGGCGCCGACCGCCTTTCCCTGGATTGGAACGGGGCGATCATCCCCCTGAGCGCCTACCGGCGCGACGTCTACTTTGGGCACAAGCCGGGCAGCGGCGCTACCGTCTCGGTCGGCTTTGTGCCCGAGGGCAAAAAGGCAGCGCGTTACCTGATGCTCAACAGCACTCCCTGCGAGCGCTTCAAGCCCGACCGGTCGTTCCGGCCTGATCCGGCCGCCTGGGCCGCCTATGCCGGGCGTTACACCGGCGATGACACGCTGACCATACGGGTCCAAGGCGGCCGCCTCCTGGTTCACTCTGAAAATGAGGGCTTGGAGATGCCGTCCGTCACCCTGAGCAACACCCGCTTTGCCTGTGACGTGGGCCTCCTCGAATTCCAGGTGGCCGCCGACGGCAGCGTGCCGTCGCTCAGGTTCGGCAGGGTCTACACCCTTTCCCGCGATTGAGCGCCAAAGCAGGCAGGAAACCGCCCAAATGGACAAGCCCACCCGGCCCGAGGGCCATCCCATCGCCTCCGATCCCTACTTTATGCTGATGGCCGACGCCGAAGGCGTGGGCTATGTCCACTGCGGCGATGGCGTTCTGGTCGTGCCCCTGACCGCCGACGGACAGGCGCTGCTGGCGGTAGAGTACTCGCCGGCGTTTGGCCGGGAGATCCTGACCCTGGTCGCCGGCTCGGTAGACGAAGGCGAGTCGCCGGAGGAGGCGGCCAACCGCGAGCTCCAAGAGGAGCTGGGCTGGCGCGCCGAGCGCATCGACTTCCTGGCCGAGCTCCACCCATTCAAGTACCTCGACTCGCGCCAGCTCCTGTTCCTGGCCCAAGGCCTGGTTCCCAGCCGCCGGCAAGGCGACGAGCGCCACCCGGTGCAGGCGCGGCGCGTCCCCCTCGAAGGCTGGTTCGACCTCTGCCTGGGTGGTGAGCTCCAGGACGCTCTTGCCGTGGCCGCACTATGCCTGGCGCAACGCTACCGGGCTGGTCAAGA
>JAFGOG010000331.1 GCA_016926595.1 Anaerolineae bacterium
GTTTCGCCCTGGGGGAGCTGGCCCAGCGCCTCGCCGTTCAGCCGGCCGGCGTAGCGGATCGACGGGAACAGGGTCGAGCTGGACACGCTGTAGCCCAGGGCCATGTTGCCGTCCTGGTCGACGGCCAGCGAGCCCATCCACCGGTAGTGGCCGTCGCCGGGGTCGAAGGTGCCCTGCTGGTAGATCGTGGGTGTGGTCGACAGGTCGCGGATCTCGTACCAGCGCAAGCCGGCCGCGCCGCCCGAGGCGACGGTGTGGTTGAGCCACAGCGATTCGTGGCCGCCCATGTTGCGGTACTGGGCCGAGAACATCAGCCGGTCGCCCAGGCTGTCGAGCAGTTGGTAGGTGTTCTTTTGCGGGATCGAGGTCCAGTTGACCATGCCCGCCGGGGCGGTGGTCAGGTCGATGGGGCCGACGAGCTGCGAGTTGGCCGGCGTGGTCCAGTCGACGAACAGCTTCCAGATGTGCAGCGTGTCGGGAAAGTCGAACGACGCCAGGTAGTTGGGCGAGCCGGCGGGCGGTGGAGCGCCCTTCAGGTTGGCCGGCAGCAGGCTGGCATAGGCCGTGCCGGTGTGGAACTCCTGGGCGTTGACCGGGCCGCCGGTGAGCATCGAAGCGCGGTCGAGGGCCCAGACGTAGGCGCCCGACCAGGGGTCGAACATGTTGGCCGTCATGTAATAGCCGTCCGGCCACACGCCCAGCTTGGGATAGTCGTTCCAGGGCGAGCCGTCCGGATCGGCCACGACGGCATAGTACCACCAGCCGCCCGCTACCGGATCGCCGCTCTGCGATATGGCCACGCACTCGTACACGGCGCCGGTGGAGGGCAGCGAAAAGTCGGTCACCAGCCAGCGATCGGCCAGCGGGTCATAGATGACCACCACATCGCCGCGGTTCTGGGTGTTGCACGGCGCCGGGGCGTGCTGGAAGAAGGTGTTGTACGGCAGGTTCACCAGCTCGGCGCCGGTGGCCTTGTCATAGATGCCGATGGCGATGTTGACCACCTGGATATAGTGGTTGGGGCCAACCTCGCCGTCGGTGTCGGGCGGGTGCCAGCCGCCGCCGTCGGTGATGTTCAGCGCCTCAAAGTTCATGATCGGATCCGGCATCTGACCGGCGCCGAAACCGGCCTGGGCCAGGGGGTCGATCCACGAGGCCGGGGCGGCGCCCGCCTTGATCGTGGGCACCATCTCCTCGGGCATGTTCCGAAGCTCGAACGGAACGCTCACCTGCGGCAGGTCGCGCAGGTCGCCATTGTAGGCGGTGGGGTAGTAGGGGCCGCTGACGATTGCTTCCCGCGATGGGGCGACGGGCTTGGGGGTGTGGGCGCGGCTTGGGGACAGCACGGCCACGGTGGCCGCGATCTGTACCACCACCAGCAGCAGGTAAAAACCGGGACGCAGCTTTTTCATTCGGTGTCCTCCTCGATATGCGGTTTCTTGACAGCCAAACGCCGATTATATCATCGGTTGCGCGGAACGACAAAAAAGGGACCCAGGCCTTGCCGATCTCCTACGGATACTGTCGCAGAACCAGGGGCAGGTACACCTTGTTGAACGGCTGGACCGTGCCTCCCCCCGGCGGCTCGGCCGGCGGGCTGTGCAGCAATTCCACCTCGGGCTGCTGGACCCAGGCGGTGTTGGTCACAACCTGGCCGGCGGCATTCTTGTCGACCGTCACTTGGAAGGTAAAGCGGCTCACCCCCGGCGCGATGACCAGGTTCTGCCAGGCCAGCAGGGCGGCCGTCTCCACGTCGGCCTCAGGCTCGTCGCTGTCCCAGACGTAGGTGGTCGAGATGGGGATGGTGTCGCTGATGATCACCCCGGGGACGGGGAAGTTGTAGCTGTTGGTGATCAGGATGGTATAGCTGATCACGTCGCGGGGGAAAAGCCGCCCGCCGTTCAGGTCCACCGCCGCCTTGCCCACCTCCACGACGGGGTAGCCAACCGTCCAATCGCCCGCGACGTCGGCCAGGCCGGCGCGGGTGACCGTGTCGTCGGTGTAGGCGCTGCGGTCGCAGTCCCAGCCGCCCCCGGTTTCGTGGCAGACCAGGGCCATCGACGGCTCGACCAGGCTGTGGGGCAGGGTCAGATCGAGGCTGTAGCCGTCGCCCGTGGGGCTGATGGTCCAGTAGCGGCCGCTCTTGGTGTCGAGGCCGGCGTTGGGATGGTCGGCGTCGATCCGGTCCACCTGCGCGCTGGACAGGCTGCCCAAGGCCGTGACGTCCATCTTGACCGCCGTCAGGCCAAAGCTGGTCAGGGTGGCGGCGGCGATGGCCTGCGTCTTGCGGATGACGCCCCGGTTGTCCAACAGGTGCGAGACGGTGGCATTGTCGGCTGCGACGACCTCCACCAGGGTGGCGCCGCTGCCGGCGTACAGGTCGTAAAAGGCCGTAGCCACGGCCAGATTCAGGTTCTGAAGGGCGCCGCCGTCAAAGGCAATGGTCCCCGTGCCGGCGGTGAAGGTGCCGCCGCTTCGGTTGAAATTGCCGCTGAAGGTCAGCGCGCCGTCGCCGGTCAGCGTGCCGCCCGTCTGGGTCAGGCTGCTGGCGCTCACCGCGCCGTCGACGTTCAGCGTGCCGCCGATCAGCTCCACCACGCCGTCCCCGCCCAGCGCCGCGCCGTCGAGGGCGTGCGTCCCGCCGCCAAAGCGCAGGGTGCAGCCCGCGGTGGCGGTGAACGCCCCGCCGCTGCTGCCGCCGCCGGTCAGGCTCAGCGTCCCGCTGTCCACCTGGACCGCGCCGCTGTTGTTCAAGGCCGCGCTGATCGTCGACGCGCCGCCGCCGCCGCTCTTGGTCAGCGTCGCGCCGGCGGCGTTGTCAAAGGCGCAGGCCGCGCCGCTGACATAGATCAGGGAGGCGTCGGCCTGCAGGTCAAAGGCGGCCCCGGCCCGGTTGTCGATCCGGGCGCCGCTGTAGAGGTTGAGCGATCCCGTGCCGGCGAGGGTGACCGTGCCCTGGTTGGTCA
>JAFGOG010000332.1 GCA_016926595.1 Anaerolineae bacterium
CAGGGTCACTTCTGGGTCGGCAGCGGTCCCTTCTGGCTGGACAAGGCCTTCCCCATCGAAAAGACGCTCACCCTGCGCCGCTTTGAGCAGTATCCCGATCCGGCGAACAAGTGGGCGCGCTTTGGAACGCCGATGATCCCGGTAATCGAGGTCGACGGCCCGGGTGAGGTGGCGATCGGCGCCGAAGCGGTATACGACGTCTTTGTCACCTTTGAGGACCAGCCCTACCCGGCTGCGGACATTGCCGAGGTCAAGTACCTGGTGTTCGACGCCGACGGCGTGCTGGTTGCCAGCGGTGCGGCCACGGCTGCTGAGGAGGGGCACTATACCGTCACCCTCGGCGCCGACGTGACCGGCAAGTTCCCCGCCGGCTCGAACAAGCTGGAGGTGGTGGTTTCCTCGAATGCGGTCAGCATTCCGGGCATCACCGACTTTGAGTTTGTGAGCAAGTAAGCGAGTGAGGTGTGATCAGGCCCGGTGGGGGTGAAGTGATTCCTGCCCCCATCGGGCCTGCTTGTTAAGGAGGGGTTATGGCCGAAGCGAGTGTAGCTGTTGAAACCCCAGTGGAGGCGATTCCAGAAAAGAAACGGTCGGGGGCGAGCACCCTGGGGCGGGTGGCCCGTTATTCGGCCGTCCGGCTGGTCAGCCTCTTTGTGACCGTCGTCATCAGTGTCTACCTGACCATTCTCATCGCCAACATGGGCGGCCACGTCGACAAGATCCAACGCGGGGCGATCGAGGAAACCATCGGCATGCAGCTCGCCATGAATCCGCAGTTCAAGGCCCTGTCTGAAGACGAGAAGGCAAAGATGAGGGCCGACATGATCGCAGTCCAGGTGACGCGACTGGGCCTCGACAAGCCGTTCCTGGCGCGCAGCTTTATCTTTCTGAAGGATGCCCTGACCCTCAACCTGGGGCGCGCCAACCAGATGACCAGCGACACCGGGTCGAAGCAGGTCAAGAACATCATTCTGGAACGGCTGCCGCCGACGCTGCTGCTGTTCGGTACGGCGAACATCGTCCTCTTTTTCGCCAGCTTGTTGATCGGGCTGTCGCTGTCGCGCAAGTACGGCAGTTGGCTCGACAAGCTGTTCGTCCTGCTGGCGCCAACCTCGTCGGCCCCCGGCTGGTTCTATGGCATCTTTTTGATCCTGATCTTTGCCGCGCTGCTGGGCTGGCTGCCATTCGGCGGTATGACCGACGCGCCGCCGCCCGAGAACCCGCTGGGCTATGCTCTGAGCGTGGCCAAGCACATGATCTTGCCCTTGCTGGCCTGGACCATGAGCGTCATCTTTTTGGGAGCGTTCACCCAGCGGACCTTTTTCCTCATCTACTCCAGCGAAGACTATGTCGACATGGCCAAGGCCAAGGGGCTGACTTCCAAGGACGTCGAGCGCCGCTACATCCTTCGGCCCACCCTGCCGACGATCATCACCAACTTTGCCCTGACGCTGATCGGCATGTGGACCGGTGCGATCATCTTTGAGACGGTGTTTCAGTGGCCAGGGCTGGGGCGGCAGCTATTCCAGGCCATCGGCCTGTACGAGACGGCCGTTATCGTCGGTGAGACGGTTATCCTGGCCTACCTGCTGGCCATGACCATCTTCCTCCTCGATTTCATCTATGCCCTGGTCGATCCCCGGGTCAAGATCGGCGGCGGCGAAGCGAGGGCGGGATGACGACACTGCGCAACACCTTCAAGGAGCTGCTTCGCTACCCGTCGGCCATATTTGGCCTGGCGATCATTGCTCTTTTGATCGCCGTCTCGATCTATGCCGTCATCGCCATCCCCTACAAGGAAGCGATCCGCTTGTGGCGGGGTGGGGTGGGGATCTGGGATCAATACCCGCGCAACGCGCCGCCGGCCTGGACCAACCTGTTCAGAAGCCAGAAGGTGCCCGAGACCCTGTTTCTGAGCACTGAGGATGAGACCGCGGAAAAGGTTTTCTATCCGGGTGACAACGACGTCAACACCATCGTGATAACCTATACCCTCGACTATCAGTTCGATACCTTCCCCGACGACATGAGTCTGTTCTTCTCAGCCAAGTACGAACAGAAGCAGCCATACCTCTCGATTTCGTGGCTGACGCCAGCCGGCGAGTCGGTCCGGGTCGCCGATTTTAGCTCGGGAAGGAGCAAGACCTACCCCTTTTCCCAGGACACCAAGCTCCAGCGCCGGCTGGCTGGCCTTTTGCCTCACGAAGCGCTGTTTGTGGCCGACCCCAAGGCAGGGCTGACCGCCCCGGTCAGAGGCGTCTACAAGCTGCGGATCAGCGCCACCACCTTTGAGCCCGACTCCGACGTGGACGCCGAGTTTGTGATGTTTGGCAAGGTCTATGGGTTGGCCGGCACCGATCACCTTCGCCGCGATCTGATGGTGGCCTTGCTGTGGGGGACTCCCGTCGCCCTGGCATTTGGCCTGGTAGCCGCCTTGGGGACGACGATCACGACCATGATCATTGCCGCGATCAGCACCTGGTTCGGCGGTTGGGTAGACGCCATCATCCAGCGGATCACCGCAGTCAACATGGTGCTGCCCTTCCTGCCGATCCTGATCATGATCGGCACCTTTTACTCGCGCAGCATTGTGGTCATCCTGGGCGCTACCGTCGCGCTGAGCATCTTCACCGGCTCGATCATGACCTACCGGGCCATCTTTCTCCAGGTCAAAGAGGCGCCCTACATCGAGGCCGCCCGGGCCTATGGCGCCGGCAGTTGGCGGATCATCTTTTCCTACCTGACCCCGCGCATCATCCCAATGCTCATCCCCGGCTTGGTGGCCGCCATCCCCGGTTTTGTTTTCCTCGAGGCGGCGCTGGCCGTGTTGGGGCTGGGCGATCCGAGCTTGCCGACGTGGGGCAAGATCATCAGCGATGCCCAGGGGAACGGCGCCCTGTACAAAGGGCTCTACTACTGGGTGCTGGAACCTGCGGCCCTGCTGGTCCTGGCCGGGCTGGCCTTTGCCATGTTGGGCTTCTCGCTCGATCGCATCTTCAATCCAAGGCTGAGAGGGCTGTAACCCATGTCCGAAGTCAGAGCTCCAGACAACAATGTACTGCGCGTCGAAGACCTGGTTATGTACTTTCGCACCATGAAGGGCGCCGTTCGGGCTGTCGACAACGTGTCGTTCGACCTCGGCTACAACGAGGCCATCGTGGTCCTCGGCGAGTCAGGTTGCGGCAAGAGCTCGCTGGCCAAGGCCATCCTCCGCCTCCTGCCGCGCAACATCGATACCTACACCGGCAGGGTCTACCTCGAAGACGTGGAGACGATGGGCCTGTCGGATGAAGAGTTTCGCCGCCAGGTCCGGTGGGTCAAGATGTCGCTGGTGCCCCAGGCGGCCATGAACGCCCTCAATCCGGTGCTGCGCGTAGGGGATCAGGTGGCCGAGCCGATGCTCGTCCACCACGGGGTGACCAAGGACCAGGCGATGGCCCAGGCCAAGCGCATGTTCCAGCACGTGGGAGTGCCGATCGATTTCATCAACCGTTATGCCTTTGAGCTGAGCGGCGGCATGCGGCAGCGGGTGGCCTTGGCCATGTCGCTGGTAACCGCGCCGGCGCTGGTCATCCTCGACGAGCCGACCTCAGCGCTCGACGTGCTGACCCAGGCGAACATCTTTAACACCCTCAAGCGGATCAAGCAGGACCTCCAGATCAGTTTTATCCTCATCACCCACGACATCGCCACTTCCAGCGAGCTGGCTGACCGGGCGGTAGTGATGTACGCTGGCGAGATCGTCGAGGTGAACGACTCGGCTACCTTCTTCACCATGCCCCTCCATCCCTATTCCCAAAAGCTGTTGGCCAGCGTGCCCAGGCTGCGGGCGGTCCAAGATCCCGAGTTTATCCCTGGTCAGCCGCCCAGCCTCGTCGACCTGCCGCCGGCCTGCCGTTTTGCGCCGCGTTGCCCATTCCGCTTTGAAAAGTGCGACGAAGACCCGCCGATCATCCGCAAGGGCCGGGTTCAAGTCCGATGCTGGCTGCACGCGTGAGACAGGAGCATAGCATGACTACGGAAGATCGACTCCAGGAAACCATCGACAGCACACCCCCTGTCGCGCCGCCAGTTGCAAGCGGCGCAGGCGACGAGCCAGGAACTTTCGCGACGGGGGAGACTGATGGAACACTGCTGTCTGTCAAGGGTCTCCACGTCTGGTTCGAGTTGAGGCGCTTCGGCTTTGGCCACGCCGGATGGGTCAAGGCCGTGGATAACGTGACCTTTGATCTCCACTACGGCGAGTCCGTCGCCGTCGTCGGCGAGAGCGGTTGCGGCAAGTCGAGCTTGATGAAAACCATCCTCGGGTTGTACCGGCCCACCAAGGGCGACATCGTCTTTGAGGGCCAAAATGTCGGCCTCCTGCCGGCGCGGGAGCTGCGCGCCTACCGCTCACACGTGGGCTATGTCCAGCAGGACCCCTACGGCGCGCTGCCGCCCTTTATGAGCGCCCAGCGCATCCTGAACGAGCCGTTGGCCATCAACGGCGTCAAAAGCAAGGAGGAGCGGGAGCAGCGGATCGTCAAGGTCATGGAAGAGGTCAAGATGACGCCGGTGGGCGACTTTTTGCCCAAGTTCCCCCACATGCTCAGCGGCGGACAGCAGCAGCGAATGGTCATCGCCCGGGCCATGATCATGAACCCCAAACTGCTCGTGGCCGACGAGCCGGTGTCGATGCTCGACGCCTCGGTGCGGGTCGAGATCCTCCGCCTGCTGCGCGGGCTGCAGACGTCGCACAACCTGGCGGTCATCTATATCACCCACGACCTGTCCACCGTTCGCTACTTCTCCGAGCGGATCTTTGTCATGTACGCCGGCAACCTGGTCGAAAAGTGCCAGGTGGACGAGCTGTTGCACAACCCGCTCCATCCCTACACCCGGGCTCTGCTCGAGGCCAGCCCCGACCCCGATCCGCACAACCTGCTCGTCTTCAAAGAAGTGCCGCCGGGCGAGCCGCCCAGCCTGATCAAGCCGCCGCCGGGCTGCCGCTTCAACCCGCGCTGCTCGCACATGATCGACGGTCTATGCAACGTCGAGGAGCCTCCCGACTTTGAGCCGAGCCCAGGCCACTTCAGTGCGTGTTGGTTGTATCGGTGATGGAAAGAAACCCTCGGCTGTTCTTTTTCCTCGGCTTTGCGCTGGTCCTGTCAGGCGCCGTCCTCCCCTGGCTGATGGTCCTTCAGTTTGTCAAGTCGACTTTTGCTCTGAACTTTTTGGCGGCCGGAGCATCGGTGTCCGGCTTGGTCCTTGGCGTCATAGGCGTGGCCTACTACGTCCAACTGCACAAGCGTTGACCGGCCGCCCTTTCTGCTTGCACAATGCC
>JAFGOG010000333.1 GCA_016926595.1 Anaerolineae bacterium
ACCCTACCTCGAAATGGCCCTGGGACCGCTGGCGGTGGAGGTCATGCAGAGCATCAAGCGGGCGTTGGATCCCAAGGGCATCCTGAACCCCGGCAAGGTTTTGCCCGCCTGACGGCTTGAACAACGGTCCCGCACCTTGTTAGCGCAGCGGCCTTGGTAGCGCAGCGGCCTTGGTAGCGCAGCGACCCTGGTAGCGCAGCGACTATGATCGAACTAGATGACCTGATTCTGGCCACCAACGGTTACCCACACGGCGAGATCTATGCCCGGCGGTTTTCCGAACTGGCCTTTGACTCGCGGCGCATCGACGACTCGCGGCGCATCGAGCAGCAGTTTGCCGATAGCCCCCGTGGATCGACAGACGGCCCCCTCTTTGTGGCCGTCAAGAGCGACACCGGCGACGGGCACGACTATATCCTCGCCGCAGTCCGCCACGGCGCAGCCGGCGTGCTCTGCCAGCGCGTCCCCGAGGGCATGCCTATCGGGGTCACCTGCGTGATCGTCGAGGACACCCGCCGCGCGCTGCTCGACTGGGCGGGCTACATTTTGCGCAAATATGCCCCCCAGGTGATCGCCGTCACCGGTTCCAGCGGCAAGACCATCACCAAGGAAGCGATCGCCGCCGTGTTGAGCGCGCGCTATGCCGTGTTCAAGAATCCCGGCAGTTACAGCGGGCGTTACGGGCTGCCCATCGCCCTGGGGCAGCTCGAACCTTCGCATCGTTTCGCGGTGCTGGAACTGGCCCTCGATTCACAAAACGAGGTGCACGACCTGGCCACATTGACGCGGCCCACCGTCGGCGTCGTCACCACAGTCAGCCCGGCACACATCCAGACCCTGGGCTCCATCGAGGCCATCGAGCAGGAAAAGGGCAGCCTGATCGCAGCTCTGCCCCACAATGGCCTGGCCGTGCTCAACCGCGACGATCCGCGCGTCTGGAGAATGCGCGAGCGCACGCAGGCACGCGGCGTGCAAATACGCGGCGCGCAAATACGCGTGTCCAGTTATGGTTTTGACCCGAGCGCCGACTATTGTGCCCACGACACAAGATGCACAGAGCAGGGCCTCAGCTTCAAGGTCGTTACTTGCCATTCCGATCTCACAGGGAGAGCTCCTGCATCATGCCTCCTGCGTCTTTTCGGCCGGCATCACGTCTATGCCGCGTTGGCCGCGATTGCCGTTGGACGCGCCTACGAGGTGCCCCTGGCCGAGATGCTGGCCGCCCTGGCCCAACTCGACCCCCTGCCGGGCCGGCTGCGCCCGATTCCAGGACGCAATGGAGCCATCCTGCTCGATGACAGCTATGACGCAGAACTGGCCTGCACCCTGGCCGCCCTGGATGCCCTGGCCGACCATTTCCCCAATCGCCGGCGAGTCGCCGTACTGGGCGGCATACGCCGGTGGGGTCTTGCGGAACCGGCAGGCGACGTGGATCGTCAAATCGGAGAGCGTGTGGTTCAGGCCGCCGACGAATGGGTACTCAAGGGCGAACGGGCAGAGGCGATCCACGGCAACACGGTGGCAGCCGGCGCGCGCAGCGGCATGAATGGCGACCGGGCGTTTGTCACCTATACCAACGAGGAGGCAGCCGACTACCTGGCACAACGGCTTACGACGGACCACGTGGTGCTGATCAAGGGCGCGCGCGAGGAGCGGATGGAAGAGATCACACGTCGCCTGATGCACGATCCCACATCCGCCCCCCATCTGCTCGTACGACAAGAGCCGGCTTTTCGCCACGTGCAGCTTGCACTGCCCGAGCGTCCGACCTGGCTTGAGGTCAACCTGGGCGCGATCGCCGGCAACCTTCGCCGGGTCCGCCAGATCGTCGGCCCCGGCGTGGCCCTGATGGTCGTGCTCAAGGCCGATGGATACGGGCACGGCGCCATCCGCATCGCGCGCACCGCGATCAACAATGGCGCACGTATGCTCGGCGTGGCCTGCCTCAGCGAAGGCGTTCTGCTCAGGCGCGCCGAGATCGACGCACCGATCCTGGTGCTTGGCTATACGCCTGCCTGGCAGGCCCGCGATGCTGTCCTGAACGATATGACTGCCACCGTCTTTGACCTGGACACGACGCGCGCGCTCAGCCGGGCCGCAGGAGAGGTCGGCCGTACGGCCCGCGTCCACGTCAAGGTGGACACGGGCATGGGACGCCTGGGACTGCTGCCTGACCAGGTGCTGCCCTTTCTCCACCAGGCGATCCAGCTTCCCCACCTGGACATCGAGGGCATTTTGACCCACTTTTCGGTGGCCGACGAGCAAGACACAAGCTACACACGCTGGCAACTGGACCGCTTCACCGCCGTCCTGAACCAGGTGCGCCGGGCAGGGATATCGATCCCGCTGGTGCACGCCGCCAACTCGGCAGCCCTGTTGACCCTCTCCGAGGCCAGGTTTAACATGGTACGCCTGGGGATCGCGCTCTATGGGCTGGCGCCCAGCCAGGACACGCCGCTCCCCGCGGGCTTTTGTCCCGCTCTTTCGTTTAAAACGCGGATCGCCCAGGTCAAGTCGCTGCCACCAGGCAGCGCGGTCAGCTATGGCAACACCTATCGCACGCAGGGTGAGGAGACCATCGCCATCATCCCTGTGGGCTATGCAGACGGCTTTCGCCGCGCCCCTGCGCACTGGGGCCACGTGCTGGTGCGCGGACAGCGGGCACCCATCGTGGGCCGGGTGTGCATGGACCAGACCATGATCGACGTCACCCACATCCCCGGCGTGCGCCAGGGAGACGAGGTCGTCCTGATCGGCCAGCAGGGCAGCGAGTCGATCACGGTCGAGCAAGTCGCCGAGCGGTTGGGAACGATCAACTATGAGGTCGTGTCCGAGATCCTGGCCCGCGTCCCAAGGGTTTCATAACTCGCACCGATAGACACTTGCGGCTTTTGTGCAAACAGAGTATAATATCCGACTGTGTACTTGAAGAATAGGAGGCTCGAACAATGCCCAAACGTACCTGGCAGCCCAAGAAGCGGCGCCGCATGCGTGTGCACGGATTTCGCTCCCGGATGAGCACCACCGGTGGACGCAAGGTGCTCAAGCGCCGCCGCCTCAAGGGTCGCAAGCGACTGACCGTCTAGCGCAGGCGCTGCGCCCCGTTGGCTTGGAGAAAAGGGACAGGATCGAGCCGGGCAAAGCGCCTGGCTTGACCGCACCGGCATCACGGTCAGCCCATCAGACTTGATGGTCAGCAGACAACATGGCCCCGGCACGGCTGTCTTGAGCTATCGCCTATCGCTATCGAAATCGTCTGCGTGCAAGGTCGCGGCACGAGATTGCGATAGGCGATAGTTTGTACTGCCGACGTCGTCGCACAAGCCGTCTGTTCCGATGCCGAGAGACATATGCTCAGAAAGCAATACCGGTTGACAAGCAGCGCACAGATCAAAGAGTTGCAGCAAGGTGGGCAGTCATGGCATAACTGTTGGCTGGTCCTGGCCAAGCGCGCCAACGACCGGCAAGAGAGCCGCTTTGCGTTTTCTGTCAGCCGCAGGTTTGGCCATGCCGTCGTCCGCAACCGGGTCAGGCGCGTCATCAGAGAGTGCATACGCCGTCGCTTGCCCATGATTGCCGCGGGATGGGATATCCTCTTGATCGCCCGGCTGCCTGCCAGAGGAGCGCCAGCAGCGCAGATCGATCGTGCGATCGAGGATTTGCTCCGCCGCTCCCGGCTGTTGGTCACAGAGGATCACCCGGCACAACCTGCCTGCGTCCCTCTCGGCCAGGGGCAGGAATCCGGCGTCAGCGGAATGTGTGCCTCATGAAAATCATCGCCCTGTGGCTGATCCGGCTCTATCAAAAGACGCTGTCCAGAATGCTGCCCAATAGCTGCCGCTTTATTCCCTCTTGCTCCGAGTACAGCTATCAAGCCATTGCCAAGTACGGCCTGATCAAGGGAGGATGGCTGGCCTTGAAACGGATTACACGCTGCCATCCCCTCAACGTGGGAGGGTACGATCCGGTCCCTTGAATTTAACCACCCCGATTGCCGGGGTTCAGATCTAGGAGGTTCGCTGTTGAGAATCGCGCAAAAAACTGGCTATACCCGGCGGGGACACAAATGGGTGATCGGTCCGGTCATCCTGATACTCGCTTTGTTTCTCGCCGG
>JAFGOG010000334.1 GCA_016926595.1 Anaerolineae bacterium
GCAGGGAACAGTGGACAGGGTGCCTTTCAAGGGAGACTCCTGGCGACTCGAAAACCGCCGAGGGTGGTGTCTGGATTGTTCCTGTAGCGGCACGCGCAGCGCACGAGTCCGGCGTCGTCAGCATAGCACCCGCCGCGCAAAATGCGCAGGTCGCCGGATTCCAGCTTTTCCCGCCCGTCGTCGGCGCGGAACGGGTAACCAAAGGCGGGCTTTGCCGCATCGGGCCCCCACAGGCTGCTGCACCACTCCCACACATTGCCGGCCATGTCGGCGCAGCCGTACACGCTGTCCCCGCCGGCGGGCGAAACCTGTCCCACCGGCGTCGTCCGGCCCGGCCCATCTGGCTGGCAGTTGGCCAGCCCGGCCCGCCAGTCATCTCCCCAAGGCCACAGCCGCCCGTCGTCGCCGCGCGCCGCTTTCTCCCACTCAGCTTCCGTCGGCAGGCGGTACGGCTTGTCCGTGCGCTCGCGCAGCCAGTCCACGTAGGCCAGCGCGTCGCGCCACGTCACCGCGGTCACCGGGTGGTCGGCCAGGTCTTCGGGCAGGCGCCCGCCGGGCCAGTTCGGCGGCGCACTGTAGCCGGCACCCTCGACAAAAGCCGCGTACTCGGCGTTGGTCACCGGGTAGCGGCCGATCTCGAACGCAGCCAGCGTCACCTCGTGGCGCGGCTGCTCCCAGGCGAAACGCCCCTTCTCCTGCAGTTCCTTGGCCCAGTCAAACCGGCTCACCATCTCCGCAACCTGGATTTCGCTCGTGCCCATCCAGAACGGGCCCGCCAGCACGGGCACCACCTGCGGCTCGAACACCAGCCGGGCCACCTGGGCCGCCGGCGCGCCGACCGGCGTGGCGCGGCGGGCCAGGGTCAGATAAGAGCGCAGATCCAGCGGCGTCAGCGGTTCAAAGCGGGCATCCTCGTCCTCGAACAAACAGAGCAGCCGCCGCAGCGAGGCCTCCCCCTGGAAAGGCTGCAGCGCCTCCGGCAGCGCGGGTCGCTCGCCTTGATCGGCGCGCTCGCCTCGCCCGGCGCCCTCCTCCGCCCCGGCTCGGAAAAAGATCTCCAGGTCGCGCAAATAACCCGGACGCAGGCGCAGCAGCTCGTACAGCCTGGGGTGCGCGTGCTGGATCGCCACCAGCTTGGCCAGGCGCACGCCGGTCACCGTCTCGGCCAGCGCCGGGCGCCTCTCCACCAGCCGCGCCAGCAGCAAAAAAATGTTCAGCGTGCGCTTGACCTGGCGCGGGTTGGGCGACAGACCCTCGGCAAAGACCTGGGCGCAGCGTGGGTCGGGCAGCGCCGGGGCCAGCGCATTGACGTACTGGAGCATGGCCTCGCCCTCGATCGGCGGCAGGATAAAGGGCAGTTGCACGATCTTTTCCAGGTATTCACGCGCCTTGACCTTTCCCTGGTAGCGCGTCTGCACCGCCTGCTCGATCGCTTCGTCATCCAACCCGAGCACAAAGATACAGCCCGGCACGTCCAAAAAGAGCTTGATCGCCTCCAGCACCTGCACCGCCTTTTCCGGCAGGCAGCGATCCAGGTCATCGACGAAAACCACCAGCCTGCGCCGCTGCCCCAGCAGGATCGTGATCAACCGCCTGAAATTCTCCTGGAACTGCTCCAGTGACTTGAGCTGGGCCTGGTAATGAATCAGTTCTTCACGGCGCACCGCTTTGAGCAGCTTGGACACCTGGTTGACGGGCTCCCCCTCGCCGACGGTTTTGCGCGCGGCGTCCATCGCCTCGGCGGCAAGGCCCAGCCCGACGCTGGAGACGACCAGGTTGAACGCCAGGCCGGCTCCGGCAGTGAGCGCCTGCCCCCAGTCGACCTTGCGCTCTCCTTTTTCGCTCCACGAGCTGTCGCGGTACAGCGCCTCGCGCAGCGTGTTCATCAGCGTTTCTGGCGCTGGTTCACCCGCCTTGTGCTCTGGCTGATCCTGTTTCAGCAGCTCTCCCAGGTCCTCCAGCAGCAGCAAGAGCAGCGCCCGCCACAGCGCCTCTTCCTGGTTGTACTTCCAGGCATTGAACCACACCGTGCGGTGACCGGGCGCCGCCTCCTGGCTGTCGTCCTCTGGCGCACTGCCATCCGCGGCTCTGCCATCGGCCTTTTGACCGCTCACCCGCTGGCGCAGCATCGTCATCAGGCTCGTCTTGCCGCTGCCCCACGAGCCGTAGATGCCCATCGTCAGCGGCGTGTGCGTGTGCTCGTCGAGCAGGATATCGCCCAACGCATCGACGTAAGGCGCAAAGTCCAGGCTGTCCTGCTGGGCGGGCAGGTCATCCAGGATCGGGGGGATCGGCTTGGATTCGCTCATCTGTCGGCACCTCCCATCAATCTCTCTCTGTCAAGGTTGGCCCTGCCCGAACGATCGGGGTTGCCTACGGGCTCAGGCAGGGCCATTTTTCTTTGGCCGGCTCGGCCATCCCTCTGGGTAGGGCAAACGGCCAAGACGCGACCGGGGCCACGGTCTGGAGTTCCCTTGAGCGAGACGGCGCTGTCCACCGGTCAAAGCCTGTGCCTGCAAGACCATGCTTGTGTGCCAGGGATGAATCAGGTCTCACCGGCGGCAAAATGGGGTCGTCTCGTTGGCACTGCTGGCGACTCGAAAACCGTTGTTGTTGTTCCTGTTGTCTGGATTGTTCCTGTTGCGGCACGCGCAGCGCACGATTTCGACCGGGCCCACGACGGACCAGGTCCGTCACTCACTATTATACCGCTTTATCCACGTTCCCAAAAGTCTGCCCACCTCGGCCAGCAGGCCGCTGGCGTAGCGGTACTGCTTCAGGCTGAGCAGGCTGATGCCATGGCACAGGCGTACGGCGTAGCGTAGTTTGTCCAGCTCCAGATCGGCCTGGCGCAGCAGCGAGCCGCGCTGCTCCACCGGACACTTGCGCGCGGAGAGCAGCAGGTCCAACATGCCCAGCCCGGTCTCCTGGATCCGCCGCCCCAACACGGCGCGATGGCTGCGTGGGAATTTGTCGACAGCCGGGAACAGGTAGGCCAGCAAATCGTAAGTCTTGGCAAACAAGGGCGACTCATTAGACATTAGAAAACCACCTGCTTAAAGATGGACTGGCGCAGCCGAAACGTATCGGCGTGGCTGGCGTGGGCGATCCAGGCCTTAAGCGACCGCTGCACCTCGTCCAGACTCATACGCCCGGCGCGATAAGCCTCCCGTTGGGCGCGGAAACGACGCATAAAGAGCTTGACGTTGCGCCGCAGCAAGCGGCGATGGGTGGGAAAAACGCGAAACCCCAGCCAGGGAATGCCCGCCTTGACAGGATAAACCTGCGCTCGCTTCTCGTGCAGCGTCAGGCGCAGCCTTGCCAGCCGCTCGACGATCTGGTCCCGCCAACGCCACAGCGCGGCCTTGTCGTCACTGAACAGCAGGAAATCGTCGCAGTAGCGCAGGTAAGCGGGACTGCGTCCCCGGTCGCGCAGCTCGTGCTTGACAAACTGATCCAGGTCGTTGAGATACACATTGGCCCAGTTTTGCGACGTCAGGTTGCCGATGGGCAGCCCCCGCGGGCGGCACGCGGCCAGCAGATCGTCGCCATGAAAGTAGACCATGTCGTAATGATCGTTCAGCACCCCTTCTCCACTGGCCAGGATCAGGTCGATCAGCCGCAGGGTGTCCCGGCAGGCGATGTGACGTGCCAGTTGCGCGCGCAGGATGGCATGATCGATCGACGGAAAAAACTGCACCACGTCGCACTGCAGCACATAGCGGTAAGCTCGGGCAAACTGCTGGCAGCGGTCGACGGCCCGGTGCATCCCCTTGCCCACACGGCAGGCATAGCTGTCATGGATCATGCGCGCCTCGAAAATGGGCCAGGTCACCTGCATCAGGGCGTGGTGCACCACCCGATCGCGAAACGGCGCGGCCGAGATGCGCCGCACCTTGGGCTTGTGGATCGTAAAATGGCGGTATCCGCCGGGCCGGTAGCATTGGTCGCGCAGTTCCTCGTGCAGCGCCCACAAGTTCTGCTCCAGGTCCAGCTCAAATTCGGCGACGGTGGGCCACCTGCGTTTGCCGCCGCGGCGAGCCTGGCACCAGGCCGCGTACAGGTTGTCGAAATCAGTGATTCGTGTGTAGAGATGGTTGTAAGTACGGACCATGCCAGCTTCCTGATCTCAGATCTGATCTCAGATCAACGAACCTGCTCTCTGCAGAGCCTGTTTCCAACAGGCTTTCTTTATCAGGCGCGAATGAATTCGCGGCTTCTTCGTTCGCGCCTCTTCACTTCACTCGCGGCTCTTCCATCCGCTGCCTTCTTCACCCACCGCCCGACCTCCTCCATCACCCTGGGGCTCCGCCCCAGACCCCGCCAGGGATCAGGGCGCAGGGAACAGTGGACAGGGTGCCTTTCAAGGGAGACTCCTGGCGACTCGAAAACCGTAGCGGTCGTGCCTGTCGTCTGGACCGTTCCAGACGCGGCACGCGCAGCGCACGAGGTTCCGGTCAGTGTACCATGAGCCGCCGCGCAGCACCTTGTAACGCCCCTCTGGCGGGCCGAGCGGGTCTTTTGTCACCTGCCCGGCGCGAACGCGATAGGCATCCTCGCCGTACCAATCCTGGCACCACTCCCACACGTTGCCGCACATATCCAGCAGCCCTTCCGCCGTGCCCCCGTCCGGGAAGATGCCCACCGGCGTCGTGCACCCCAGGCCCAGCTCCTCGGTATTGGCCCGGCTGGCCGACCACGCCTCGCCCCAGGGATAGCGCCCTTCCCTGTCCGTGGAGGAAAACAGGCCTTTCGCCGCCCGCTCCCACTCGGCCTCGGTCGGCAGACGGTACACGCACCCGTCGCCCAGCGCCGCCGTCAGCCAGCGGCAGTAGGCCACGGCCTCGTACCAGGTGACGCCGACGACCGGTTGGTTGGGGCCGTTGAACCGGGCGTCATGCCAATAAGCCGGTTCGCTGCGCACAGTGCCCAGCCGGTCCTTGACCGTGCCATCCGCCCACCAGCGCCCGTCTCCGTAACCGCCGGCCTCCACAAACCGGGCATACATAGCGTTGGTGGTCGGGTAGCGGGCCAGGGCCATATCGCCCACCTCCACCAGGTGGTGCGGCAGTTCGTCCTGGAACCGTTCCTGCCGCATTTCCTTTGCCAGGCGCGCTGCCTCTTCCTCGGTGCTGCCCATCCAGAACCGCCCGCCGGGCAGGGCCACGAATTCCGGCAGGCGCAGCGCGCCGCTGAAACGCGGGTCGCCCAGCCGCCCCAGCACCTCGCCCACCTCGACCCGCGTCCGGACGGCCGTTTGGGGCGGGTTTTGCCACAGGACGCGCGCCAGCCGTCCGGCCAATTCGTCGCGCGCGCCGGCGTGCCAGCCCACCCGCCGCGGCGGGATCTCGAGCAGCGCCTGCCCAGCCCAGGCCAGCCCATACGCATACCCGTCCGCGTCCCCATCCTCGCCGCGCAGCCGGCCCAGCTCCTCCAGCAGGAAGCGCCGCGCCTGCTGCGGCCACTGCAGCAGGGTGCCGGCTACCAGCAGGACCACCTCTCGCCACCAGCTCTCGCCGCTGTGCGCCTGCAGAAACGGCGCCCACTTTTCGGTGCCGCGTACGTTGTCCACCAGGTAGTTGGCCGCCAGGAATTCTTGCACCGTCAGGTGGTCACCCAGGCTGTACCCGCCGGGGTGCGCGGTGAGCAAGCCGCTGCGCTCGGCCATCGCCGCGACGAACGCCTGCGCCTCGCGCTGCGCCTGCCGTTCGGGCAGCCCCAGGTACTCGGCCATAAACGGCGCCAGGATGCGCCGCACCAGGTCGTGCTCGTCGATCACCACCAACGCCCCGCTCTGCTCACGCTCGCCTCCTGGCCCGGCCGCCCCCTCGTGCGCCCGGTACGCCGCGTAACACAGGTACAGGCGGCGGTCCTCCATCGGCCAACGATCCTCCCGCAACTGCCGGGCCGCTTCGGCGCTTTCCTGCTCGTGCAGCCGTTCGCCCAGCAGCACGTCCACGTAGGCGTTGTACAACTCGGCCCGCTGCTCGGGCAGCTCGCGGTCGGCATAGTGGATCAACGTCGCCGTCCAGGCCATCAGCGGCGTCTTGACCATCTCCCGCAGCAGCGGCTCACCGGCGATCCGCGCCAGCAGCCGCCTGGCGCGCTCGGCGGCGACGTCGGCATCGCTCTCAAACCCGGCGTACAGCCGCTCGACGATCGGCGTCCACTGCGCCTCGGTCAGGTCGCGCACCGTCGCCACGTGGAACCGCTCGTCCAGCCGCGTGTTGGCGCTGGCATAGGCGGCGACCCGCGCGGTGACGATCAGCCGGTTGCCGGCGCTGCTGCCCACAGCTGTACGCACATCGACGCCCGCCAACTGCTCGATCACCTGGCGCACGGCGACACGGTGGTCAAAATCGGCCACCTCGTCCAGCGCGTCGAGCAGCAGCCAGGTCCGCCCGCCGCGCACCAGGCCGCTCAGAAAACCGGGAGACACGCGGTGGGGGTGCCAGCGCTGGAAATGGTCGTCCAAAAACCGCAGCAGGCTCTCCACGTCACGGCGGTAGCGAGCGGGTTCGGTCAGGCAGGCGCCCTCAAAATCGCGCAGGGCGACGAACACGGGCACCGGAAACGGCTCGTGCTCCAGCCCCAGCCACTCCCGCGCCAGCGTCTCGTCCTGCGCCGCCAGCACCGCGGCTACCAGGTGCAGGATGGTCGTCTTGCCGCTCCCCGCAGCGCCGATAAACACCAGGTGACCGGGCGTCGCCAGCACCTCGGGCAAGGGGATATCCAGCTTCGCCAGGTCACGTTCTTCCATCTGCTCTGCCAGGTCGGCCGGTGCCTGTGCCGCAGCCCACGACGGCACTGGGGGCGAAAACGGTATGCCACGCCCCTTTCCCTGCGCTGCCGCGGCCCGGCTGAGGTGCAGGTCGTAGCGCAGCGGCACGTACACCCCGTCCCGCGCCCCATCCCCCAGCAGCGACATGCACGTGGGCGTGCCGCGCTGTTCGGAGAGCCGGCGGTACGGGCGGGTCTCGGCGCTGCCGCACTGCTGCAGGACAACTTGCAGGTAGGCGGCCATCTCTTGCTCGCGCACCTTTTCCTCTTCGAGCCCGGCGCCTGCCGCCGTCGCTGACAATGGCGCCGCCGCCATCGCCACCTCGATCTGCGCCAGCTCGTCCGGCAGCACCCCGCCGGCCAGGCCCCGGCACTCGTCCAGGTAGCCCCGGATCAGCGCTCGCTGCTCTGTTATCATCCGCCGCGCCCGCGTCTTCTCCTCAGGACGGTTCGACGTCGCGATCAGCCGTTCGTACTCACGAACGATGCGATACGATTCACGGATCAACGCTTCCAGGTCCTGCAGACGAGACATCACACCCTCCTGAGACCAACGCCGCCCCGACACAGGCAGCCAGGCATAGCCAAAATCGATCGACCTTCCGGCGGCCCTGCCGCTTTTACACCGCGCTCTTTGGCTCACCTTTCATTATACCATCTTGCCCCAAATCCCAAAAGCCGGTACAATGTTCCATACGACCCTAGCCGACAGGTATTGATCTGAACAGGAGGCCAGCTATGGTATCCGACTCCAGCCTATTTGACTACGATGCCTCGTGCCGCCGCATCTGCGGCACCTACCGCCGCGAAAAGGTCGATCGCGTCCCCATCCTGTCTCCCATCCCCTGGCAGCCCGGCGACGATATCGACGCCGCCGAGTTTGGCGACTGGCGCGACGAGGAGCGCTTTCGGCGCGTCGCCCGCCTGGCGCAGCGGCACTGCGACCGCCGGCCGCCCACCAACCGGGTCGGTTTTCCCGGCGTCTTTGCGCCGCAGAGTTACCAGCGTTTCCTCGAAGCGCCCCAGGAGGTTGTCGAGGAGATCGAGCCGATCCGGCTCTCGCAACGCCGCACCCGGCACACCGTCCTGCTCCACACCCTCAAGGGCGATCTGCGGTGGGTCTACGACGTGGACGAGGGGATTCTTACCTGGTGGGATATCCAGAAACCGGTGCAGTGCATCGAGGACGTCGACCGGCTGCTCAGCGTGCCGTATGCCTTCACCCCGCCCGACCCAGCAGCCTACGAGCCGTTCCGCGCCCACCGCGCCGCCATGGGCGAGAACGCCGTCGGCGGCGCCGGCGTCAACAGCATGGTGGCCATGCTCTGTGGGATCATGTCCTACGAGCAACTGCTCGAATGGGTGCTGCTCGAGCCGGAGATCATCAAGCGGCTCGCCGACACGTGGCTGGAACGGACCGGGGAAAAGGTCGACTGGCTGCTCTCTCAGGGGGTTGGCCCCTTTTGGCACTTGAACGGGGTCGAGCGCGCCACCCCGCCCATGATGGGCCCCAGGCAGTGGGAGCGGTGGGTCGTGCCCTACGACGGCGAGCTGATGCGCCGGATCAAGGCCGCCGATCCCCAGGCCAGGATCCACGTCCACTGCCACGGCAAGGTGGGCACCCTGCTCGATTCCTTGGTCGAGATGGGCGTCGACTCAACCGACCCGGTCGAACCGCCGCCCCAGGGCGACGTCGACTTGGCACAGGCCAAAGAACGCTACGCCGGCAAGCTCGTCTTTTTGGGCAACATCGAGTTCCTGGACATGGAGACCAGGTCACCGCACGAGATCGAGGCTCTCGTGCGCCGCGCCCTTGAAGAGGGCGGCAGGCAGAACGTGATCCTGATGCCTTCCGCCACCCCGCACCAACGCCCCTCCGACCTCTTTCTGGCCAACGCGGAACGCTATATCGAGGCCGGGCTTAAGTATGGATAGGTGTGAGCGGCACGCCGCGGCGATTGATCCCACCTAATCGGTTGGCCCGGGATTGTCCATAAACGCTGCGTCGGCCTTTTCGGGTGGTTCGATCCGCCCTTCCAGCACGTCGAGCGCCTTACGCCCGATGCGCCCGGCGCAAAAGACGACGATCGCCTGGCCCAGCTCGGCCGAGGCGTAACGCAGCGGATTCCACCCGCCGACACCTTCAGGCTCCTTCATCTGCATCGTTTCCACGCCCGTCCTGCCGGCTGACGCCATCTGTTCCCGCAGCGCCTCCAGGCTAACCCGCTCCCCATAACAAAAGAGCATCGCCGACGTCTCCCAGGCGCCGGCGTGGTCCATGCTGTAGCGCATCGACGCGCCTCCGCGCCAGTTCTCGCCTTCAGTGACCCCAAACCCCCTGGCCCCGCGCTTCTGAGCGCGGCGCTCAGAAGCGCCGCACTCGGAAGCGCTTTCCCGGCACGCGCGCTGGATGCCATCGTGGATCGCGTCTCGCTGCGGCTCGATATCGTGGCCCGTCACCCCCACCAGCACCTGCCACTCATCGGCCACCAGCCCGCGCGCGAGGCGAAACACCGTCTCCTCCAGACTCGCCTGGTCGTGGGCGGTAACCGTATATCCATCCCACCCTTCCGGTCCCCATCCGCGGCCCCCGCCCAGGATGCCCAGAAACAGCGTCGGCAGCACCACTCCGCCGTAGCGCAGCGCCGCCTCACAGCAGATCGCGTGTGCTTTCAGCCCGTCCGTGCCCAGCGGGTTATGCACGCCGTGCCACTCCAGCGAGCCGACGGGAATATAGACCACCGGGCACAACGCCCGCCGTGCTTTGACCTCGGCGGGTCGCAGCAGTTCGTACTGTACAGCCTGGTATCTCGTAATCATATTGTGCCTCTCCTTTTGCCGGACCCAATGCCCACTTGCGGTTCCGTCGCCCGCTGCGAAAACGGGCAAGCGGCAATGCAGGTCGAGCACGACTCGCCGTTTTCCACCCAAAACCCATAACAGCGGTCGTGGTTCACCGCCCAACGTAAGATCCCCTCGTTGTTCGACCGGCACACCGTCTCGTACGAGGGTTCTCGGGCGATCTCGATCGCTCCCACCTCGCAGGCCTCGGCGCACCGCCAGCAGCTCCGGCACGCCTCGGCCAGGCCAAACGGCGCCGCGCGATCCACCTCCAGCGGCAGGTCGGTAAACACCTTGCACAGCCGCACGCACGGGCCGTAGGCCTGCGTCACCAGCAGCCCATTCCGTCCCAGCTCGCCAAGCCCGGCGTCGATCGCCAGCGGGATACTCAGCGCCGTGTCGTTGCCCATCGGGATCGCCCGGTAGCCCAGGTTGCGGATAAACTCGGCCAGGCAGGCAATGGCATGCGCTCCCTACTCACATCCTGCCCCCATGCAACAACGTGATTCCTCTATTATACCCTATCCATACGCGATGGCAATTGCCTCTTACACCCCACACAGTACGCAATACTCGGTACGCAATAGGCAGTATTTGCAGATAGACAACACACCCCTGTTTGTGATATAATACCTGTGTGGGGGAAACGGTCGGGGGGGAAAACAACATCCACGAGAGGGAAGAAACATGTCACACCAAGATCATAACCTCGACGGTGACGACCTCGAGCAATGCCGCCGCCAATTGGACGTGATCCTCAAGATCGACCGCATTCGCGATCAGGCTACCGACGTCAAACAGATGCTGATCCGCGTCGTCTCTGTCCTGGCCGACACCCTTTCCGTCGACTGGTGTGCGGCCGGCCTGCCGGACGAGAAAAGCGGCAAGGTTGTCCTCAAAGCGGTGAACGACGGCATCAACGCGTCGTCTTGCCTGGACCAGTACGACATCCAACAGGCGCTCGACCAAGCCCTCGATCTGTCCGACCCGTCGCCCATAGCCACCCCACCTTCGTTTGCCGCCAACCACCTCAACAGCTTGTTTGCCATACCGCTCGCCATCGAAGGCGAAAAACTGGGCGTGTTTGTGTTGGCCGCCGCCGACAGGGCGTTTTCACCCGCCGACGTGGACCTGATGCGCGCCGTCGCCGGCCAGACCGACTCGGCCGTCGTCCACATGCGCACCCTCGAAATGGCCCAGGAGCGCAACAAGCAGCTTGAAGCGATCTACCAGATCGATCGTGTCCGCGATCGCACCTCAGATGTACAAGAGATCCTGGGCGCCGTCTCCAACATCCTCATCAGCTCCCTGGGCGTTGACCTCTGTTTGCTCAGCCTGATCGGCGAAGAAAGCGGTAAAAGCGAACTGAAAACCGTTCAGGATCGCCACCAGGTTTTGAGCAAGCTAGACCGCCAGGCTATCGAACGGGCCATCGACTGGGCATCGCACCAAAAAGAAGCCGCCTCTCTAGCCAGCGGCTCCCCGTTTGCCCAGTGGGAGCTGGATCACCTGCTGGGTGTCTCGCTGACCGTGGGCGATCACCTGTTGGGCTCGTTGGTCATGGCCCGCTCGCATCCTGCATTCTGCAAACAAGAACGCGCCCTGCTACAAGCGATCGTCAGCCAAACCGACTCAGCGATCGTCAATGCCCACACCGCGCGCCGCCTGGAACAGCGCACCAAAGAGCTGGAGACGCTCTATCACGTTGACCGCATTCGCGACCAGGAGCACGACCTTGGCGCTATGCTCAGCGCCGTGTTGGCCGAACTGTGCGCGGTGATCGAGGCCGAGATGGGCTTTATTATGCTCTTTGACAATGAAGGACGCCAGCTCGAACTCAAGGCGTCCACCGCCGACGACATCCTGAATACCGCAGGCCATTACCAGATCATCCAGGATGCCGCCAACGCCGCCCTACACACCGGCACCCTCTACGCGCAAGATCACCTGAGCGAGCGGATCGATTCGATCATGTGCGTTCCGCTCATTCTGCGCGATAAAATCATCGGTGTCTTTGGCGCGGTCAATCGCCACGGCCCAACCGGCTTTACCAACGAAGACAAGAGGCTGTTGTTGGCCATCACCAGCCAGGTCGACACGGCCATTTTCGAGAGCCTGGAACGGCGACACATTCGTGAAGCCTTCCAGAGATACGTCGGGCCCAACGTCGTCGAACAGATGCTCACGATGACCGAAAAAGACTTTCTCAAGGGTGAGCGCGCCCAGCTCAGCGTCCTTTTTTCCGACATGCGCGGCTTTACCAGTTGGAGCGAGCACATGGATCCCGGCGAGCTGGTCACTATTCTCAACGAGCATCTCGAGGCCATGACCAACATCGTCATCGCCCACGATGGCACCCTGGACAAGTTCGTCGGCGATGAGGTGGTAGCTATCTTTGGCGCCCCACTGCCCATGCCCGACAATGCTTTCCATGCCATCCATACCGCCCTCGAGATGCAGGCAGCGCAGCAGCAACTGATCGCCCGCTGGAAAGCACGCGGTCACGCTCTGCCGCCCATCGGCATTGGCATCAACACCGGCGAGATGATCGTCGGCAACATCGGCTGCCCAAAGCAGATGGACTATACCGTCATTGGCGACGCCGTCAACCTGGGCGCGCGCCTGTGCAGCGCAGCCAGCGGTGGGCAAACGTTGATCTCGGACGCAACTTACCAGATCGCCGCCGATCGGATCAAGGCCGATCGACTGCCCCCGATCAAGGTCAAGGGCAAAGAAAAAGCAGTCCAGGTCTACCAGGTCACGGGGATCAAATAGCGCCGGCCGTTCATGCTATCAACCGGGGGATAGAACACGATGGACGCTCAGCAAGAAACGTACCAGCAGCAGATCAAAGAGATGGAAACGCGCATCTCTGGTCTGGAGCGCATGCTCCAAATCGCTGCGCTCTTTAACTCGACTCGCAACCCACTCGAGCTGTTGGATATGATCGTCCAGATCGTGACCGAACTGACCAACACCGAGAGCGCGTCGATCATGCTTCTCGACCAGGAGACCGGCGAGCTGCATTTCGTCGCCGTCAGCGGCGAGCTCAGCGCCAATGTCAAACCCATCGTCGTACCCCGAGAAGGCAGCATTGCCGGCGCCATTGTCAGCACAAACCAGCCGCTGCTCATTTGTGATGCCCAACACGATCCGCGTTGGTATCACGGCGCCGACCAAAAGAGTGGCTTTGTCACCCGCTCGATCATCGGCGTGCCGATGCAGGTCCAGGGCAACGTGATCGGCGTGCTGGAAGCCGTCAACAAACTCGGCGACGGGCAATTCTCCTCGGGGGATATCGACACGCTCACCGCCCTGGCCAACCAGGCCGCGATCGCCATCCAGAACGCACGGCTCCTGGAACAACTGAAAAATGCCTACGACGAACTCAACCAGCTCGATCAGGTCAAGAGCAACTTTATCGCCATCGCTGCCCACGAACTGCGCACGCCGCTTTCTTTGATCCTGGGATATGCCATGTTCCTGCGCGCCGAGGCATCGGGAGAGACAGAGGAGCAACTGGACATTGTCTTACAGGGGGCCATGCGGCTGCGCTCGTTGATCGACGATATGGTCAACCTCAGGCAGGTCGATTCGGGAGAATCCGTGCTCGAGCTGGAGACATTCCCCGTTCAGACGCTGATCTCGAACACCCTTGACGAAATGCGCCCGCTCATCCAGGCCAAGAAACAGTCCATCCACCTCGCTCTGCCCAAAGAACCGCTTGTGGTCCAGGCTGACCAGGGAAAAATGGGCATCGTCCTGACCAACTTGCTGTCCAATGCCATCAAGTTCACCGACCAAGGACAGCGGATCGGCATTCAGGCCGGCCAACAAGGCCATTGCGCCTGGTTTACCGTTTGGGATACCGGCATCGGCATTCCGCAAGACAAACTGAGCCGCATCTTTGACCGCTTTTACCAGATTGAGCCCAGTCTGGCCCGCCACTATGAGGGAATGGGCCTGGGCCTGTCCATCGCCAAGGCGATGGTCGAGCTGCATCATGGTCGGATCCAGGTCAAGAGCAAAGAAGGAAGTGGCACTGCCTTTACGGTAACAGTTCCCTCGCGCCACCCGGGCGGAAAATAGAAACAGCCAGGCCAGCAGCGCCAACCCGAGTCAGCGCCGTTGGCCTGGCCGATCAACCATCACCCCTTGCGGTAGGGACAGGCCTCGTGTCCGTACCCCCATTCCATCCACACCACGTTGGGGCAGGTCTCGTACCTGTCTCTCATCTTACATCTGAGCCGACCGCCACCATTTGTAGTATTCTGCGCGCAACACCTGTTCAGACGGCATCGGGAAACACATCAAATCACACCCGCTTCCCAGGTAAAAACCGCTCTTGATGGTGCGCAGGGAAAAAGCCGCCGGATGACTGCGATCGACGATCTTGATCCCGTTTGCTTTGGTCGACACTTCGATCAGACACTCGCGATAATGCTCGATATTGGAATAGGGCAAACCTTGCGACGACCCAAATTCAGGGTCCGCCGCCAGGCCGCCGAGGTCCAGATCGGCGAAACAGAGGGCCGGTAAATTCACCATCGACCCGGCCGGATTGCACAGCAGCTCGAAAAACGCGCGTGGACCAAACGTGCTCACGGCTCGTGGGTGCACGGGTGCGATTTCCTGGTACAGATACAACTTTTCAGAGAGCTCGGGCAGCGTTTTTGTCCCATCCAACCCCAACGTACGGCCATCCTGAGTGGTCACATACAGCCTTTGAATAGCCGACAACGGCACGTGCTCCAGCACCCGGTAAATCGAAATGTACACCGATTGTTTTGGGCTACCGTCTTCGTGCGGCGTCAGCCGTCTGTAGCCGGACTCGACATCAAAATACGGATGACGAAACGTTGGATCGATCTCGAAGAATAATGCCTCACTGCGCGATTTCTGCGCGCTGCCGCACGCATAATAGACGCCAAATCCATCTGGATCCAGTTGGGAAGCGATGAGTGCTTCGGGGATTAACGACAGATAAAGATGAGTCTCCATTGACAATCTCCTTTCCATATTTTAAGCCCGGGTAGCCCCTTCTCAAGTACCTGAATTATAGCATAGGTCTCAGGTAGCGTCAAGGATACGCTCTCATTCAGCTAAAATGTTACCAGAGGTGTATGATTCCCTCAAATGATAATGTTACCGGAGGGAATGATGGACACTGAGGTAA
>JAFGOG010000335.1 GCA_016926595.1 Anaerolineae bacterium
CTTTCGATCTTTCGCCTCCGCGCGGAAAGATCGAAAGTCTTTTTGTCTACATGGCAGTCTTGCCAACACCCGTGGAAAATGGTAGAATGTAGGGCAGAAAGGACCGGTTGGAAGTGCTTGTACCATTCAGCCCTGGCGAGAGCCTGAGGGTCTACCGCCTGCAGGGCCAAGGCCTGGCGCTCGACCTGGAGCGTGGTTTGACTCAACCGAATATGCCCCTGCGAGAGGCGTGGCTGGCCTTCCTGACACAACAGGCAATGGGGCGAGCGACCTATGTGCTGTACGACGCCCAATACGGCGAGGCCTTTATCCAGGTGCAGTACCGGCCGCACCAGGCCGCCGCAGACGTAGCCTATGTGGCGCCGGCGTTGGCGAACCACCAGCAGGCGGGCAGCGCCTGGTCGCGCCTGCTCGAAGGCGTATCGGTCGAGGTGGCAGCGCGAGGCGTCCAGCGACTGTTCGCCAGTTTGCCCGAAGCGGGCCCGGAGAAGGAGATCTTTCAACAATCGGGTTTTGCCGTCTATGCCTGTGAAGACATATTCCGCCTGGCCCAACAGCCCACCAACCAGGCTGCCGGCGTCGTGCCCGGCCTGCGGCTGCAACAAACCAAAGATTGGCCTGCCCTACAAAAGCTGTGTGTCGCCATTACGCCTCAGCGTGTGCGCCAGATCGAAGGCGGCATCAGCGTCGCACCGATGGAGGGCAAGAATCAGATGGGCTATGTCTTGCCCAGCGCTTCAGCTCAAGATCTCCTCGTGGGCAAGGAGACAAGCAGCGACGACTTGGCCGCTGCCCTCTACCTCCGCACCGGCAGGCAGGCCCACTGGCTGCGGTTCCTTGTCCACCCCGAGGCCAGGAACATCGCCGGCTCTCTGGTCGCCTGGGCCTTGGACAGCCTGGTAGGCCAGCAGCCAAGACCGGTCTACTGCAGTGTACGGCAGTACGAAGCCGGCCTGCGCGATGCCCTACAGGCGGTTGGCTTTGAGCTGGACCACACCCGGACGCTGATGGTCAAGCAAACCGCTGCCTGGATCAAAGTGCCGGCCCAGGAGCTAGTGCCGGCCCTGAAAGGCAGCGCCGAGCCGGTATTTCACAGTAGTAGCCAGCAGCCAGTCAGCAGTAACCACGGCTGAAAGCTGATAGCTGATCAAAAGATCCCCCCTTCCCTTCCGAGGGTAGGGAGGCGACTAACTGAGGAAGGTATGCAAGATCGTATCACAGATGATTTGCACGCACTGCTGGATGTCGTACCGCCGTCAATTGCCGAGGCGGTGCGGCGCGAGAACCACGGCGACGACCTGCTGGAGATCGTGCTCGACCTGGGTCGCCTGCCCGAAGCGCGCTTTCTGAGTCACGAGGTGGCCTTGAGCCAGCGCGAGGCCACGTTCGAGGACATAAACTATACAGTCACCCGCGTGGGCGAATTCACCACCGACAACCGGGCCGGGATTGAGCGCACCCTGCACCGCATCTCGGCCATCCGCAACCGAAAAGGCGGCGTCGTCGGGTTGACGTTGCGCGTGGGTCGGGCGGTGTACGGCACGATCGATATCATCAACGATTTGCTGGAATCGGGACAGAGCATCCTGCTGGTCGGCAAGCCCGGTGTGGGCAAGACGACCCTGCTGCGCGAGGCGGCCCGCATTCTGAGTGAAAAGAAACGGGTGGTAGTCGTCGATACCTCGAACGAGATCGGCGGAGACGGCGACATCCCCCACCCAGCCATCGGCCGGGCGCGACGGATGCAGGTGTCTGCGCCCGAATACCAGCACGAGGTGATGATCGAGGCAGTAGAAAACCACATGCCTGAGGTGATCATCATCGACGAGATCGGCCGCGAGCTTGAGGCAGAGGCAGCGCGGACCATCGCCGAGCGAGGCGTACAACTGGTCGCCACTGCCCACGGCAACACCCTGGAGAACCTGGTACAGAACCCAACCCTATCTGATCTGATAGGCGGCATCCAGGCGGTGACGCTCAGTGACGAAGAAGCCCGCCGGCGGGGCACGCAAAAGACGGTCTTGGAGCGCAAGGCGCCGCCGACCTTTGGCGTGCTGATCGAGATACAGGATCGCCAGCACCTGGCCGTCCATCACGATGTGGCCGCCTCGGTCGACGCGCTGCTGCGCGGCCGCAGCCGGCCGCCCGAGATCCGCTACCGCGACGAGTCGGGCAAGATCCAGATCGAGCAAGCCCTCTCTACACCACAACTGCGCCCCGAGGAAATGCTGTTTGCGCGACAGCCTTTGACCCGTGAAACGGGGGCGAATGGGCGGCCGGCGTCAACTCGAACGCTACGGGTCTATACGTACGGCGTGGGCAAGAACCGGTTAGCCCAGGCCGCCCAGAACCTCCACCTCCCGGTGGACATGACCGATGACCTGCGTCAGGCCAACGCCGTGCTGACGCTGAAAAACTATTACCGGCGACGGCCCCAGCCGATCAGCGATGCCGAGCGACGGGGAATCCCGGTCTATGTCCTGCGGGCTAACACCACCAGCCAGATGGAAAGCTGCCTCGCCGACATTTTTGGCCTGGAGATGGCCGACCCCGATCCGCTGGCCCTGGCCGTGTCCGAGACTGAGGAGGCGATCCGCCGTGTGCTGTCGGGTCAGAAATCGGCCGATCTGTCGCCCCAAAACTCCTATATCCGGCGCCAGCAGCACGAGATGGTCCGCCAGGCTAACCTGATATCACACAGCTATGGCAAAGAACCACGCCGCCACGTGCGCATTTTCGCGTCCTAGTCATATAATCAACCAAGGAGAACGGAATGCCCTACAAATTCCCGTCAGATGAATGGATCAAGGCCTTGATGGTCGAGCTCAACAAAAGCGAAGCCTATCACAAGTCGGCCAAAACCTGGGAGGGCGACTTTTACTTTATCGCCACGCCGGGAGACAGCCTGACCGAACCGGTGATCATGTACATGGACCTATGGCACGGCGACTGCCGCGCGGCCGGTGTAGTAGCCGACGAGAGCGAAAAGGCTCCTGAATTTCGCATCTCGGCTTCCCTCGCGGTCTGGCGCAAGGTAATCGAGAAAAAGCTGGATCCGATCCAGGGGTTGATGACCGGCCAGTTGAAGCTAAAGGGCAACATGGTCAAGATCATGAAGGCCCCCAAGGCTGCCGCCGAGCTGGTCAACTGCTGCACCCTGGTGCCGACCGACTTTACCTAGGATTGCTCACCCTCCCGCAGGTTTGTCCCGCTCCCTTTGCGGGGCGCTTTCCAGAACCTGCGGGAGGGTAGGCTGATTGAACGATGTCCTACCTCACTGTTGCCGGCGAGACAGTGGATTATGTCCACCGCCAGAGCCGGACGACTGCCAGGCCGGCCCTGGTGTTCATCCACGGCGCGGGAGGCAGCCACCAACTGTGGCTCTACCAGGTGCGCGGCCTGCTCAAGGTGACCAGTTATGCCCTTGACCTGCCCGGTCACGGACGGTCGACCGGTCAAGGGCGGGACAGCATCGCCGCCTATGCGGACTGGCTCATCGAGTTCCTGGATGCAGCCGGGCTGGAGCGAGTCACGCTGGTAGGCCACTCGATGGGCGGCGCGATCGCGCTCGACGCGGCGCTGCGCTACCCGGAGCGGGTGTCCGGCCTGGGGCTGGTGGCCACCGGCGCCCGGCTGCGCGTCGCACCAGCCATCCTGGATGGCTTGCGCCACGACCTGGCAGCCACAGTGCGGCTGATCGCAAGGTGGTGCTACAGCGCCCAGGTCCCGCCGGAGATGATCCAAATGGGCGAGCAGCAAATGGCCGCGACGTCCCCCGATGTCCTGTACAGCGATTTCGCCGCGTGCGACGCCTTTGACGTGACAGGCCGGCTGTGTGAGATCGTCGCCCCAACCGCCATCTTGTGCGGCGCCGAGGACCGGATGACGCCGCCCAAGTACGCCGCCTATCTGCGCGACAAGATTCCCGGCGCTGTGCTGCATCTGGTCGAAGGGGCAGGGCACATGGTGATGCTCGAAAAGCCGGAAGAGGTGACGGCCATCCTGGCTGCCCGGCATGACCTTGCTCGTCGCCGGGCGGCTCAAGCGACTGCGTAGGACAAGCAAAGACCCGCTGCGCGCCCTACGCCCGGGAGGACACAGATCAACGCCAGTAAGCGCCTATTGGCTCTGATCGCCATTTTTAGCCTGGCTCTCAGCCTGCGGCTGGTCTATGTCGGCGGATTGGCCCACGAGACTGTTTTTGCCAGCGTCGACGCCCAGGGCTACCAAATCCTGGCGACCAACCTGCTCCAGCGCGGTGCCTTTTCATTGCAGACAGCCCAGCCCTACCTGCCCGATGGCGTCCGCACACCGCTCTATCCGGCCTTTCTAGCTCTGATCCTTTCGGTCAGCCGCAACGCCGATCACGCTGTGCCGTTGGCCCAGGCCTTATTGGATGCGACGACGGCGGCGTTGGTCTATGGCCTGGTTTCCCGGCTGACCACGCCACGGCGAGGACTCGTCGCGGCGTCGCTTTACGCGATCAACCCGATCTCGCCCCTGTTCATCGGCGAAGGGCTAACGGAGATTGGGCTGGCCTTTCTGCTGGCCCTGACCTTCTATATCTTTACCCTCGGCCTGGAAGCCAATCAGAAACGGTATGCACTGCTGGCCGTGAGCGGGCTGCTGAGCGCCTGCTGCATCTTGTTCAAGCCGAATGTGGTGGCGTTGCCGCTCATACTTTCCCTGGGATTGGTCGTCCATGACAAACGCCCTTCCTGGCGGACGGCGAGAGAGGTAGGATTGTTGCTGGGAGTAGCCCTGTTAGGCCTATCGCCCTGGCTGGTGCGCAACCGGGTGGTGTTTGGCCAATGGTTCTTGTCGCTGGCCTTTGACGACAACCTGGCGCACGTCAGCGCCGTGGCGACCATCGCCGAAGCTCAGGGGGAAGAGGTAGCGCCTTGGACACCTCGCTGGCAGGAAATCTATCTGGCCCGGATCGCAGTCCCCACAAGCCAGGAGTACGGCTGGACTGGCGAGCCCTTGACCCCAAGCGCAGCGCTACAGCGCCAGCAGCAACTGGCGGCGACCGCCGGCAAGATCATCGGCGAGCATCCGTCGGCCTTTCTGGCCTCTCATCTAAAGGGCGCGCTGCGCTCGTTCGTTCCGTCTGCGCATCGTCATTGGTACGCCTACCTCACCCACCAGCCCTGGCCGGCGAGCCAGGCGCTGCAGGCCGTGTTGGTCGAGGCGGGGGCGATGATCGGGCGCGGGGATTGGGCCGGCGGCCTGGGGATCATCGCCCAGTGGTGGGGACAACATCCAGCGCCAGCGCGATGGTCGTGGGCAACCTCGACAGCCCTGTATATCTTGAGCTATGGGCTGATCGCCGCCGGGCTGTGGGCGCTGCGGGCCCGGCCTGGGGTGTTGGTCAGCCTGGGGCTAACCCTCCTCTACCTTGTGCTATTGCCCGGTCCGATCGCCTACATCCGCTTCTGGGTGCCCGGCCTGCCCCTGGCAGTATCGGCCATGGGCTGCGCCTTTGCCGGGAGCAGGGCTTTCAAGCCACGCATCAGAGGAGGACCGGCATCCAAGATCCGAAATCCAGAGCCTGTACCGCCCGCGCCCGGTGGCTGATCCGGTTCTTGATCTCAGGCGCGAGCTCGGCCATCGTCTGCCCGCCCAAGCCGTCGACGATGAACACAGGATCGTAGCCAAAACCGTGCTCGCCGCGCGGCGCCCAGCCGATGCGCCCCTCGCACCGCCCTTCGGCGGTGCGGACGGCGCCGTTGGGCCAGGCCAGGGCCACCACACAGCGAAAGCGGGCCGTGCGTTGTCCATCCGGCACACCGGCCAGAGTGTCCAACAGCTTCTGGTAGCGATCGGCGTCGCTGGCGCCCGGCCCGGCGTAACGCGCCGACCATACCCCCGGCGCGCCGCCCAGGGCATCCACTTCCAGGCCGGAATCGTCGGCCAGGGCCAGCAGGCCGGAGGCGCGGGCATAAGCTAAAGCCTTCAGCCGGGCATTCTCTTCGAACGTCGCACCCGACTCTTCGACCTCCAGCGTGATCCCTTCCCGGGCGGGGAAGGTCACTTCCAACGGCAGCCCGGCCAGCAGCTCCTCATACTCACGAGCCTTGCCTCGATTATTCGTGGCAACCAGCAGCTTGACCAACGATCGCTACTCCTTCGCGCCAATCGGCCGAACACGGATTGTGCCTGCTTCACAAACTGCTGCAGAATCCTTTCAAGGCCGTGTTCTCAACCAGGTGATCCAACACTTTCAGGGTGAATACCTTGCCTTGAGTAGCCTGGAATAGCTTGCGCATATCCCCTCGGCGGACAGCAAAACCACGCCCATCTATACAAGCAATGACCTGGAAACCAGGCAGGCCTTGTGCCCGGCGCTGGCGGCTTAGTTCGGCCAGATGCTGGATACGCGTCACCTTGTCCCTAGCTGTGCCATCGTCCTCGGTAATCTTGGCCTCAATGACCACCTGAGGGCTCCATTCATCCGGCACGATAAAATCAGGAGATTGATCAAACCCCTCAATCTTTTCGGCCCGTTTGGTCTTGCGGAAGCTGACCCCTGCCTGGCGCAGGCGTTCCTCCACAGCGCTCTCCATGACCTCGCCGACCAGCTCTGACACAGAATCACGATGCCCGGCGAACGGGCGACCCAGAAAACGCTCGTAGAGCAGCATGGCATAAGGAACACCCTCGGTCGCCAAATGCCTTATACTTGCCGAACCGGAACAGGTATCCACTTTGTCCAAGCGATGGATCATCTCTTGAGGGATATCAGCAACACCGCTATTTATCGAGTGACAGGCAGCCGCCACTAAGGCCACCAAGCGCTCTTGACCTGGGTATGAATGAGACTGGAACATCTGCCGGTTCGTGCGCACGTGACGGTCCAAAGTACGGGCGAAACCCTGAGAGACCCTTGCACTGGATGACTTGCTAGCCTCATATGCTAATTCAGATGGAGTGAATCCCAGGATTGTTCGCAGAACGACTAACACCAGGGCATCTTCGGCAAGTGCACCCATCACCTGCTCTTGGTCCATCCTGGAAAACCCAAAAGTGTGGCGTTTCAGCACTTCGTAAGCCTGCTGAAAATCGGGATAAAAGACAAAGCCAGGGCCACGAGGCAGGAGCAGGAAAGATGATTGCAAAGTACCAAAGACCGTGTCGACGAAAGCATCAACGTTTGCCTCGATTTCCGCATATGGGACTTTAAAAGGATACTTGGTCTGTGGCGTCATAAGTTACCTTTCCCTCTTTCGCGCGCATGCCGGCCAACAAGTCCACTTCTGACAGCATAGACAGCATACGGGTGGCCAGTTGATTGAGCAAGGGCAGCGGATAGATCCCGTTAAGCAGTACCTTCACCTGGGCTAGTTTGGTTTGGATCTGAGTATCGACACGCCAGGCCGACCGCAGCCGCCACACAGCCAGGCGAATCATGTGACCAAACAACAGGCAGCGCGCGTCCCCCAGAGTCGGCGTCAATCCTGCTGTTCTTAGGTTCTCCAGGTCGGCCCGGAGCATCCGTCCCAGATTCTCAGGTGCTGTGTCAAACCAGCTAGCCTGGATCGTACCGGTGGTGCGACACACAAAGACGGTATCCACGACCGATGACTGTGTGCCGTTGATGTGGATCGAGGCACTCATTTCCGACGGGCAAGGCAGTGTCGCAGTACAGACCAGGCCAGCATCGAGCAGGGTGACGGCAATCGGCAGATAAGCTTCGAGTTCATTGTGATGATAAGTGAATGCAAACGGACCACCCGGCTTGAGCGCCTGCGTAAACGTCACCAGGATTTGGCCAAGCTTCCTTGTAAAATGCTCGACGTCACGTCCCTCAGTCTCATTAACAGTCAGCTCCGCCTCAGCGCGCGTCGATAGACGGCGAAATGCCGGGACGCTATCGGCCAGATGCTTTCTTAGCCAAACGTAGCAGAAATCGATCAGCTCGGCATACTGCACATTGGCAAAGTAGGGTGGATCGGTCAAAACAGCATCGAGCGATGCCGGGGGCAATGCCAGCGTATCTGCCGAGGTGGCCTGAAGATAGGCCGCTCTTGGCATCTCAGATGGAAACTGGGATACCAGGTGAGCGCCGATCCGCTCTCCTGTTAGAGAGACGGTCCTTTTCGATGGACCTGGATAGGTCTCAAAGGGCTGTTCACAGTAGGCTTTCGCCCGGTCGTACTTTTCCACAAAATGGAGAAAGCCGCCGCTGCCTATTCCAGGGATGCCGAGGAGGGAATTCTCACATTGAATCAGGCTGACAGGAAAACCATGTACCGAAAAAATGTCGACAATTTTGAGCGCATAGCTGTCATAACGACATAGCATATTCTGATAACGCAGCGTATCGGAAAAGACGGTTAGCAGGGCATGGCGCACAGCTATATCCTGGATAGCGGTGATGGCCGTGACCAGAACCTTGAGCCCCAGCAGTTGACGGGAATTGAAAAGCTCCCGATAGGTATGATAACCCCAACGATGCAGACGGTCTGTCTCGTCGCCCGGTGGTATGCAGTCTTCTGGGATACAATCTTGAGCAGATACCCTGAGGCAGTTTTCTGCTTCGGCAAAGCGTGACAGGTCGCCAGCATCGGGTGCCTTGAAAAAACGGCCGCGGTGAGCGGGTCCGCAGATGGGACAGTGATATTCCAAGGCAAAGAGCTTGTGTGTCGGGGGTCCATACTGGGGAGATGGGTAGGTGTTCGGATGACCACAGCGAGGGCAGACACAACGGTTACGCCGAGCTGGGCCATCAACACCAAGGTGAGCATGGCAGGCAACGCAGCGCATGGCGCCTGGGGCTCGATCTAGCTTCTCGACTTCATTCAAAGCACCGCAGGCCGGACAGAGCAGTACATAGTTGGGATGCCGTTGATTCTTGGCCACCACGTAGGTGGGGAAGAGATCCACCGACTGGCGGCACTTGGCACATGACTGCTGCTTGACCCACAAGAAATACTTGACTAATGCACGGGGATTGCCACACTGCGTACAGGTGGTCTGATAGAATGCCTCAATTTGCGCTTCTACATCAGCGACGACTTGCCTGGCAGCGGTGCGAAAAGCCTGTCGATCCAATTCGGCCAGTTCCTGGCGCACAATCCAATATGCCATAGGGTTGATGTCTACCCCGACTATGGTACACCCCAGGCGGTTGGCTTCCAACAACGGTGTACCCCCACCCATAAAGGGATCGCCGACAACAAGGGGACCGAGATCGTGGCTGGTAAAGAACTGGTCGATCAGGGGTTGTCCGTCAACAAATTCAGCCAGCAGCAGAGCGCGAAATAGCGTTCCCGGCCGACGGGCAAACCACTTGTGCACGCCGATGACCGGACGGTAATTCTGTTGGATCTGCTTTTCCCGTTGGGCCAGTCGGGCCACAAACGGCACGTCAAAGTCTCGTTCAATCATCTGCTAGCCTTATCCCATTGTAGCACACTTGACGCAGAGGCACAAAGCGCCTCGCCAGTTGCGTCCGGCGATTTGCCATCTGCTCGCCCCTTGGGTACAATACGGCGGCTGGTGGATGGAGGGTTGGAGATCGGCCACGCCAATCTCCAACCTGCAGCGTTTAGATACAGACGAGGCGTGAGCTATGGAAGCGATGGCGGGGGCCGCTTTGGCGGTGGCAGTGCTGGCGCTGGCTGGGGTGATCCTGCTGCTGGTGCGACAGGAACGGCTGCTGGGACAGTATCGATATTTCATGACCGGCGCGACGGGCGCCAACCTGGAGGCAGTTCTGAGGGATCACGTCGCCCAGGAAGGGCAGACGGCCGACCAGGTGCGCGTTGTGGACAAGCTGGCCCGCCGCCTGGAAGGCGAGGGAGTGTTCCACCTGCAGCGCCTGGCGATCGTCCGTTTCAATCCATTCCGCGACACTGGCGGCGACCAGAGCTTTGCCATCGCCCTGGCGGACGGACAGGGAAACGGCGTAATCCTGTCCAGCCTGCATGCCCGCGACATGACCCGCGTCTACGCCAAGCCGCTGGAAAAGTGGCAGTCGGCCTACACCCTGACCGATGAGGAGAAACAGGCGATCGGCCTGGCAAGGGCGCAAAAAGGCAGCTTGTGACGAATCGGCAGGCCGACAAATCTATGGTTTCAGTGATCTAGCGATCAGGAGGAACACGACATGTTTGGAAGGGAAAAGCAGCCGGTCATCCTGGACCGGATCGAAGTGACAGTCGGACCTACGGCCAACATCACAGGCGATCTGGTGTGCGACGGCATCGTCAAGATCGACGGCGTCTATCAAGGCAGCATCAAGACGGCCAGCAACGTCATCATCAGCGACAAAGGCCGGGTTGACGCGCACATCGAAGCCCAGAATGTGTCGGTGTCGGGCCAGGCCAAGGGCTCGATCGTGGCCAAGGGACGGCTGGAGATCCTGTCCACAGGCCGGGTGTGGGCCGACGTGACCGTCACCAGTTTTCTGCTGGACGACGGCGGCAAGCTGCACGGCGCCTTGAAAATGTTTGGCACCGGCCCCGAACCAGAATCGTTCAAAGTACCGGTGCCAGCCACCGATTGATTTTTGGATTTATCGCGGCCAGTGGTCCCAATCCAAGATCAGGGGACGATGCGCGTGCCGGTCTCGCCGGCCAGCGCTCGCTCGATATTCTCAGGATTGGTAATGATCGCCTCCTTGCCGCCCTGCTCCAGGAACCAGAGGATGGCCTGGATCTTGGGTTTCATGCTGCCCGGCGCAAAGTGGCCTGCCTCCATGTAACGCCTGGCCTCGGCGGCGGTCATCTGGTCGATCCATTGTTGATCCGGTTTGCCATAGTTCAGCGCCACCTTCTCCACCGCGGTCGAGATCAGGAACAGATCGGCCCCGATACTGGTCGCCAGTAGGCTGGAAGCATAGTCCTTGTCGATGACGGCCGCCACCCCCTGTAGCTTGCCATCCTCTGTTTCTATCACCGGGATGCCGCCGCCGCCCACCGTAATCACCACCATGCCCCGGTCGATCAGCTCCTTGACGCTGTCGCGCTCGACGACCCGCACCGGCAGGGGTGAGGCCACTACCCGCCGCCAGCCCCGCCCGGCATCTTCGACCACGTCCCAACCCTCGGCTTCGCGCCGGTTCAGCGCCTCGGCCTGGTCCATGAACGAGCCGATCGGCTTGCTGGGGTTCTGGAACGCCGGATCGTTCCGGTCGACCAGCACCTGGGTCACCACGGTGACCGCCTGCTTGTCCAGCCCGCGCTCCCGAAACTCGTTGTACAGGTTCTGCTGTAACATATAGCCGATGGCCCCCTGGGTGTCGGCCCCACAAAAGTCGAGCGGCACTTCGTGCAGCTCGTGGCGGGACAGCTCCGAGCGGCGCAGGATGAACCCGACCTGTGGCCCATTGCCGTGACCGATGGCCACATCCCAGCCCTGCTCGATCATGCCGACGATATGGATGCACGTCTCGTGCGCTGCCTGATACTGATCCGGCACCGACTGGCGGCTCTTGCTCTTGATCAGCGAATTCCCGCCGATGGCGACGACCGCTGTTTTCTTCATAGTGAACCTCTCCTCTTTGTCTGCTGCTGTAGAAAACGGGTTTCAATTGTACTCGAAGCTGTCACAAAGAGCAAAACTGGAGGGAGAGAACAACACAGACGGCATTCCATCTCTCCGATCTTCCCTTCTGTCTGCAACCGTGCTATACTGAACAGGAGTTGATAGCTGGCTGAATGGAGGAAAAGTCTTGCCCAAGGGAACACGGAGCGCCGAGCTGGCAGCCCTGACGACCATCGCCGCCCAGGTGAACTGCACTCAGAACCTGGACGAGATCTTGCAAGGCGCCCTACAGACCACAGTAGAGGTGGCAGGCGTCGACGCCGCCGAGGTGTTTATTATCGACCAGGAGTCGGGCGATCTGATCCTGTCGGTGGCGCATGGTCTGTCGGATCAATTCGTCTCCGACGAGGCCATCCTCGGCCCTGGCGAGTGCCTGTGCGGCCTGGCCGCCAGATCGCGGCAGGCGGTGATCGCCGTCAACCTGATCGACCACCCGGCCCGTACCCGCCCGGCCTGTTTGCGCGAAGGGTTTCAATCGCTGGCTTGCCTGCCGCTGCGGGCACGCGGCGAGGTGCTGGGCCTGTTGAACGTGCAGAGCCGGGCGAATCGTGAATTCAGCGCAGAGGATCAGGA
>JAFGOG010000336.1 GCA_016926595.1 Anaerolineae bacterium
GACCTTGCCTTTACCCAGAACTTACGTGAGGTCACCGGGGCTACCTCACCCTATACCCTGGGCGAGCCGGCACTCGCGCCCGATACAGTCTACTACTGGCGCGTGCGGGCGGACAATCTCTGTGGCGTAACGGACTCGGCAGTCAGCGCATTTCGTACTGCGGCGGTGACATGTGGAACATATACTAGCCTAGATATACCCAAGACAATCAAGGCTCGCCCTGCGCCGGGGGATATCACCTCTAACTTGGCCGTGCTACTTGCGGGTAGCATCATCGACGTCGACGTGCTCGGCCTACGCGGCACGCATACCTGGATCAACGACCTGTCCTTCCGAGTGCGCAGTCCGGCAGGCACAGAAGTGACCATCATGAACCGGTCTTGCAGCAACGAGGACAATTTTGATCTGAACCTGGACGACGAAGCCGCCCCGGGATCCTGGCCATGTCCTCCAGTTGGTGGAGGTACCTATCAGCCGAGCAACTCTCTCGCCGGGTTCGACGGCCAGGGCAGCAGTGGGACGTGGCAGATGATTGTCAACGACTCTGTGAATGGAGACGGCGGCTCCCTGGATGCTTGGGGCCTGCGGATCTGTGTCGGATCAGAGACCGTGCCGGCCGACTACAGCGACCTGGCCGGCAGCTACGGCGTTGCCTGGCACACCGGCGACGGGGCACTGCGCCTGGGCAACAACTGGACTGCCGACACCACCTTTGCCTTTGGCGACGACGACGCCGACGATGAGGGCATCACCCTCGACGCCAACGCCCGCTGGGAACCCGGCGCCACGGTCACGATCTATGCCCAGGTCACGGGCGGCAGCGGCTACCTGGCCGGCTGGTTTGACTGGAACGACGACGGCGACTTGGCCGACGCCTCGGAAAAGACGATCGGCCAGAACGTGAGCGCAGGAAGCAATACGATCTCTTTTGTCATTCCCACCGACGCGGGTTATGTCCAGGACCGAGAGGTCAATGCCCGCTTCCGCCTCTACGCCAGCGAGCCGGGCGTGCTCGGCAGCGAGACACCCGACGGCGGGACGAACGCCGGCGAGGTCGAGGACTCGCGGCTGAACCCGCCCAGCCCCACCGCCGTCACCCTTGCCCGCTTCGAAGCCTCGCCTGCTGTCGAGGGCATCCACCTCGAGTGGGAGACGGCCACCGAGATCGACCACCTCGGCTTTAACCTCTACCGCGGCGCAGCGGCCGACGGGCCATACGACCGGCTGAACGATCAGCTCATCCCAAGCCAGGCGCCGGGCTCGCCGGCGGGGGCTGTCTACTTCTGGATCGATGCCCAGGTCACGCCGGGCCAGGTCTATTACTACCAGCTGGAGGCGGTGGACGTTCAGGGGAGGGCGACACCCTACGGGCGGGTGTCGGCCACCGCGGCGCACGTGGTCTATCTGCCGGTGGTCGCCAAGTAAACGCGATGTCCCGCTTCCAGGCACCGGCGCAGTAGGATCGCCATCCGGGGCCTCTCAAAAAATCGGAGCGGGATGTGGGACGGATGGCCAATCCGCCCACATTCCGCGAGTTATTGAGATGGTACCACCATCCTATTGAGTGCGTGACGGGATTGGGTTAGAATATCGCCAAGACACAGACCCGGAGGAGAATGCGCATGAGGATGACGCTCAAGATCACGAGTGCCCTGGTGGCTCTATCGCTGGTGATCGCCGCCGTTGTCTGGACTGTGCCGGCGGGACCGGCCTCTGGACCCAGTACCGGCACAAGCGTCCGATCGGCGGGGGTTGCGGCGGTGACAGGCCACGCTGGCGAGCCTGCACTGCCAGAAGGCCAGGTGTACGTGAGCGAGCCGTCTGTGCCGACGATCAGCCCGGCCGTGCGCGACCTACCGCCGTTTGACGAAACCGATTACCCTGTCCTCGATCGCGAGATGGCGCGCAAGGACGATTTCGGCTTTGTCGGGCCGGATGTGCAGGGCTCACCCTGGCTCGACCCGCTGGCAAAGCTGCAGAACAGCATGCCGGCGGCCGGGATCAATGACTTTGCCACGCCGCTCACCAACTGGGCGGGCATGGACTATAACTCTTTCCCGCCAGATACCACAGGCGACGTGGGCCCCAACCACTTTGTCCAGGCAGTCAACGGCTCGGGGGGCTCGACCGTCCAGGTTTTTAACAAAAGCGGCACGGCCCTAAAGACTTTTACCATGGATTCATTGGCAAGCACCTCGCCCTGCAACGAAGGCTACTGCGACCCGATCGTGATCTATGACACCCAGGCCGACCGCTGGTTTATCAGCGAGTTTTCCAGGCTATCCAGTTACCCGATGTGCCTCTACGTTTCTACTTCGCCCGATCCCACCGGCACCTGGTATGCCTACACCTTCGACCTGCCCTACTACGACTATCCCAAGTATGCTGTGTGGCCGGATGCCTACTATATGGGCTATAACGGCGGGACCACCGGCACCCGGCAGGTATTCGCCTTCGACCGAGCCAGCATGCTAGCCGGCCTGCCGGCAACCTACCAGATGTTCAGTGTGCCCTCGCTGCCCGGTTTTGGTTTTCAACTGGTCGTACCGGCTTCACTGGAAGGCCCCACCCCGCCACCGGCCGGAGCGCCCGGCCTGTTCATGCGGCCGCGGGATACCGAGGTGCACGACGATCCGAACAACTATCCATCCGCCGACTTGATGGAGATGTGGGCTTTTCA
>JAFGOG010000039.1 GCA_016926595.1 Anaerolineae bacterium
GCTCTCCGCACCTCTTGGAGTAGATCGCCGACGGTAAATGGCCGCAGCAGGACCCTGGTAGGCGGCAGGCCCGCCTGGGTAAGCGTGGCGCGATCCATCGCTCCGCCGCACAGGATCAGGGGAGCCCGGCCGGTCAACTGCAACAGGTCGTCGATCTGCCAGCCGGCGACTGCCTGTCCGTGCAGGTCTAGCACCGTCAGCCGCGGCGGCTTGCCGCCGCGGATCAGGTAGGTCAGGGCGGTTTCGAACGCAGGTAGGGCCAACACCGAGTACCCCTCCTCCAGGAGCTGAGCGTAAACCAGCCGCCGGAACTGCCGGTCAGCCGCGATCAGCAGAACGTCCTCCACACCTCTATTGTAACACGTTCCTGCCCAAAATCCAAGACCCGTCAGGTTTTCACATCGATCCCCGGGCGGGGACTGAACCTGGCGGGTCTGTTGTTCTTCACAGCTCCTCGATCCGGGAACGGATCTGGCCCAGCCCACCGCTGATCTGGGCCAGCTCGCCCTCGACGCTGCCGAGTTTTTGCTGTTCAGAGCGGACAAAGCGGGTGTAGGGCGCGATCGCCTCGCGCAGCCGCTGCACGCTGCGGTTGAGCTCTCGCTCGAACGCTTCGGTCATTGCTTCCATGAGCTGTTCGCGCAGCGTTTCGAGCTTGGCTTGCAGATCGGCCTTGGCCCGGCGTCGTTTGGCGGGGATGATCAACAGGCCGACGACGGCCAGCGTGCTGGCGGCCAATATGCCCGTAAAGTCGGCCAGGGCGGTATGGAGGACGAGGACCAATACCGCGCCCAGGCCGACGGCGCCAACCTCGACCAAGGCGGTGCCGGCCACGGCGTCACGCACGCCCTCGGCCAGTTGCCGGGCCTCGGCCTGGCGGTCGTATGACAAGACCACCTCCTGGGCGGCGCGCCCGACCGAATCGAGCAGCGCCCGGCGGTTGTATTCAAAGGGGCCGCCGACCTGGCCGATGATCTTGTCGTCGCCTCTCAGGTCCCGCGCATCAGCTTCGGCCTGGAGCCTGACCCGGTGGCGGTCCAGGTATTCCAGGGTGGCCTGCCACTGGCGCAGGTCCTTTTCGACCAGCCAGTCGATCAGATTTTGCACGTCGCGCTCGATCTCCTGGGGAGTGTCGACCACTACCTGCCGCTCAAACTCACCGCGGATCCGCTGGGTGTTGATCAGGTCCAGGACGCGGGCCACGCGCAGCGTCTCGTCAAAGTAGGTCATGCCCCGGCTGTTCATTGCCAGCAGCGCGTTCTCGACTTCGACCAGCCGGTAGCGGAAGTCGCGCTGCATGTCCTGGCGGTAGATGTCGAGCTGGCTCTCGATGTTGTCGATGGCCGTCACGTCCCTGGCCAGGAGGTCAAGCCGGCCGTGGGCCAGGTCCAGGTAACGGCCGGCCAGCCGTTCTCCTACCCCCAGCGGGTTCTGTAGCTTGAGCTGTACCCGGCTCTTTTCGTCGAGCGTTTTGAGGATGTAGGTCTCCAAGGCCTGGAAACGGCTTGCAGCCCACTGGGCGTCGCGCTCGGCTCTGTTCTGGGCCAGCTTGGCCCGCAGCGCCAGCCGGGCCGATACGGGCAGGATCTCGGGCGCAAAGCCCAGCAGGGCCAAGGCATTCTGCCGGATATAGTCCACGACGTGGGCGACCTCCTGGTCCTCGATCAGGTCGATCTTGTTCAGGATAATGACCACTTTTTTGCCCCACTGGCGGATCTGCTCCATGAACGCCCGCTCGCTTTCGGTAAAGGGCCGGTCTACCGAGGTGACAAAGATGACCAAGTCGCTGCGGGGCACAAAGTTCTGGGTCAATTGCTCATGGCGGCGGATGATGGCGTTGGTGCCGGGCGTGTCGACGATGTTGATCTCTTGCAAAAAATCAGTAGGATAAGTGACCGCCAGCACCCCTTCCTCTTCCACCTCCCGGCCAGGGTCGGGACCGTAGCGCAGGATGTGGATCTGGCTGGTGGTGGGGGTTACCCCTTCCGGCAGAAAGCGGTCACCCAACAGGGCGTTGATAAAGGCCGACTTGCCGCTGTTGAACTCGCCGACGATCACCAGCAGGAAAAGCTCGTCGAGCTGGTGGAGCGATTTTGATAGAGTGGCCTGATCCTCAGGGGTGACCTCAAAGCCGGCCAGCACCAGTTGCAGGCGCTCCAGCCATCTTTTCTCTTCCTTGACCAGGTCCGACTGTTTGCGACTAAGGATGTTTCGGAGCAATGGTTCCTCCACTTGAGTTCTAGATCCACACCAGCCGCAGGCGGCGCCCTTGGCGCTCGTCGAGGCGCAGCCCGGCCTCTTCGGCCAGGCGTACGGCCTCGGCGTACTCGCGGGCCGTGGGGCGCCGGTCGAGGGGCGGCAGGTCGTAAGCGCGGTAGCAGGGACGGTATTGGGCCATCACGTTGATATACGTATTGGGCGATATTTGGTCGCGCAGAAAGCGGACGATCTGTCCAGTCCCCGCCAGGCCCTCGGGCAGGACCAGGTGGCGGACCAGCAGGCCGCGTTGGGCCACGCCCTGCGCGTCTACCGTCAGGTCACCCACCTGGCGGTGCATCTCCTTGACAGCGGCCTGGTTGACCGCCGCATAGTTGCCGACCTTGGACAGGCGTTGGCCGACGTCGGCGTCGGCGTATTTCATGTCGGGCATGTAGATATCGATCACGCCGTCGAGCAGAGCCAGCGTCTTGAGCGAGTCATAGCCGCCGGTGTTGTACACCAGCGGCAGGCGCAGGCCGGCCTCGGCGGCGATCAGCAGCCCGGCCAGGATCTGGGGCGCGACGTGGCTGGGCGAGACCAGGTTGATGTTGTGGCAGCCCTGGGCCTGGAGGGCGAGCATCATCCGCGCCAGTTCTTCCGGCTCAACCTCGTCGCCCTCGCCCTCCTGGCTGATCTGGTAGTTCTGGCAGTACTGGCAGCGCAGATTGCACCAGGCGAAAAAGATGGTGCCCGACCCGCCGCTGCCGACCAGCGGCTCTTCCTCGCCAAAGTGGGGGCCGTAACTGGACACGACGGCCTGCTCCCCGGTGCGGCAGCCGGCGCCAGCGCTGCTCTCGCGGCGATTGACCCCGCATTCGCGGCCGCACAGGTCGCACGCCTCCAGCCGGGCATAAGCCGTGGCAACTCGCCGTTTCAGCTCTCCTGAGCGCAGCAGTCTTGGGTAGGCCGCTTCAAACGCCATGTTACGCCCTGCTCATGTCTGGCTTGCCAATTCGCCGATCCGCTGATTTGCTCACCAGCTCACCTGCACCATCTGGGGCCGGCGGTTGCGATCCTGGTACTTCAGGTGCTTGTTCTGCTGCCCATACTCGTACAGCCGCCGGGTGATCTCTACGTCCTGCTGGCAATAGTCCAGGATCTCCTGGATGCGGCCTTCCCTGTACCAGCGCACCGCCTGCAGGCCGTCGGCCGATTTGCTGACGCCCAACGTAGCCTTGGCGAGGTTGTCGAGACTGATCCGGAAGCCGAGCCGGCGGTAGATCTGATCCAGCATATCCACCGTCCGGGGAGGATCCAGTGGCCCATAAGCCCGCAGTACCTCATAGTCAAAACTGAGCAGGTTAAAGCCGACGACCAGGTCGGCGGCATGGATCTCAGCCAGCAGGTCGGCGACGCTCTCCTCGGTGTAATGGCGAAAGGTCCCTGTGGCGGTAGAGTAGGTGACCGCCGCGGCCAGGCCGAGAGCCCGGATGTTGTGCCGGCCCCCTACCTGGTCGAAGGTGCGCTGTGTTTCTACGTCAAAGAATAGGGTATTCATGCCGTCCATTCTATCACGAACCGACCGCTGGCGCAAGCTGTTTGCCATTTCCCACCATTTGGGGTATAATCTCGCCGTCAGGAGAGGGAAGGAGCCACTCCTCTAGAAAGAGCAGCGATGCATCAGGCATATGTGGCCCTGGACCTAGAGACCACGGGCCTCGATCCCAGGCGCGACGCCATCATGGAAGTGGGCGTCGTGCGTTTTCGCGTTTCCCTGGGCAATGACACGGTTCAATCGCAGGTCATCGACAGTTGGTCCACTTTTGTCAACCCCGGCCGGCCGGTCCCGATCCAGATCCAACAACTGACCGGCATCACCTCCGATCAAGTGATGCGAGCCCCTCGTTTTGGCCAGGTGGCGAGCCAACTGCGCCGTTTCGTGAGCGATTTGCCGGTGGTCGGCCACAGCATCAGCATGGACCTGGGTTTTTTGCGGCAGAACGATTTCCCGCTGTCCAACCCGGCCATCGACACCTTTGAGCTGGCCGGCATCCTGGTTCCCCACGCTGCTCGCTACAGCCTGGTCAAGCTTGGCGAGAAGCTGGGCCTGCCGAACCTGTGCACCCACCGCGCCCTGGAAGACGCGCTGGCCACCAAGGAGCTGTTCGTGGCGCTGCTGGAATATGCCGCCCGGCTGCCGGCGCCTATCCTGCGCGAGATCAACCGCCTGGCTGGCGTCGGGATCGACTGGCCGCTCCGGCCGGTCTTTTGCGGCGTGGAAGAAGGACAGGCTCGCAGCGCCTTCCGCGGGTCGATCGGCCAGCAGTTGGCTGCTTTTCGCACCGAGGACGATCCCGACGATCTGCTGGGACCGCTCTTTGCCGTCGCCGAGACCGAGGCGGAAGAGCTCGTCCCGGTCAAGACCCCACGCGCCCTCGACGTGGAGGCCCTGACCGCCATGTTCGAGCCGGATGGCCTGTTGGCCCACGGCCTTGCCGGGTTTGAGTATCGCCCTCAACAGGTAGAAATGTTACAGGTAGTGGCCAACGCGCTGAACAGGCGGCAGCACCTGCTGGTCGAGGCCGGCACCGGAACCGGCAAGAGCCTGGCCTATCTGCTGCCGGCGGCCACCTTTGCTTACCTGAACGGCGAGCGGGTGGTCATCTCGACCAACACCATCAACCTCCAGGATCAGCTTTTCAAGAAGGACATCCCCGACTTGCAGAAGCTTCTTCCCTTCGAGTTCCGCGCTGCCGTGCTCAAGGGACGCAGTAACTATCTCTGCCAGCGGCGGCTACAGGCGCTGCGCCAGGCCGGCGTCCGATCACCCGACGAGATGCGGATGCTGGCCCGGGTGCTGGTCTGGCTGCCCAGCACCCAGACCGGCGAGCGGGACGAGCTGTTCATGCCCGACCCGGCGGAGCAGGCGTTGTGGAGCAAGATCTCGGCCGACAGTGACACCTGCACCCTGGATCGCTGCCGCTTTCGCGAGCGTGGACGCTGCTTTTTCTACCGGGCCAGGCGGGCGGCCGAAGCAGCGCACCTGGTCGTGGTCAACCACGCCCTGCTCCTGTCCGACGTGGCGGTCGACCGCTATGGCGGACACGTCCTGCCCGAATATCGCTATCTCATTGTGGATGAGGCCCATCACCTGGAGGCAGCGATCACGCGCCAGTTGAGCTTTGAGGCCGACCAGAGAGCAGTAGAGCGGATCCTCAACGATCTGGCCCGGCCGGTGGGCGTGCGGCGCTATGCCGGATTCCTGGGAGAGGTGCTGACCCGCTGCCGGGGTGCGATCCCGGCCGAGCAGTGGGCCATCTTGGAAGACCACGTCGGCCGGCTCCAGCGCCAGATCGAATCGGCCCTGACCCAGCTATATGCCTTCTTCAACGTCCTGGGCGAGTTTCTGCAGGAGCATGGCCAGAAAAGGGGCAACTATGACCAGCGGCTGCGGCTGACGAGCAGTCTGCGCATCCAGCCGGCGTGGAGCGACGTCGAGATGGCTTGGGATAATCTGTCGGCGCAGCTCGTCCGCGTGGCCGGTGACCTGGAAAAGCTGTGCGGCGGCCTGACCGAGCTCGACGAGCTCACAGAGATACCTGCCAGGGGAGGAGTGGCTGATCTGGACGGGTTGGTCCAGGACTGCGCCGGATACCTGGCTAGGCTGCAGGAGGATCGGGAGCAGATGAACGCCTGCATCGCCGAGCCCGACCGGGCGCAGATCTACTGGGCCAACGTCTCCAGCGACGACCAGCGGGTGGCGCTCCACGCCGCGCCGCTGCACGTCGGCGGCTTGGTGGAAAAGCACCTGTTCCACGCCAAAGAGTCGATCATCCTTACCTCGGCGACGCTGGCCACCGACGGTAGCTTTGACTTTATCCGTGGGCGGCTGTCGGCCGTGGAGGCCGACGAGCTGGCGGTCGGCTCGCCCTTTGATTTCAAGAGCTCGACCCTGGTCTACCTGCCCACCGATATCCCCGAGCCGAACCAGCCCTACTACCAAAAGACAGTGGAGGAGGCGCTGGCGGCCCTGTGCCGCGCTACAGAGGGTCGCACGCTGGTCCTCTTTACCTCCTATTCCCAACTGCGGGCCACGTCGCAGGCCATCTCCCGGGCCCTGTCCGAAGCGGATATTTCCGTCTATGAGCAGGGGGCGGGCGTGTCGCGGGTGCAGTTACTGGAGAATTTCCGCACGGTGCCGCGCTCGGTGCTGTTGGGCACGCGCAGCTTCTGGGAGGGGATCGACGTGGTCGGCCCAGCCCTGAGCGTGCTGGTGATCGTCCGCCTGCCCTTTGCCGTGCCCGACGATCCGATCTTTTCCGCCCGGTCGGATACCTTTGACAACCCGTTCGCCGAATACGCCGTCCCGGAAGCTATCCTGCGCTTCCGCCAGGGCTTTGGCCGGCTGATCCGGACCAAGACCGACCGGGGGGTGGTGGTCATCCTCGACAAGCGGGTGCTGACCAAGTCGTACGGGCCGATGTTCCTCAACTCATTGCCCGAGTGCACGCAGGTGCGCGGTACTCTGGTCAAGCTGCCCGACGCCGCCAGGCGCTGGCTGGCGAA
>JAFGOG010000337.1 GCA_016926595.1 Anaerolineae bacterium
GTGGCAGGGCTGAGGAATGGTGTGCGGCGGCTAGGGCTGGACAATGATCGTCACCCGGCACGGCTCGGGGTAGTTGCCCGTCTGGTCAACGACTACCAGGCGCAGGGTATAGGTGCCGGGGCTATACACGCCGCTGCTAAAAGTCCCCAACTGCCCGTGGGCAACAGATGTATAGTGCAGATCACCGACCACAGTCCAGGCGTTGGGGTCCCGCCCCAGCCCGACTTCGATCTTGTAGTACTGAAAACTGTCGATGTTGGCCGTGCCGTGAACGGCCACACTGCCCTTGACAACCTGGTTGACGCCCGGCGACGTGATGCGGGCGTTCGGGTTGGGGCAGTTTGGCGGCCGGACCTCGGGCGTATTGGTAGCGACGACAATGGGCGTAGGCGTGGTGCGTGTCGGGCGCACGAGCGGCGTCGGCGACGGCTGGGGCGTCGGCGTGATGGTGGGCGGCAAGGGCGTTGGCGTCAAAGTCGCTTTGACGAGCGGGCCGGTGGTGACCGTCGGCGTTGGTTCGGGTGTCGCCTGTGAGGTTGTCAGCAGCGGGCTACTGACGACAAAGGTCCCTATTACTGCCAACAGGATCACAGCCGAGATCACCACGCTTTGGTTGTAACGGGACTGGGCCTGTTCCTGTTCCAGCTTGAAAGTCGAGCGAGCGATTTCGCGGCGCGCCATCATCGCTCGCCGTAGGAAAAAGATCAGTACCAGGCCCAGGACGCCGTATATCCACCACTGATAGTCGGCGATGAGCTGCGCAACCCGTTCCATTTACCCGCCGTCCAGGTATCCTGCTAACGCACCGATCACAGTCGAGCAAGCCATCTGCACAGGGTGTTCTAGCCCGCCAACCGGGCCAGAACGCCCAATATCAAGGCCATCAGCCGCGGCACGATCTGCTGGCCAGCGAGCAGCACCTCTTCGTGACTGGTCGCCTGGCCGGGCTGCGCTTCAGCGTGGAGGACATTGCTGATACCCGACACACCCAGAACGCGCAGCCCGCCGTGGCGGGCAACTGTGACCTCTGGCACCGTAGACATGCCCACAGCATCGGCCCCTATTAGCCGCAGGAACCGGATGTCGGCCGGAGTCTCGAAGGACGGCCCGCCCAGGCCAATGTATACCCCTTCGTGCAACGGGATGTTGCCCTCGCGGGCCACCTGGTGGGCCAGGCGCCGCAGCTCGGGATCGTAGGCCTGGGACATGTCGGGGAACCGCGGTCCCAGCTCTGGATCGTTGGGTCCCAGCAGCGGATTGAGCCCGGCCATACCCATCAGGTTGATGTGGTCGGCAATCAGCATCAGCTCGCCAGCGCGAAAGGCCGGATTGAGCCCGCCGGCCGCATTGGTCACAATCAGCGTCTCAATGCCCAGGACCTGCATCACCCGGATGGGAAAGACCACCTGCTGCATCGGGTATCCTTCGTAGAAATGGACCCGGCCCTGCATGACCATCACGGCAGCTCCGGCCAGTTGCCCCAGCAGCAACCGCCCAACATGCCCTTCGACCGTCGGTTGGGGGAAATGCGGGATGTCGTGATAAGGGATCGGTTCTGCGGCCTGCACGTCGTCAGCCAGGGGGTTCAGCCCCGATCCGAGCACCAACCCCACCTGGGGCCGGCGCCGGGCTCGCTGCCGGATATAGCTGGCGGCCTCTTGGTACTGTGCCTGTGTATAGAACTGTGTCATGGCTATAGCTGGTCCAACAGCTCCTTCCTCTTGGCTTGAAACTCGGCTTCCGAGATCACATTCTTTTGCCGCAACTCGGTCAGCTCGATCAGGCGGTCGGCGATGTTCCCGGCAGAACCAGGCGCGCCGGGAGCCGGCGTCGCTGCCTGCTGGGCAGGCAGTGATGGGCTGGGCAGGCTGATATCAACTGACCTGGCGTGCAACAGCTCTTTGGCATTCAACATCGCCCGCTTGAACCGCACCGGATTGGAGATCCGATGGAAGAGGTTGACGCCAACGTCTGAGCCGGTGATGATCTGCACGGTCCCGTACCTAAAGAGCCGCCCGACCACCGATTGCTTTAGCTCCACGTCGTTGACCTTTTCCAGGGCCGAATCGCGGACGAGCTTGTTAAAGATTCCCCTGATCTCCATGACCCGCCGGTCGGTGATGATGTATCGCTCGTTCACCCAATCCAGAATGCCGCGCACCAGCTCGAGCAATGGGATGAGGGCCACGAGCGCTGCGACGATCCACATTGCTTTAAACGCGGGCTTGAACATCAGAGTCAGAGCCACGAGCAGGATCAATACACCGGCCAGTATGGGCCGCCATGCCTGCTTGAGGCGGTCGCCCTGCTCCTCCTCCCGCTTCCAGCCCCTGACGATCGCGTACACAGGAAGAACCAGGCTGAAAAGCGCGATGATGCCGATCTTTGACCTGACATCGTCGCCTTGGGTCAAGATAAGCACGGCCGCCGCCACAAATACCAGGAAGGCAAACAGCCAGCCGGCAACGCGCTGCACCAACACAATGGCGTGCTGGTGCGTGCGGTAGAGCAGATGTTCATTGTCGCCCAGGATCTTTTCTACGTAGCCCATCTTGTCCCTCTCCCCTCCGTGTTCAGCCCTTATTCTACCATACCTTTTGCTAAAGCTCAAGGGCTGTGCTCAGGTAATCTTCAACCTGCTGACGCGTCGGGATGGCGCTCATCCCCAGCCCCTCTACTGAAAAAGAGGCGACGGCGTTGGCAAAGCGGGCTGCCTGGCACGAATCGCCCGTTTCGGCCAGGCGGATCAGGAAAGCGGTGGCAAACACGTCCCCGGCTCCGGTCGGATCCACCTGCTGGGCAGGCCGGGTGGGATAGTGACACGACTCGCCCCGCCGATAGACGGTAGCGCCCCGTGCGGCGCGGGTCACGACGACGATGTCGATAAACCGCCCCCAATCCTGTACCAGCCGATCCGGGTCGGGTACGTCCAGCTCGCTCAAAACCAGGACGCCGATGCGCCGCAGGATCGTCTCTGGCGGATTCCAGCCAGCGTAGAACACCTGACCGCGCTCGTCCCAGCGGCGGAGAAAACCCTGGGGCATCACGCCGATCAGCGCCTCGCCGAAGCAAAAGAAGAGGCTGGGGTCGATCTCCTGGTCGATCGAGCCCAGGTAGACAAGGGGCACCTGGCGCCAGACGGGCGGGACGTGGGCGCATTTGAGCACATCGGCGCGGCGGTGAAGGATCTGCCTGCGCCCCCCGTTTACGTAGATATTCTCGAACAGCGTGGTGGCCGCCGATGGGCGGCACGCCACCTGAGCGCCGGGGAAGGTCTGCGCCAGGTCAAGGTCTGGGCCGGCGCTGGTGACCAGGCCGACCCGCTGTCCTAACCGCAGGGCAGTGACGGCCGCATAGGAGGCAGTGCCGCCCAGGCCCAGGCCCCCATCGGGCAGGATATCCTGGCATACGTGACCGGCAATGACAAACTGAGGGAGATCGGGGGCGCTCAACTGGAAGCCTCGTCGCCGCGCATGGCGGGCCGGCGGCGCTTGAGGGTCTGTTCGACAAAGAAATAGGCCACCCGCGGCAGGTTGAGCCGGATGCCCGCCAATGGTATGTTCAATTCTGTTTTTTCGCACACAGTCGACAGGTTGGCGCTGTCCACCTGGGGCTTGATCGCCCGGAGGAGCTTGGCCCGCCTCTCGGCGTCCTGTATGCTCATGATGTCGTCTACCTGGGCAATCAGCCGCCGCGCCTTTAGGATGCGGGCCTCGGTGCGCTGCGCCTGGGCTGCATCCACCAGGCCGTAGCGCGCTTTGAGGCGGTTCAGCCGCAGCCCGGCCTCGTAGGTGCTGTCGACGATCTGGTCGCGGTTCAGCCACTCTGTCTCATAGTTGAGCACATATTTCCAACTGGGCTGGATCAGCGCCTGCCGGTGCTCTTCGAGGGTCCGGGCAAAGAGGCGATAGCCGTGTCGCTCGGGGTGCTCAAAGACCTGGCTGCCGGGATCGAGGAACGGCGCGAGGGGCGAGATAAAGGGGATCAGGCGGCGGGTTGGCCCTTTGTCCAGATCGCGCATCAGGCGCTCGCAATAGTCGACGGTGTCCATGACTGACTGATAGTCCTGCTTGGGCAGGCCGATCATGAAAAAGAGGTCCAAACGCTGCACTCCGGCCTCGAGCGCGTAGCGCATCGTGTCCTCGATCTGGCTGTTCTTGTAGGGCCGCCCAAAGGCCGCGCGGACCTCGTCGCTGTGGGTTTCCAGCGAGATCTCGAGCGTCCAGTTGGGCATGGCCGCCGCCACTCGCCGGATAAACTCCCGGTCGGCGGCGTCGAACAGTTCGAGGATGACCGGTCCCCGGTAGCCGGCGACGGCTGTCAAGAATCGATCGGCGTACTCCGGGCCAGCCTGGCGGATGTCGCCCAGGATAAAGACCGGCCCTTTGCTGAACCTGGCGATGTTGCGGATATCCTGGGCCAGATCCTCAGGGGCACGGTAGGCCGGCCGGCGCCGATTGTGCAAGGCGGCAAAGGCCGACGCCGAACCGCCACAGGTGCGGCAGCCATGGGTGCAGCCGCGCACACTGAGCGCCGCAGTGATGGGGTAGCCGAGCCAACCTTTGAAGGGCACAAAGCTGGCCAGGTCGCGGTAGCGGGCCACGGCCTTGACCACGTAGCTATAGTCGATCAGAACATCGTCCAGGTTGGCCGGGCTGTAGCCTATCTCATTCACATGGATCGCGCCGTCCGATCCGCGCCAGGTGAGGTTGGGGATATCGGCCAGCGCCGGCGCGGCGGGGCGGCGGGACAGGCGCTGCATCAACTGCAATACCGGTCCTTCGGTCGAGTCGCCCCGCACCACGTAATCCACTTCGGGCCGCTCGATCAGCTCGCGGTGATAATAGGTGGATGAAAATCCGCCAAGCATGACCGGTATGTCTGGATGGAGTTTTTTGCACAACCTGGCCACCTCGATTGCGCCGTGGGCATGGGGCAGCCAGTGCAGATCGATGCCAAA
>JAFGOG010000338.1 GCA_016926595.1 Anaerolineae bacterium
CCCTCCATTCTCCGAGTGCCAATCTCGTGACAAACGCGCTGGGCCTGTTCAGCATAGCGCCTTGCCCAGCCACCATCACCCTGGCAATAGGCATCGATGCCCAACACCACCAGGGCTACCCCTTCACCCTCCCGGTAGCCAACTTTGTCAAAGATGTCCAGCGCTTGCTCGTGATAACGCCTGGCTGTGGCATAGTCACACGTTGTGTTGTAAAGAGTTCCAAGGCTATGGAGCAAAACACCTTCATCCCGCCGAGCGCCAATATCGCGGTTGATGACCAACGCCTGTTCGAAAAAGGCCATGGCCTCGGCATTGTCGCCTTGCGCCGAGGCGACAGGGCCGAGAGCTATGAGCGCTTGTGCCTCGCCCCGCCGGTCGCCAATCCGGCGACAGATCTGTAGCGCCTGATCGGCACAAGACCTGCTTTGTGCAGTGCGGCCCTGATAGAGAAACACCGTAGCGAGATCAAACAGGATCTTGGCCTCCAATGGATGCAGTTGATCCTCCCGAGCCAACATCAGAGCCTTCTCCAGTTGAGCACAAGTTGCTTTGTATTCCCCCTGGCGCTGGAGAGCGTGCGCCCACTGCCGCAGGGCTTCTGCCTCAAGATGTACGACCTGGGATGTTCGGTTCAGGCAAACACCCTGCTGTGCTGACACGATAGCGGCTTTCGCTGACGCGATAGCTTGCGGATAGTCACTGATGGCATTGGCATAGTTGGCCTGGCACAGGGTGACTTCTCCACGTCGTGCATCATCGTCCAGCATTTCAGCCACGACCTCTAAAGCACGCAGGTCTTTAGCCTGGGCGTCTCGCTCACCCAGCAGATCGTAGACCGCCGCTCGTGCAAGTAGCACTGTGTATTTTTGCTCCAGGGCGTCGGGTAATTGATCCAGGGCCTCCAGCGCCTGGCTATAGTGGGAGATGGCCTCGGCACTGGCGTACACTGCCCGCGCCCGGTCACCGGCCTGTCGATAATCGTCCGCGGCCTGTTCCCACGCTCTTGCTCGCATCCAGTGGCGGGCCAGTGTAGCCAGTTGATCGGGGGCCACACCGACCAAGGCCCGTGCTGCCTGGCAATGGAGTGCTGCTCTTGCAGGTTCGTCGATTCGGTCGTAGGCCACCAGGCGGATCTTGTCGTGACTGAAGCAATAGTCCCTTTCGGTTTCGTCCAGGAAACGGCGCTGCACCAACTGGCGCACGGATGCCAGCAATGCCTGTGACTCCTCACCACTCGCAGCACGCAGCAGGTCGAAGCCAAACCGCTCCCCCAACACGGCCGCGAGGTCGAGCGTCTGCCGCAGCGTGGGCGACAGGGAATCCAAGCGACGGGCGATGGTCTGCTCCACGGCCGGGGGCAGAGGTAGCTCGGCATAATCGGTCGTGGTTTCGTCCCACGGTGTGCTCCAGTCACCCGTTTCGTCCCGAATGAGCAAGCCTTCACCATGCAGAGTGCGCAACGTTTCCAACACAAAGAGGGGATTGCCCCGGGTCTCCTGGTACAGACGAGCCTCAAAGAAGGGCGCGGTGCTGTTCATCCCCAGGCAATGGCGCACTAACTCGCCCGTCGCCTCGGCGCGCAGGCCCTCCAGCTCCAGGCGGCGCTGCACGCCGGCGCGGTCGAGCACCTGGAGCCGCTTCCAAATCCCCGGCAGGGTGCGGATCTCTTCACCACGAAAGCTGCCGACGAGCAACAACTTGCGGCCCCCTGTCCCCGAGACCAGACGACCTAGAAGGTCTAGTGTGTCCTGGCTGGCCCAGTGCAGATCCTCCAGGATCAGCAGCAGGGGCACGACTTCGGTCCAGCCGGACAGCAAGCGTGCCAAGGCGGCTACCAGGCGGTCTCGTTCCTGTGCCAGATCGAGGGCTGGAGCCGGTGAAAGATCGGGGAATCGCGCGGCGAGGGATGGGAGCAGCGGGGCCAACACCTGGAGCCAGAAGCCTTCAACCAGTTGGTCCAACTGACCGATCCGCAGTGGTGTGAGTCCCTGACTCAAGGCTTCGACGAGAGGACCGTAGGGAGTTGCCTGTCCGATCTCCCGGCCGGCGCCCCACAGCACCTCGGCACCACGCCACTCGGCGTCGTGGGCGATGGTCTGTAGCAGTCGGGTCTTGCCCACACCGGCTTCGCCTTCCACCAATACGACGCCGCCGCGACCACGCATCAACCCTTCCACGTGGGCCAGCAGTGCGTTTCGCTCTGCCTCACGGCCCACCAACGGTAGCTCGCGAGCCTCGGCGCTGTCCAGCGCGAGTAGTGCCGGAGGCGCCATCGCAGGCAGGTCAATCACAAGGTGATCATCGCTGTGCTGCCCTATCTCTCGGGCCAGGACCACGCTCTCCGGCGAAGGTTCAGCGTCCAACTCCTGGGCTAGGATCTGACGGCAGGTCTCGAATTGTTTGAGTGCATCCTCGTCCCGGCCCAGCAGGTGATAGAGGCGCATCGCCTCACGGTGGGCCTCCTCGCGCCAGGGGTCTTCACGCGCCAGCCGCCGGGCCCAGGCCAAGGCCTGTCTGTACTCGCCCCGGCGTTTGTAGTTTTCGACCAATTGCTCCAGTGCACCGAGAAACAGCTCCCACAGGCGCTCCCGCTCGGGGATTGCCCAATCTTCATAGTAACCAGCCAGAAACTCGCCTTGGTACAACTCGACGCATCGCTCATAATGCAGAAAGGCTTCCTGCCTACTGTCTGTGCCGTGTGCGTTGTGTCTTGTGAATTCCTCAACATCGAGCCAGAGGGGGAGGTCAGGGTTCCACTGGACAGTGTTGCTCTCTGTTAGCAGAACAGGGTGAGGATCCAATGCACTGCGGATGCACCACAGAGCCTGGCTCAGACGACGACGGGCTGTGGCATCGGGCAGCTCAGGCCAAAAGGTACCGGCCAGCAGGTCGCGGGTGTGGGGCTGGCCGCGGTAGGTGAGCAGGTAGGCCAGGAGGGATCGAGCAGTACGACTTGGGATCGTCGGCAAGGGATCGTTGTGCCAGGTCAATCTCAGTTCACCCAAGAGATGTGCTCGGAACATGAATATCCCCTCCTCTACCGCATTGGTGTGGAACATCCACAAACAGGACAACTGGGTTACCGCGCTGGACACTGATAAGGTTCCACAACGAGGCGCGTGCGAGTCAGGGCGGAAGCGGCTCTGACTCGATACACAAACTTAACACTAGCATTATAGCAGCAGGCTTTTGGGAGGTCAAATCATTCTGCTTTGCATGGGTGCGCTAACGAGTTGTCACCCGCGGCCTGGGATCGCCGAGCGCCTGCTCGGCTCCGGCTCTATCTCTGACAAGTCGTTAGCGCACCCGGGGACTCGTCGCCTTACTTGACCACTTTCTCATCTCCTTGTACAATACGCTTACGGCGAGACAGACAAGTTGGCGATCTATTGAGCCAGGGTATTCCAAATGGACAGAAACGCTCAGGCCGTTGGTTCTCGATGCTTTCTACGGTTTGTTCTTGTAAAGCCTGCCAACTTGGCGTCTTTTGTTCTGCCGTCCAAGTTCGGCATACGTCAATCTCTCAGCATGCTATACCAAACTGGGTTATCTGATGATGAGCCTTTCGTTCCTCTTTATCGGTATCGCGATTACCGGCAGGAGCCGTCTGGAGTCTGTGATTCGGTGGATCTTTATGATCGGATTCGTTCTTGTGATTCTATCTCTCGCTGTCGTTTCGATGGGATACGGGTTGGAGAGGCTGGATCGATTTGAGGTTCTCGTGATCTCGATCGATTGGTTGATATTGATCATAAACGGCGTCCTGCTAAGCATTATGTTCAGGAGGCAACGAAAGAGGATCACGTCTCGATCAATCTAGATCGCTGCCTGTCAACATAACAGCAGCCCGTATCATCTCGAAAAAGCGGGGAGGTCTTGTGAGGTCTTTGGCCCCGAATTATTGAGCAGATACAGCAGCCTAACAACTCGCTGGAGCCGACCTGGCCAGCCCAGCGCTAGCATTTCATGCGGTACTTGTCCTGGGCTGGCCAGGCGGCTCAGCTCGAGGCCGTTAGACGGCAAAAGCAGAGGGACCGAAGGGTTCTCCTGGGAAGACTTCGTCGAGCGCAACAACAACGAACTGGTCGCCACCTGGGGCGACCTGGCCAATCGCATGTTGTCATTCGCCTACAAGCGCTTCGACGGGGTGACGCCCCAGCCGGGCGAGCTCGACGACGAGGACCGGGCGCTCCTGGCCAAAATGGAGGCCGGCTTTCAGACTGTCGGCAACCTGTACCACGCCAGCAAGTTCCGGGCTGCCCTGGGGGAGGCGCTGGCCCTGGCGCGGGAGGCCAACGGCTACCTGGACCGGAAGGCGCCGTGGTTCCAGATCAAGGAGGACAGGGCCGCGGCAGCGACGAGCGTGTACGTCATCCTGCGGGTGGTGGACAATCTGAATGACGTTGCTGGCACCGATCCGGCCCCACACGGCCAAAGGCTACACGAGTACCTGGGGTACGAGGGGCAGCTCTTTGCCACGCAGCACGTCGTCGAGTCCGAGGAGGAGACGCGGTCCCACCAGGCGCTGACCTACGACCACAGCGACGCCATCGGCACTTGGACAAAGAGGGACCTGCCACCATGGCAGGCGCTGCGCCAGCCAGCGCCTCTATTCAAAAAAGCTGGACGAGAGTCTGATCGATGAGGAGTACGTGCGGCTGGAAGGGTGAGAGGGGAGTCGGGCATCAGGAATTGGCAGCCTTGAGCTCCCAGCCTAGGGTTAACTGGCCAACCAACGACTTGCCAGCTCGCTAAATACAGCCCACCAAATCCTCCAATCCCCCGATCAAGGCCCGGCATTGGGCCTCTTGGTTGGTCATGCCACGTCCGAAATCGAGCCGGATCGTCTCTTTCTGGAAGGAAGGCCGATCTCCACTCTAAACTATTCATTTATATAATCTTAATTTGACAAAAAGGCCCAAGTGGTGTATACTGTTCATCAGTTGAACCATGCTCCGTGGGCAGTTCTTGCCAAACACAATTCGACCAC
>JAFGOG010000040.1 GCA_016926595.1 Anaerolineae bacterium
GCCGCGAGGTGTGACACCCCCAGCTCGAACAGCATCGGGTTTAGTACCTGGCGCCAGAAGGCGTCGTCGTCCTGGACCGTCGCCAGCTTTTGCCGGTGCTTGTCCCTGATGGCCCGCCAATCCTTGCCGCCAAAGGTGGGGTCAAAGTAGCCGTAATTCACCTTCTGCCAGGCCGCCTCCAGGATGGCCGCCCGCTCGGCGGCGGTCAGCCGGGTCGGGATCACGGCCGGCGGATGAGGCGTAGGTGTCGGGGTCGGGGCCGTGTCTCCGGCACAGCCGGCCAGGGCCAGGGTGCCGGCCAGTGAAAGATAGAACAGCCACCGCGTGATGGTCGAAGCAGACATGGTCTATCCCTTTCTCCTCTCAACCGATGCCCAACGCTGAATCACTGAGACACTGATCGACACTGAGCGCACTGATCAGTGTCCTCACTGCCGGTCAGTGTTTCAGTGGGTTACCTGGTTCGCTCCAGTGGACCAGGATGCTATCCCACTCGGCGTCGGTCAGGATGGCGAACTCGGGCTGCCGTTTCGTCCATTCGAGGTGCGGCCAGCCACGCTCCAGTGCCGCCAGCAGGTACTCGGCCGCCTTCGCCCTGTGGCCCAGGTGCGCCCAGGCCGAGGCCACCAGGTGGTAGTGATAATCCGCGTTCTCGGCACGCCGGGCGAATACCTGCTCGTAATAGTGCACCGTCTTGGCGTATTCCCCGCGCCGGTAGTAATAATACCCCACCTCGGCCAGGTGCTCGATCGGGTCGTAGATGTAGTAGTAGTAGGCGTACTCACGGTGGCGCTCGAACCCCACCTTCTCCGCCGTCTTCCACGAGGCGACGTTGTCGGCGTTGCAGTGCCACCCCACCGTCCGAAACCCCTGGCTCAGGCACTGCTCAACGGTGGCGGCCACGACGGCCGCACCCACGCCTTGGCGCCGGTGCTCTCGAGCGGTAAAGACGCCGACGTCGATCCGATCGCCGGCCACGCAGTCGCAGGTGCACACGGCCACGGCCTCGCGCCCGCACAACGCCACAAAGCTTACGCCCCGGGACAGGAAATTCTCTTCCGTGCCCCAATACTCTTCGATTTCCAGTGCTTCGCGCACCGAGTCGGGGAGCAGGACCTCATCGCCATGCAGCACGTATCGATCGATGCGGCGCACGCTGTACCCCTCGGGCAGGGCGCGGCGCCAGTCGAGCCGGACGGCACGACACAGGTAGTGGTAGCGCCCGTTTTTGGTCATCTCGTAGCCCGGGATCAACTCGGGCAGCCTGGCTTCCCAGGCTTCGGGGTGGACGGCCAGCGACAGCGATTCGTCACCGTTGACGTACACCTTCCCGGTAAAGATCTGGTCGGCGAAAAAGCGGCGCAGCGCCTCGTTGGTCGCCGGGTTGTCATGCACCCCGGCCAGCAGGTACCCTTCGACGGTCAGCGCCAGGGCCGTGCGCGGCTGGGCCACGTCGTCGACAAAGATCCGGCCCGGGTTGTTGCCCTCGATGGCGGCATCAAGGGACAGGCTGTAGTCGAACCCCTCGAACAGGGGCCGCATGCGCGCAAAATCGTGAGCTTGCAGTTCTTGAAACAATTGCACCTCCGTGTGATTTACCAGATATAGGGTATCAGGCGATAACGTACGCGCCGGGTATACTCTGTGTAGCCCTGGAGCTCGTCCTGGAGTGTCCTGTCCTCCAGCGCGGTGCGGATCCCCAGCAGCAGGGCAAACAGTCCGCTGGGGATGAGGGTCCAGAGTGAGCCAAGCGCCAGGGCCGAGGCGAGGCTAAAGACGATCTGCCCCAGGTAGCCGGGATGGCGGATGGCCCGGTATGGCCCGTCGCAGATGACCGTATGCCCGCGTTCTTTTTGGATGCGCACAAAGCGCCCGTAGAACCGGTTCACGGCCGTGGCCCAGATGCTGAGCAGGTTGCCCGCCGCCGCCACGCCCAGCGCTGCCCACGGAAACCCGGCCGGGATCGATCGCGACCAGCCGAGCCGTTCATCCAGGCCGGCCACGACCAGGATCGCCAGGGGATAGAACACGCTGCCGACGGCGGTCAGGCGCTTGTCCCATTCCTTGACCCCCTCTTTGATCTGGGTTCGTTCCGCGACAAGCTCCGGATCGAGCGGCACGGCCAGCACGGCGATGACGGTCACGGCGGCGTACATGGCCATGTAGGCCCAGCCCATCACCCAGTCCAGGCGGCCGGCCGCCAGGAAGAGGATCGCCGCCAGGACGAGCACAAAGGCCAGCAGCCGCGCCAGGAGGCGCGGCATGCTCGCTTCACGCGGTGGCTCTGATCCCTCTACACAGCTACTCAATGCGTCTCCTTCCTCCTACGGTGGCCAGGCTTCCATCCCTGCCTGGCGCAGATGGTCCAGTGCCCGCTCTTCCTCTCCGGCCCTCGACCACGCCACAGCCGCGTTGTAGTGGTCTTCCGCCGTCCCTTCCTGTACGGTCAACGCCCGCTCGTACGCCTCGGCCGCCTGTCGATATCTCCCCGCCGGCACGTAAAAGTAGGTCGCCAGGTTCCGGTAAAAGTCGTAGGGCTCGAACGGAATGTCCACGGTAAAGAGGTCGCCCGCGTAGCGGAACCCCAGCCCTTCGGCCAGCCGGCGCGATGCCTGATTCCCATCGTCACAGATCCAGAACGGTTGATAGCCCTCTTTCAAGCCGTGCTCGATCACTGCTGCACCGACTCTTGTGCCCAGGCCCTTTCCCCGATGGTCCGGGCGGGTCCAGATGTCGAGGGTGTGTGCATCGTGGCCGAATGCCTGCACGTAGCACCAACTGACCACCTCGCCTCCGTGCATCGCGCAGTACCCGATCCCCGCGTCATAGAAGGCTTCGAGTGCTCCCCAGTAGAAGGCAATTTCTGCAGTAAGATGTTGGTCTGGGTCCAGGCCGCCCGGCTGCGCCAGCACGTCACGATCGATCCTTCTGAGCACCAATCCCTCCGACATGCTTGCAGGTGCGTTGTGACGCTGCCGAAATACTGCTTCGTCGAAGACAAAGGTGTTGACCGGCGTTCTCAGGGCCAATTGCCCGGCAAAGAGCTGCTCCAGTCTTGGCGGGGTGCTATCGGGGAACGAGAAGAGCGACAGGAACTCCAGGCCCATCTCTTGGGCCTGGGGGATGATCTCTTCCAGGATCAGGCCCTGGAACGCAGCGAGAAAGGCCGCATCGCTTTGCTCGCCTGTCAGGCCCGGGCGAGACGCGAGGTAGGCCGACTCGCTGTCTGTCCAGACAAAGGCGTGCGCCGGACGCAGTGCGTCGTCGGCGAACACCCGCCCGCTTCGCCGGCCTTCCAGGACCGCATACAACATGGGATCGGCCAGGTATTCGTCGAATAGTGCGATCACCGTCTGGAACTGGCGCCTGTCCAGCTCGTGCAACATGGCTTTCTCCTCGACATAGGATGTCCCGAGGGTAGTATATCCGCAAGCAAGTGCTTTGTCATCGCCCACCTGGCGGATTTGTCATTCCCCACCGGGCATATTCGACACGCTCAGCGATCCTCTCGCCGCACGCGCCAGATCACCAGGGCATATAGCCCGGCCGACACGGCTGCAACCACGCCCAGATTGGTCCACAACTGCGCGCCGGGCACCACGGCCACCAGCGCCAGCCGGTATACCTCGGCCAGCGCCACCGACGGCACCCAGGGCAACAGCGCCCCCACCCAGGCAGGCAGATCGAGCGGCAGCAGGTTTGCCAGCATCGCCCCGGTGAGCAGCACGATGGCCAGCGCCAGCCAGCCGGTGATCTCTTGGGCATTCTCAAAAAAGCTGCCGAGCACCAACCCCACCGCCACGCCGAACAGCCCGCAGCCCACGACAAAGAGCAGGGCGACGGCCCAATGCACGACGTGCGTCCAGTCAAAGACGAAAAGCACCGCGGCGGTCAGCAGGACGTAAAAGAAGCTGGCCACCGCCTTGCCGGCCACCACCTGGCCGGCAGTGGCCGGCGAGACGAGCAGCGCGTCCAGGGTCCTCGTCTGTTTCTCTTCGATCAACAACTGTGGCACCAGCGTCAGGCCCATGGCCAGCACGATGGTGATGCCGGTGATGGTCAGGATGCCGGCCGCCGCGGAATCGGGCCGCGGATACACCACGTGGCCGGCCAGGTCGATCGCCACCACCCTGTCGAGCGCCTGCCCCAGCCTGCCCTCCGCTTCCCTCTGCAAGCGGTCTGCCTTGAAGCGGTTCGCCCAGGCCAGGTAGCCGTCCAGGGCGGGCAGGGTGCCGGCCGCCAGCTCCTCGTCCACGCCAGCCGGGATCACCAGGCCTACTTGCGGACCGGAGCCCAGGCCCGGGCTGCCGATCAGCGCTTCCAGCTCCTCGAATGAGCCCACGCGCCAGACGCTGACCTCGGGGTCGGCTTCGAGTGCGGCGAGCAGCGCCGAGTCCCCCCGGGCATAGACGGCGACCGGCCACGACGTCTGCACAAACATCCTCGGCAGCAGCCTGGGCGTCGACAGACCCACGAGCGACGCCAGGACCAGCCCGATGACCAGCCGGCTGCGGAGCGCATCGCCAATGTCCTTGGCGGCGACGGTCCACACGATGTGCAGCGCTCTAGCGATCCGCACGGCGCACCTGCCAGACGATCAAGGCGTAGAGGAGGACGGCATATCCCAGCACGAGCGCCAGATTCTGCAACAACAGCGACGACGGCGCGCCGACCGACACGGCCAGGAGAAAGAGCGTTGCCAGCGCCCCCGTCGGGATCAGGCCCATCACGGTGCGTACGGCGGGCACCAGGTTGGGCTCGTGGACGAACCAGGCCGGGATGAGAAAGCCGATCATGACGACCAGCATCCAGAGCATCATCTGCTGTGGACGGCTGAGCAGGCTGCCGACGAACAGCGACAGCAGGATGCAAAAGAGCGCGCTGCACGCCGCGGCCACCAGCGCCAGATCCCAGCGAATCACGTAGGCCCGGTTGAGCCAAAAGGCGAGCAGCGCCGCCAGGGCGACGTAGAAGAGGCCGGCCAGCATCTTGCCCAGCACGAGTTGGCCGCCGCTCACCGGGGCCACCTGGAGCGCTTCGAGCGTCCGGGTGCGCTTTTCTTCGACCATCAGCAGCGGCACCAGCAGGACAGCCATGTAAAAGATGGCAAAGAGCAGGTGGGTGCCCGCTGCCGTCTCGGCTCCCAGGGTGTTGTAGGCAGGCTGGACGGTGTTCTCTCCGATCGCGACGCGCACCGGCTGCCCCAGCCATTCGCTCACCTGGCGGGTGTAGGTCGCTTCCAGCTCGGCCACGCGGGCGCGCTGGAACCAGTTGACGTAACCGTCCAGGACCACCGTGTCACCGCCGGCGCCCGGGCCGCCAAAGCCGGCCGGCAGGACCAACCCCAGGTCGCGGTAGCCCAGGCTGCGCCGCAGCTCGGCCAGCGAGTCCACTGCGCGCGCCTCGACGCTCATTCCGTCCGACAGCTCGACGTCCGGGACGAGATCGCTGCCGCCCTGGTCATAGACCACCACTTCCAGCCAGTGGTCGAAGGGCCGCTGCGTGAGCATAAAGTCAAAAAAGACGATCAGCCCGAGCGCGGCCACGATGTTCACCACCGTGTTCCGGTTCTTGAGCGCATCGGCAATGTCCTTGGCGGCAATGACCAGGGTCACCCGGAGCGTATGCGCCAGTTTCATCCCGGCGTTCATCGTATCACTTCTTTCCCGAGAAGGTGCTTGCCCCTCAATCCTACGACTCGTCGCCATGCAGCCACCTCCCCGTCCGCTCGACAAAGACGTCTTCCAATGTCACCCGCTCGCCCCGCCCATGTTCCGCCTTCAGGTTGGCCGGGGTATCGAGGGCGACGATCCGCCCCCGATCGAGGAAGGCGACCCGGTTGCATAGTTGATCGGCCTCTTCCATATAGTGGGTGGTCAAAAAGACCGTGATCCCCTCGCGGGCCAGGGCGCTGACCAGGGCGCGGATCTCGCGCGCCACGTGCGGGTCCAGCCCGCGGGTCGGCTCGTCCAGGAAGAGCACCTTGGGCTCGTGGAGCAGCGCGCGGGCCACCAGCAGGCGCTGCTTCATGCCGTTCGAATAGTTCTTGACGCGGTCCCCCGCCCGGTCCGAGAGGCCCACCTGGGCCAGCATGGCCTCGACGCGGGCTTTTGGCGCGCGGTAGAGGCTGGCCCAGAAGCGCAGGTTGTCGCGGCCCGACAGGCGCTCGTACAGGTTGTGCACCTCGAACACCACGCCGATCTGGGGCTTGAGCTCCTCCCGCTCCTCCACCACGTCGCAGCCCATCACCCGCGCCTGCCCGCCAGTGGGGCGCAACTGCCCGGTGAGGATACGCACCGTCGTCGTCTTGCCCGCGCCGTTGGGACCCAGAAAGCCGAAAATCTCACCCGCCTCGACCCCAAAGCTGATGCCGTCCAGGGCACGTACCCCGTCGAACACGCGGCTCAGCTCCTGTACCTCAATGGCCATCATCCGCCCCCCTTTCTCCGTCGGTCCCTTTCAGATCCCGTCCGGTCTTGGGCTCAGTATATCCGATGGAGAGGCGCGTTTCAACAAAAAAGGGGCGAACGGCGCCTGGGACGTGCGAGCGGCGCCTGGCAGAGGCGAATGGCTCTCTCTTTAGTAGCCGAGCAGCTCGCGCAGGTCGCGCTCGGCCGACTTGCTCAGCGGTACCTGTGTACCACCTTCGTCCTTGAGCAGCAGCGCATAGCTGTTGCGGGTATAGACCACCACCTCCTTTACGTGCTGCAAGTTGACCAGGTAACTGCGATGTGCCCGAAAGAACCCACTCCGCGACAGGCGCTGCTCCAGCTCGGCCAGCGTAAAGTGGGCCGGCAGGCTGCCCTGGGCGGTGTGCAACAGCGTGCGGTTGTCCCTGGCTTCCACGTACAGGATATCGATCGGGTTGACCAGGGCTACGCTCGCTTCCAGGCGCACCGGGATCATGAAGGGCAGCGCGGGGGGCTGCTCATCGCCAGGCCGGTAGGCGCTGGCGATCCGTCCCTGGTCGAGCTGGTAGATGGTCTCGCACAGATTGGTGAGGTAGCTCGGTTCCTCGGCGAGAATCAAGCACGTCCCCCCGCCAGAGGCGAACGCACGCATTTGCGCCGCCAGAAGCGAGATGGAACTTTCATCACACCCGGCGAATGGCTCCATCAGGAGCAGCACCCGGGGCGCATGCAGGATGGCGCGGCCGAAGGCGAGCCGCCGCGCCAGGCCCGGGGGGAGTTTTTCTGCCCGGACGTCCGCGTGGTCGCGCAGCCCCACCTGTTCCAGCACTTCTGTCGCTCGAGCGCGGGGCAGGCGCCGCAGCCGGCAGTAGAACTTGAGGTTGCCCAGGGTCGATTGCCGCGCATACAGGTTGTTGTCGGCAAAGAGGACGCCCACCTGCTGGCTAAAGGCATCGCGCTCGGCAAAGGGGTCATGGCCGGCCAGGCGCACCGTCCCGGCGGTGGGGCGCACCCGGCCGGTGAGCAGATCGAACAGCGCCTGTGTGCCGCTGTCGACCCGCCCTACCACCGCGGCGATCTCGCCGGGTGGCACGGCCAGGGCCTCGACGTCGAGCGCCAGCCTGTCGCCAGCGACCTTTTGCAGATTCGAGATCTCGATCATGGTACCTGTTCCGATATCCAGCCTCGCCTCAAGCAGTTTTGTTGTGAATGAGCCTGTCGTGATCGGATCATAGCACGATCCGGGACGAAAGTCAATCCCGCGCGGCGGCGCACTGGCCCCGGGTGTATTGCAGTGGCGAACCCTTCAGCCTTTCGGCCTGATACCCGGTGTGTCGGGAAGGTGCGGGGAGCAGACGCGGTGCTGCCGGCATGGGGACACCGGTCATATTACGAACGCGAGGCCGTCTCTCTGGCGGGCTGCTCGCCACCCGGCTCTGGCACATCCGACCCGCCTGGCGCGGCGCGCCAGTAGATACCCCCGTCCCGCTTCATCATCATATGCTCGATCAGGCCCCGGCGCAGCGTCGCTACGTCGTCGTGAAACTCGACCAGGACCTGGTTCACCTCGCGCTCGCTGTAGGTGCGCCCGGGCTCGAACTCTTCGGCCAGTTTTTGGAAGAGGATCTCGCGTTTTTTCAGTTGGGCCGGGATGCCGGTCAGGCGGCCGTGGCGCAGGAACGTGGCCAGCACTTTCTGGCGGTAGCTGTCCTCTTCCACCTGGGCCGATAGCCCTGCCTGCGGCATCACGATCAGCTCGTCCAGCGTCTGGCCCCACGCGTCGCCAGCCAATGAATAGGTCTGGTAGTACTGGTCCTTTTCGGCGCGCAGCAGGCCGGCGCTGCTCAGCCTGGACAGGTGGTGCGAGACTGTCGCAGGGCTGAGCTGCAGGATCACGGCCAGTTCCTCCACGTGCCGGGGTCGGTTGCGGATCAGGTTCACGATTAGCAGCCGGGCCGGGTGGCCCAGCGCCTTGAACAGCTCAGCGCGGGCCTCCAGGTCCTGTGACGGTGTGCGCTTATGCTCTTTCATCCCAGGGCCTCCTGCCAGTGGCACGCAGGTAACAGTGCGCCAGGATCGAGCGGGCGTGGGCCATCGTCTCCTTTTTGATCTGTGTTTTGATCACTTGCTCGTGGTCCTGTATTGCACGCGCCAGCTCGATCTCGGCCTCGGCATGGCCGATGACAAACTGGGTGATGCAGTCAAAGGCCCCGACCACTTTTTCCAGGTCGGGCAGGTCCGAGGCCAGGATGCGCTCTACCTCGGGTCCACAATCGCTGCCAGGTTGTGTCATTTCCGCCTCCCTCGTGCTCACAATTCGGAAAGTGCCAAACCAGATCTCACAATCTGATTAGATAAAAATCATTATGGATTATAGCAGATGATTAGGTGTATGTCAAATCACATTCGGGGTGGGGTTTCTTGCGTCTGGAACTGCTACAGGTCTGTCGTCACCGGCGCGCCGGCTTCTGCCTGTCCCTGGATCACCCACACCAGGCTGACCAGGAATCCGGCGAGCATGATCGCCGCGCCGCTGAGGTAGGGCAGGCTGTAGTTCAGGTCGAAGGCAAAGCCGGCCCATACCGGCCCGACGACGCGCCCCAGGCTGTTGAATGAGTTGTTCAGGCCCATGGCCGTTCCCTGGTGCGCGCCGGCCTGCCTGGAGGTGAGCGACATGACCGCCGGCCGGAGCAGGGCGTTGGGCAGGGTGAAGAGCCCGGTGGTGATGAGCACCGTCGCCAGGTCGTTCGCCGCGAGCAGCAGGGCAAAGGTGACCGCGCTGGCCAGCAAGGTGCCCTTGATGACGGCTGCTTCGCCCCACCTTTTCGTGAGCGGCCCGGTGAGCACGCCCTGGGTGAGCGCTGCCACGATCCCCACCACGGTCAGGATCCAGCCCACCTCTTCTGTGCCATAGCCGAACTTTTTCAGGGCATAGTAGCCAAAGATGCCCTGAAAGTTGGTCAGCCCAAAGCTGACCAGGAAGGCCATGAAGAGGAGGATGCCGAGGGGGCCAAGCACCACATGCCGTAGATCCCGCATCTGAAAGGTGAACCTGGCGCCGGGGAGTGCCTGGGTCCGGGCGTCTGCCGGCAGCGATTCGGGCAGGAAGAGGAGCACCAGCAGCAGCGTGACCAGGCACACGGCGGCGGTGAGGAAAAAGGGGGTGGAGAGTGACGCGCTGCCCAGCAGGCCGCCGAGCGCCGGGCCAAGGACCATGCCCAGCCCGGTGGCGGCGCCCAGCGCGCCCATCCCGCCGCCCCGCTCCTCCTCGGTGGTACTGTCGCCGATGTAGGCCATCGTCGTCGGCATGGTGGCGGCCGAGAGGAACGCGCCCACCCCGCGGGCGAGAAAGAGCATCCACAGCTCGGTGGAGAGGCCAAAGAGGAGCATCGAGAGGCCATAGCCGGCCAGCCCCACGGCGAGCACGGGCTTGCGCCCGTGCCGGTCGGAGACGCTGCCCCACACTGGCGAGGCGACGAGCTGGATGAAGGGTGAAATCGCCACCAGCAGCCCCAGCTCTGTGGCGCTGGCGCCCATGCTTTCGACATAAAAGGGCATGATGGGCATCACTATCCCAAAGCCGAGCATGACAATGCCCAGGGTAAGGGAGAGGATGGTGACGTTTTTACGGTTGCTCGTGTTCATGGTGCGTCTCGCCGATGGGGATCGGATATTGGGTATTCGGATGAACCCGAATACCCAATATCTGCCCCCTTTTCATTTCAGAGTGACCTGGCCGGCATCGCCGTCGACGGTGACCGTCTGCCCGCTCTGGATGCGCTGGGTGGCGACGCCGGTGCCGAGCACGGCCGGGATGCCATATTCACGGGCGACGATGGAGCCGTGGCTGAGCGGCCCGCCGACGTCGGTGACGATGCCGGCAGCCATGGCAAAGAGGGGCGTCCAGGCAGGTGTGGTCATCTCGGCCACGAGGACGCGGCCCGGCTGCATGAGCGCGAACTCCTCGGGGCCGTGCAGCACACGGGCGTCGGCCGTCACCTGGCCCGGACTGGCGGCCACGCCTTTCAGGGTGTCGCCGGCCTGCTCTTCGGCGCTGGTGGCCAGGAAGGCGTCCATTTTGATGCCCATGACCCGGCCCCTGGCGGGCAGTTGCTGTGGTGGGGTGGCCCGCTTCTCTGCCTGCCACAGGGCCTTGCGCTCTAGAATGAGCCCGGTCCAATCGGCCACTGGCGCGCCGCGATCGAGCGCCGCTGCTTCCCGCTCGAGCTCGGCCCGCTCCAGCCAGTAGACGTCGTCGGGCTTGGCGACCGCGCCGGCTGCGACCAGGCGCTGCCCCAGCTCGTGCAGCAGGGCGCGCAGCGCCGGGTAGCCGAGGCCGATGTCAAAGATGCTGTCCTCGCGAATGCAGGCAAAGGTTTGCGCCCAGCGGAGGGTCAGGCGGAAGAGGCGGAGCTTGAGCCCGTGCAGGCGATCCAACGCGGTGCGCACGGCGGCCTCGCGCCGCTCGAGCAGCACCTGCTGGCGCTGGTAGGGGCTGGTGCCGCCGCCACGGATGTAGAGCTTGAGCGCTTCCAGCAGGGGCAGCGGCTCGTCGGCCGGCAGCGGCTTGAAGAAATCGAGATCGTAGAGGCTGTGGCCGAACCGGGCCAGGTGGGCGCGGAAGCGGCTCTGCCACTCTGCCCACTCCTCGCCTGGCGGCACCTGCCCGCCGGCAGGTGTCTGATCGGCCACCACCCACGCGGCGAGCTGGGCGGACGGGGTATCGAGCAGATAGGCCGCCAGAGCGGGGTGCGCGCGGCACCACTGCGCCAGGTCGTAGAGCGATTTTTCGGCCTGGATGGGGAGGCTGTCGCTGCCCAGCAGCAAGGTCGCTGCCGGCGGGTCGCCCTCGCGCCGCACAAAGCGGTTATACACCGCGGTAAAGAGCCCTTCCGTCCCGGCGGCGGTGCCGAGGGTGTCGACCTGGAGCGCGGTAAGATAGTCGGCCATGGCGGTGGTCAGCTCCATGGCGCCGGTCAGCAGACGCCCGGCACCCAACTCGGCCGGTGGCCGGGCGCCCCAGCGGGCCACGACCTCGGCGTAGCGCGGGCGCGCCACGTCGCGCCAGTGGCGCTCGGCATTGCGGATCAGGCGCGGGAAGGCCGGCACCATGCGAAAGAGCACCCACAGCCAGTCGCGGCAGCCAAGCTCCACGTGCTGGTAGACATAATGGTTGATGGTAGTGTACATGCCCGCCACCATGCCGGTCCGGCCACCGATCATCTCGGCCATGGTCCGGGCCATGGCGGCACTGAGGCCCGGCAGCCCGGCCGTGGCAAAGAGAGGGGTTAGTGGGTCGGGCATCAAGTCGGTGACGCTACCGCGGGTGTAGGGTCCTTTGGGATTGGGCAGGGGCCACTCGGTGGGCGGCTCGAACCGCAGCACGTCCGGGGTGGGTTCTGGGAGCGCCGTGATGGGCCGGGCCTGGACGATGGAAAAGGCGCCGTCGGCCAGGGCCCACTCAATATCCATCGGTGTGCCATACAGCGCCTCGATCTGCACGCCCAGGCGTACCAGCTCGGCGGCGTTCTCATGGTCGAGCACAGGCGCCTGCCGCAGCTCGGCGGGCACCGGTTGTTCCTCTGTGCCGCCGCCATCCCCACCAGAGGTGGGGACGCGCACGGTCATGATCTGTTTTTCGGCGACGTGGTGTTCGAGCACCTGGCCGTCGGCCTTGCTGACGATGATCGTGTCGGGGGTCACCATGCCACCCACCACGGCCTCGCCGAGCCCCCACGCCGCGCTGATCATGGCCTGGTCGCGCCGGCCCGAGATCGGGTTTGCCGTGAACAGGATCCCGGCTGCTTCCGCGGGCACCAGGATCTGCACGACTACGGCCAGGCTGAGCCCCTCGTCCCCAACTCCTTGCCGCGCCCTGTATCCGATGGCCCGGGCCGTCCAGAGGGATGCCCAACAGCGCTTGACCGCCGCCAGTACCTTGCTGTACCCGTCGACGTTGAGAAAGGTGTCCTGCTGGCCGGCAAAGCTCGCCTCGGGCAGGTCTTCGGCGGTGGCCGACGAGCGGACGGCGACGACGGGGTCCCGCCCGGCCAGGGCGGCGTAGGCCAGGGCGATGGCGCCGGCCACGTCGGGCGGCGTCTGCGCCGCGCCGAACAGGGTGCGGATCGCCTGGGAGGCGTCTTCCAGCGTGGCCGGTTGGGCCACGTCCACCGGCGCCAGTGCGGCAAGGATACCAGGCTGCAGGTCGTTCTCGACCACAAAGCGGTTATAGGCGGCCGTGGTCACGTGAAAGCCGTGGGGTACCGGCAGGCCGGCGCGCACCATCTGCGCCAGCGATGCCCCCTTGCCGCCCACGTTCTCCAGCGTTGCCTGGTTATCGGCCAGGGGGAGTATGTACTCGGAAGTGTGCATGGTTGTGTTCATTTTTACCTCCGTGTCATTGGGTAGGTTGGCAGATTGGTCCGTCGTGAACCAAGCGACCAACCTACCGGCCCTACAATATCTCTACCAACCCCTTCCCGCCGTCCACCCGCACCCGATCCCCGGTGCGCAGGCGGGTGGTGGCGCTGCCGCAGCCGACCACGGCTGGGATGCCCAGCTCGCGGGCAACAATGGCGGCGTGGGACAGGGGCGCGCCGACGTCGGTGACGACGGCGGCGGCACGCGGGAAGAGCGGCGTCCAGCCGACGTTGGTGGTCACTGCCACCAGGACCTCGCCGGGCTGGAGCTGGTCGCCCTGCTCCGGGCTATCCAGCACGCGTACGCGGGCCTCAACCTGCCCCACCGCACCGGCAAAGCCGCGCAGGGTGTTGGACGTCGGTAGGGTCATGCTCGCCGTGGCATCATAGATGTCGTAGCGGTGGTTGGGGTCGGCGGCCCACCGGAGTGGGTCGAATGGCCCGCGGATGATCATGGGGTAGGGTGGCAGCGCGCGGTAGCGGGCGTAGGTCTCCCGGCGGGTCGGGATGTGCGCGGTCGCGGCGTCGTTGCCCGCCAGCAGATCGAGCACCTCATCGATGGCCAGCAGAAAGACGTCGTCGCCCAGGCCGGTCAGCTCGCCAGCGCGCAGCGCCCACGCCCGCTCGACCCATATGTAGCGGGTGGCCTCATCCCGGACGGCTTCGCGCAGGCGGGCGGCCGGGCCGACCTTGTCGATCTCGCGGCGCAGCTTGGGCGCTTGCTTGGGGTAGCGCGCCTGCAGCCGCTGCCAGGCAGCGTCGAACTCGGCGCGGCGACGGACCAGGAGTGCGTCCACGTCCACGGGATTCTTTTCATATTCGGCCAGTTGCCTGTCGAGCCAGTCGGGGTCCTCGGCCGGGCGGGGCATGGACAGCTCGGCTTCCTGCGGCCCGCGATGGCCATACCTTGCGAGGTATTCGGCACGGCTCATCTTGCCCGCTGCCACCCTGGATACACCGACCACCGGCCCCAGGCTGGCCAACATGTCCTCCCCGCCGCTCGCGTTGGAAAAGAGGGTGTTCGTGTCGGCCTCGCCGACCAGGTCGACCAGCTCTTTCTTGAGCTTCATCGTGGCCTCGAGGGGCGCAGCGGCGCCGCCCATGAGCCAGATGCCGTCCACCAGCCAGGCCATGATCTCCTCGTGCCAGAAGGCGGTCAGCTCGGCTCCCGAACGGATCTCGCCGATTCGCTGGCGCGCCAGGCGGCAGCGGTCGGGGTTCGCGGCCAGGAACTCGGGCACCTGTTTGGCGCCCCGTTGTTCTTTCAGGCCCAGGCGAATCATGCGCGGCATGGCCAGCAGCACCGTGGAGCGGCGCAGCGGGACCAGGGGGATGTCCAGATCTCCGGGCACGTTGCCGAGGATGCCCTGCATCTGTTCGAGGGCCGCCTCCTGGCTCTTGCCGATCGCCTTCAGCACCGAGATGCTGACGCTGACATTGGCGTAAAAGCGCCCACAGATGTTGCCGGCCATGGAATAGCCGGGCAGCAGGCTGATCTTGCGCCACACCTTGTCGGTGATCGAGAAGGTAAAGGGCGCCATCACGTCGGGCCGGCCCTCGCCAAAGTTGTTCCTGGACCAGACAAAGTCACCCGCCAGGCTGTCGTTCCAGGCACCGGTGACCGGATCAAAGCTACTGTTCTCAGCCATGGTATGACTCCTCCTTTTCATCGGCTGTGACGCGGTGGACGGCAATCAGGGTCAGGTTCAGATCCCACAGTTTGCACAGAATGCCGCGCAGGGCAGCCTGGTCGGCGACGGGGCCGAGGAGGGTGGTGGTGGGCTGCCGCTCCCCTGTGTAGGTGGTCACCACGGCCAGTTCGTCGAACCACTGTTTCCATCCCCGGTCCAGCTCGCCCTGCACCTGGATCTCGTAGATTGCCCGCTGCCGGTTGACTGTGCTCATCCCCATTCTCCTGACGCTTACTTCTCCTAGCGACTCACAACGACAGTATAGCCCAAGAGTGGGGGATTTGTCATCCCCCAGGTGGGGGATAGGGTGGGGGATTCGATTTTGGATTTTGGATTGACGATTGTTGATTGGGGTGCTAAATCAGGCCGAGCTCGTGGGCGCGATGGGCGGCGTCCCAGCGGTTGTGGACGTCGAGCTTGGCATAGATGCTCTTGCAGTGAGAGCGGACGGTGCTGACCTCGATGAAGAGGTGAGCGGCGATTTCGGGGTTGGACATGCCGGTGGCGAGCAGGCGCAGAACCTCGATCTCACGGTTGGAGAGGGGGTCGGCGGGAGGCTGGAGATCGGGGATTGGGGATTGTTCTGACGCAGCGCCCGGTGGAGGGGCGTCGGGGAAGGTGGCAAGCAGCCTGTCGGCATAACACAGCAGCCGCGCGCGCTCCCCGGTGTCCAGCTCGCGCTTGCCGTCGTCAATCGTCAATCGTAAATCGTAAATCAAATGCCGTGCCTCGTGGAAGGTGCGGATGTGGCCGCCAGGCTCGGCGAGGAGCAGCGCTTCTTTCAGGGCGTCGAGGGCCCGGTCGTGCCGGCCGGCTGACTCGTGGGCGAGGGCGGCCAGCACGTGGATCTCGATCAGCAGGTCGACGCGCTCCAGGCGCCTGGCCTGGGCGAGGAGGGAGTCGAGCACGTCGAGCGCTTGCGCAGCCTGGCCCCGGGCGAGTAAGAGACGCGTGAGCACGAGCTGCTCGTATTTGCGCAGGTGGGCATCGGCGAGATCTTGTTCGGCGTCGAGCCGTGGCTGGGGCTCGGGGGCCAGGCCGGCAAGGAGCCCACGTCTTTGCGCCCAGCTCATCGCCCCGGCGAGGTCGCCCTGCGCGATGCAAAAGTAGGCCTGCTGAAGCTCGACCACAAGGTCGTCCACCCTGGTCGCCTGGGACCTGTGGGCGATCTGGCGGGCGGCCTCGATGGCATCGCGGGCGCCTTGCACATCGCCCAGCGCCAGCCTGACGCGCGCCAGGGGGGTGTAGGCGTCAAATGACGCCATCTCGCTCCACTGGTTGGCGAGCCGGATGCCCTCCATGAGGTGGTCTGCCGCCGTGTCCAGGTGGTTCCATTCGCACGCCAGGTCGCCGAGGCCGATGAGCGCTTCGCTGGCGATAGGCAGGCGGCGGCCCGCAGAGTCGGTGGCCGCTTGCAGTGCCTGCTGGTAGGTCTCGTGGGCCTGCGGCAGGCGACCCTGTCGCGTTTGCAGCCTGGCTTTTTGGCAGAGGGCGGTGACCGTGATGAGGCGGTTGCCAACCTGCTGGCCCTTTCTGACCAGATCGTCGAGTGACTCTTTGCCGTCCTGGAGGCTGCCATTCGCCAGGTGCGCCAGGCTCAGGATCCAGGCCACCACGCTGCGCAGGAACTGGTCGCTCTCGGGCAGGTGCTCCAATGCCTGGCGGCACAGCTCGACGGCCTGCTGCAGGTCGAGTTGAAAGACCAGGAGGTACGCACGCAGGGCAGCCACCCGGCCCGCCATGGTGCCGGGTGGCTGGGATGGGTCCTCGATGCCAGCCAGATCTTGAAGGCGCCTTTCCACGTCGTCCGCCGACCGGCCGCTCATCAGGAGCGCCCAGGCGTGAAAGAAAGAGAGGGTGGGGCGGGCGCGCACTTCCCGGTCGGGCAGCCGCTCGATCCAATGGAGAAAGGTGACGACCTCGCTGCGCATAAAGGTTGCTTCAGCCGTCGCCGCGACCAGGTCAGCGGCCCGATCGAAATCGGATGCGGCCAGGGCGTGCTCGATGGCGTCTATGGTCAATCCTGCCTGCTCGTACCAGAGGCTGGCGCGACGGTGCAGCACGGGCGCCATCTCGGGCGCAGTTTGCAGCAGCCGCCGGCGCAGCAGGTCGGCAAAGAGGCGGTGGTAGCGATACCAGCGCCGCTCTTGGTCGAGGGGGATGACAAAGAGGTTGGCGTGGTCGAGGTGGGCGAGGAGGGTGGAAGAGTGGGGAAGGGGGAGATTGGGAGATAGCGCATCGCACAACGGCGCGCACATCCGATCCAGGATCGACGTGCAAAGGAGAAAGTGCTGCACCTCCTCCGGCTGGCGCTGGAGGACTTCTTCGGTCAGGTAGTCGAGGACAAAGCGGTGGCTGCCGGTGAAGGCGCGGATGAAGGCGGTGGGATCCTGTTCCTCGCCTGGTAGGGCGGGGGCGGCCTGCATGGCCAGTGAGGCCATCTGCAGGCCAGCGATCCAACCCTCGGTGCGGGCTTCCAGGGCGGCGACATCCTGGGGCGAGAGGTCGAGACGTGTGACCTGGTGAAGAAAGGCGGCGGCTTCTTCTATGGTGAAGCGCAGATCGCTCTGGCGCAGCTCGGTGAGGTGGCCTCGCGCTCGGAGGCGGGGGAGCGGGAGGGGTGGGTCGGCGCGGGTCGCGAGGGCCAGGTGCAGGTTGCCTGGTTGATGGTCGACGACAAAGGCCAGCGCGTCGTGGATCTCTTGGAGCGTGATGAGGTGATAGTCGTCGAGGATCAGGAGCAGGGTGCGGGGGAGCGCGGCGACATGGTTGATCAGGCGGATGAGATGCGCCTGCTGAAGCAAGGTGCCCGCCGGCTCAAAGGCCTCGTCGCCGGCTTGGATTGCCGCGGCCAGGTAGGCCGCAAAGCGAGCAGGGTCATTATCGCCCTCGTCCAGTGAGAGCCAGGCGACATCGACGGCTGGCGCGTTACGCGCCTTCAGGCTCTGCACCCACTCGCAGAGCAGCGTCGTTTTGCCAAAGCCGGCCGGGGCCGCAATGAGGGTGAGTTTGCGGTGCAGTCCCCGGTCCAGGCCGTCGATCAGCCGCGGGCGCGCTACCAGGTTGCGCCGCAGTGGCGGGATCTGGAGCTTGGTAGCCAGGATCGGGGCAGCCATGGCACGCTTGTCAGGAAATCGTCCGGCCTGCGTGGGCTGTCATGCCGGGTGCTACCATTCATCGACGCGAAAGTGGAGCACCAGGGACAGCGCGCCCAGGCCGGGCTGGTGGAGTGGGACGCTCCCGATCGCCCCATCGTGCACGCCGCCGGGGAACTCGACGTCGAGTGGGCGCCGGTCGACGAGTGTGCCGCTGCCCCGGCAGGTGTAACATGCAAAAAAGCCATCCCACCCTTGCCCCCGGCAGGCAGGACAGACAATCGACACGGGAAGCCAGACGCGCACCCGCCCGCCGTACAACGCCTGGCGCCGCGTCAACAAGACCTCGGCGTGGATTTCCTGGCCACGTCCAGGCTCGGCTCGACGCGGTCCGTGGGATTCCCCCCAGAGCGCGTCCAAGAGGGAAGAGGCAGAGGTGCGTCCGTCGCTGTCCCGCGCATAACCTGCCTGGCGCAAGGGGGTGAGCGGCTCGATGGGGGGACGTCCCGCCCAGGCTGGCTGGCGCCCCGGCGTCCCGGCTATGTGTGGCCCCTTGCTCCTCGCGCGCGCCAGCTCTTGGTCGTGCGCCCGCCGGCGCTGCGGGTCGCTCAATACTTCGTACGCGTCGCGGATGAGGAGGAAGGGCTCGCTCCCCTCTCCAGAGCAGTCCGGGTGGTGTTTTTTAGCCTCCCTGCGGTATGCGGTTTTGATTTCATCCTCGGTGGCATCGCGGCGGATGCCGAGGATAATGTAATAGTCCCTGGCCATGGATGCTTTTTCCCCATCGAGCCTGTGGCGCGCCGCCTGGCCGGCCAGCCGGCACGCGCGAGGCAATGTTCTGCCCACGATCATTATACAAATTCTGGTGCTCCGTGTCAAGAGGCGGTGGGCGACGAAAAAGGGGGGCGCCAGCCTGGCGCCCCCCGGGGTTTTGATACGGAAACGCTACGAGCCGGTGCTCCTGACGATGAGCGGCAGGTAGAACCAGTAGTTGGGCCGCTCGACGGCGATCACGGTGGCCGTGTCGCTGGCGCTCGCCCGCAGCCCAAAGGGCGGGTAGAACACCGTCCAGGTGGCGGTGTTGACCGTCGTCTGGGTGATGGTGGCGCTGAGGGTGAGGCCGGCGGCGACGGTGTCGATGCTGGCGCCCGGCCCCAGGTCGTAGGCCAGGCTGGAAAAGATGACGCCCAGCTCACTGTCGACCAGGTCGTGGAGCGGCAGGGTGTAGGCGCCGGTGTTGGTGACCTCGTAGCAGTAGTAGACGTCGGTGCCCTCGGTGACGGTGATCAGGTCGGTGGTGGCGCACATCGCCGGATCGGTGCCGACCGTCTTGGCCAGATCGAGGAAGGGAGGCAGGGCAACGACGGTGGCCGTGTCGGTCGCCTCGGCCGACGGCCCGCCGTCGAGGTAGGCGGTCCAGGTGGCGGTGTTGACCGTGGTCTGGGTGATGGTGGCGCTGAGGATGAGGCCGGCGGCGACGGTATCGATGCTGGCGCCCGGCCCCAGGTCGTAGACCAGGCCGGAAAAGATGACGCCCAGCTCGCTGTCGACCAGGTCGTGGAGCGGCAGGGTGTAGGCGCCGGTGTTCTGCACCTCGTAGC
>JAFGOG010000339.1 GCA_016926595.1 Anaerolineae bacterium
CCCTTACAGCTCACGTAGGGAAAACCTTACACGCTGTGTAGGGGAGTTCCTACGCAAATGCTTGACTTGCCTCCCAACGTGCCCCCTGACCCAGTATACCGGCTGAGAGGTCGCCCGTCAATCGTATGTTCTTATGATCTTGATGTCGTATGTTCTTGCGCCCGAAATCCTACATTCTTACCTCAAAATCGTAAGTTTTACGTATTCGGTATTCGTACGAATTACCTAGAATGCCCTGCCAGGCTCCCTTTGCGCCCTATGCTGCTCTGTGGTATACTGGCAGCGGAGGAGCGCACCCGCATCTCCACTCCTCCGTGGAGAGGCAGATCGCGATGCCGCTGAGCGAATCGGACACCCGAGCCAAGCTCATAGACCCGGCCGTGCACGCCCGAGGCTGGACCGAAGACCTGATCCGCCGCGAGGAAACGGCCGGCGCGATCGAGATTCTGGACGGCAAGCCCCGTAAGCGCTCCCGCGGGCGCGTCGACTATACCCTGCGCATCAAGGTCAACCCCGACACCCAACCGGTCGCCGTCGCCCTGATCGAGGCCAAAGCCGAGCACCTGCCGCCCAACCACGGGCTGGAGCTAGGCAAGAAAAGCCCGCTGACCGAGGCCCATTTCGAAGAGTTCTTCCGCCTCCTGCCCGACCGCGCCGACAGCGACCATAGCTGGACCGTCATCCGAGAGGAGATCGAAGCCCGCAACTATGACCTGAAGGCGGTCAACCCCCATGCCGAGTCGGAGGAGGACACCCGCACACCCGACGAGCTACTGGACCTAATCGAAGCCAAAGGCCGCGAGGTGGCTGAGGCGTTAGCGTTATTGCGCAGGCAGTGATCGGATGAGGGGCAAACACGCTGGCGGGGACGCCAGACGTATCCTATAGGAGGGAATGCACATGCCTTTAGCTGCATCATCGCCCGAGACACGAGTCTATCAGCTCCGAGTTACGCTCAGAGATGTCACTCCGCCCATCTGGCGCGTGATCCAGGTCGCCGGCGATGCCACGCTCTACAGGCTGCACCTGATCATCCAGGAGGTGATGGGCTGGGAGAATTATCACCTGTTCATGTTCACCATCGACGGCGTCGAATATGGCGAGCCTGATCCCGACGATTTCCGCGAGGTCAAGAGCGCGCGCAGAACCAGGCTGAGCCAGGTCATCCGCCAGGCGCGCCAGCGGTTCCTGTACGAGTATGACTTTGGCGACGGCTGGGAGCACGACGTCAAGGTCGAGAAGGTCCTGGCGCCCGCGGCCGGAGTCCGCTACCCGCTGTGCCTCGGCGGCGAGCGAGCCTGTCCGCCCGAAGACTGCGGCGGCTCATGGGGCTACGAAGAGCTGCTGAACACCATCGGCGATCCCGAGCACGAGGAATATGACGAGATGATGGAGTGGCTGGGCGGCGAGTTCGACCCCGAGGAGTTTGACCTGGAAGGTGTGAACCAGGCGTTGAGGCGCATGCGGTAGCCACGCGGTCATTCCTTCCAGGTCCAAGAAAAAAAGCCAACCCATTGCTGGGTTGGCTTTTTCGCAGAACGGAGGGTGAGGGGGCAAGCGAGGGCATTGTTATCATGCAGGATCTGGCTTGCGCGCCCGGGGGTACGTGAGCTGGATCTCTCGCGCGACCCGGGGATTGCCCCCGGTGCGGCTGTACGCTGGTATCGACTCAGGCGGCAGCAGGTTCCTGAGCAAGCGCCGGATCCGGTTGCGGCGGTCGCGGATGGAGCCTTCGGTCGTGCCGATGATCTGGGCGATGCTGGCGTTGGTGTGCCCGCCAGCCGCCAGACGGATGATCTGCTTGTCGGTCTGGATTGTCTGCCAGTGGCGCGTCAGCTTGCGCTGGGAGTAGCCGGCCGCATGGCGCGCCTCATACAGCACGCTCTCCAGCACCTCGTCCGACAGCCAGTCGATGCTCCGCGTGTCGTCGCCGGGTGACGGAGCGATGAGCCACTCGGCCGGGAAGTGGGGATTCTCGTCGATCTCCTGTTCCATGGTGTCCAGGGATAGGGTGTTGAAGGGACCACGGCCCAGGATCTGCCGGTAGTAGCACTTTTTCGCCGCGTCCCGCGCCGCCACAAAGCAGTAGGGGACCGGCTGGCCGCGCTGGGAGTGCTTCCAGAAGGCCAATGCCGCGCTCTGGATCATGTCATCCATGTCCGTCGCGGTCAGATCATGGGCGCCCAAGCTGCGCCGCGCGCAGAAGGCTGCCTGCCGGCTTTTGACGATCACCTCGGGCTCGGTAGACGAATCGTAGGTGTTCATGAGTTTCCTGTCCTTTCTGTCTGTTGGATTTGGGTTGGGGATCGAGTTCCCCGTCCCCGCACCTCAGGCCGGTAGGCCAGGACGATGTGATATGGCAAGTAGGAGAGAGGGCAAGCGAATTGGCGTGCGTGTAGGCTGCTTGATGAGGCGTGCTGCTATACTATCGGTCATGTGTGCCTGATCCGTGGTGAGGGGGTATTGCTGGCAGGATCAAAGAAAGCCGGGACTGAGATGAGATCTCAATCCCGGCCTGAAGCTCTGAGTTTGGGCGAGGATCGGTTTCTACGAATCCAGGCGGAGGGTGGGTTTACCGTGCTCTAATTATGTAATGTCTCATATGAATACTTTCGGACGTCGGCAGAGGTGCCATTCGCATGCGCTGCTCTCGGGGTGCCTTGCCGGTATTTGACATTCAGCACGATCGGGGTTATGATGTGCGCGGGCTAACCGCGGATGAGCAGTGCTTGCCCAAGCCCGCAGGGGTCCAACGTTGCTGCGGTGGATCCGCGCTCCAAAGAATGGGGCCTACCCCATCCCCGCTCGTTTGCAGGGAGTGACAAAATGGAAGATCTCTCGGTAAGCAGGTCGACAGCAAAGCAATTGCTGCCAGGGGAGAAGATCATCTACCGGGCGCCGCGTAACTGGTCGAGGTTGACCGGAGTAGTGGCGGCCACGCTGCTTGGCCTGGTGTTGGTGGCCGTGTATGTGCTATGTTCCGACTGGCAACCGAATACTCACGAATTCGGCAAAGAGATCCCCGTGCTCGCGGGTCTGTCTGATGCCCTCCAGGTGCAGCTCGTTGACGCGGGCCGTTTGGGGGCGCTGATCCTGGGGGTTTTGGTCCTGATCATCAGCATCCCAGAACTGGTGGTATTGCTGGGGGCCAAAGTCACCTTGACAGACCGGCGGATCCTGGGGAGAACGGGTAGGTTTGTGTCGCGCCGGGTCGATATTCCTTTGGACAGGATTGCATGGGTGGATTTCCCGAATCATATCGTTTCGAAGGGGCCGATCACCATCCACATGAAGGGTGGGGAGCATACTACCCTGCGGTTCTTGGCCAAACCCAAGATTCTTCTAGGGTATCTGGAGGCCGGTCATGCAGCGGACACCAAGCTGGTGATCCAGAGACGGACGACGTGGGGACAGCTGGCGCTCATGGTAATGGCGATCGTTGCCCTTGGCATTCTGGTGGCCTATGCCGTGGGCGGGTTCGATGGCACTTCGGCGGTCGACTCTGGGCGCGGGTCCGATGGCGCGCCAACGCAGCCAGGTGAAGCACAGCCGGTGGCGGTGGTGGAAGCAGCGACCCCAGAGCCGACAAGCACGCCGTCTCTCGCCCTGGGCTCGCCGGGGGCAGACAAGGTGATCGCGTTTAACCCCGGTCCGGGGGCGAAGGCCCAGTACGGGGACGCGGACGAGCTACTTGGGGATCCGGACATGGTCGAGCAGCCGTGCTGCCTGGGGATGCTCCAGCTTGGGAGAGGCGGGAGCGTGGTGGTGGCCTTTACGGACAATGCTGTCGTCAACGGGCGCGGTGCCGATTTGCAGGTGTATGGCGAGAGCGCCGGGGATGACTTCTTGCGTGTGGAGGTCAGCGAGGACGGGCAGATTTGGCGCGCATTCTCGAAGGTGGCCGAGTCGTCGGGACCCCTGGATTTGGCTGACGTCGGGCTGGCGCGGGCCGTGTTTGTGCGGCTCACCGACGTGCAGCCGGGAACGTCGACAGGTGCCGAGCTGGATGCCGTGGTTGCGCTCCACAGCGGGTCGACTGTGGGAGCACCGCCTGCCCTGCCTGATGCTGTGGCCAGGGCCAAGCTAACGCTGTATGACGGTCCAAGAAGCAACGCGAAGGCGGTCGACACCGTGATGGCGGACACGGTCTTGAGTGTGAAGCGTCGCAGCAGCACGAACGAATGGGTTGAGGTGGGGGCGCCGAGCGGCAAGAAGGGGTGGTGCCGGACAGGCGAATTGGCTTTGAACGTGTCTTTGAGCGGCTATGCTGCAGTTCAGGTGGCGCCGACGGCTACGCCCCCTCCGCCATCGCCGACCGCTCCCAAGGTCTGCCCGTCGAATCCGGCGCTGGTGAGCATCACCAACCTGCTGGACGTGTCTCTCAGGCTTGATTTGAAGGGCCCAGGCACCTATCGGCTGAATTTCGCCGCGGGGCAGACACGCAACGTCTGTCTGCTAGCAGGCACTTACTCATACAGTGCCGTAGCCGGTGGATCAACCTACAATTTCTCGAAGAGCAGAACATTCGAGGCAGGCCGTCGCAACTGCTTGAGCTTTTATCCCACCGACATGGATGCTCCGGACTGCAATGCGCCTGAGGATCCGGGTGCGTACTCGCCGCCGTGATGTGAACGAGTCCTGTCCCGGCCGATAATGATGATGCTGTATAGACAATTGTGTTCCACCTGAAGAGATCAAGCGACATGTCGGTCGATATAGAGGAAATCTGAAATGAAACGCAATTCTCTGTTCCGCTTTGTTTTGTTTGCAAGCATGATCCTGAGCTCGGTGATCCTGCTGGTCAATCCGCGGATAGCCTCGTCTGCTCACCCGTGCCGCATGTCTCTGGCGGCCACGCCGCCCGGTTCGGACACAGTGCTTGTCGATCATTTTGATGATGCGACCATCGCGAACTATGTCGGCGGTACGCTTAGCTATACAGATGGGCCATCGGGTTTCGGCAAGGCCGCTGATTTCACTGGGGGGAATTGGGTCAAGTATGACGTACCTGGTTGGTACGAGTGGCCCCAGACGTATGATGCAACGGGCAAGCAGGGAACCGTAGAGTTGTGGGTCTATCCAATGAGCTACGACATCTCGCTGGTGAATTTGAACTGGAATGACTCGACCTCCTCCCCGGCAGCGGGCCATATTCTGCACCTGGGGATAGACTCAGCTGGCAAGTTGCGAGCCGAGACTTGGACGGCGATGGAAGGTCCAGATCACGCGTTGACCCCATTGCCAACCGGAAATACGACTATTCCTCTCAACCAATGGACGCACGTGGCATTCACCTGGGGCGATGGAGGGACGAGGCTGTATGTGAACAGTAATCTGGATGCCTCCACGCCGGATAATCTGTACCCGGCGCTGAAATCCACGTTCTATATATACGTTCCTTACTGGGGGAAGGCCGGGTTGGGTTACATCGATGAGCTGCACATCTTGAAGACTCAGGTGGGGGACACGCAGACACCAACCACCACGAATCGCTCCGCAAACCTCCCGGTCATGGCCAGCTTGGGCATCTTGATCGTAATCGGCGGCGCAGGGTTGGGTCTCTGGCTTGGACGCCGACACCGAAAAAGAAACCTCTAAAGCGTACGCTTCATTGGGAGAAGTATTGAGTGGCGGTAGCGGAGAATGTGGTAGGCGACTGAGTATTCCTCTAGTGCACCAGGCAAACTTGGTACCTCCGGTAATCCCTCTTTCGGACGCGGACCGGGTAGCCAGATAGCTTCAGCGGCGGTGCTCTTCCAGGCGCCAACTCCTCTGTTGACAAGAACAGATTC
>JAFGOG010000340.1 GCA_016926595.1 Anaerolineae bacterium
CCGTGAATAAGCGCGGTCCCAGCCCAGGATCAGGCACATAATGGTCGTGCCGATCATCGGGATCATACTTTTCCACAGGAAATAGCGTTTAAAACTGAGGACGCCGCTCAAAAAGACCACCAGGCCCAGGATTAGCGTCTGCTGGACCACGTCCGAGCCGATGTTGGTGCCCAGCACGATGGCCGAACCGACCTGGTAATCCATCGTCCCGCGCAGGATGCCGGCCGAGGCCACCAGGTGCGCGGTGATCTCGGGGATGCTCGTGGCGATCGACACGACCGTCACCCCCATAAACGTCGTCGACAGGTGGAAATAGTCGGCCAATCCGATCAGCTTTTTTACCGCCGTATTGGAACTCAGGACCAGGATAGCCAGCGCCAACAACCCAAACACGATATTGACTGCCAGGCTCTGCGTCGCCAAAAATTCGTTCATGCTCACTCACCTCACGTTGCGATACCGTTTTGACACAAATAGAGCAGCGCCCGCAGGTGCACGCACCCGTCAGCGCTGCTCTGGTAAATACAGTATATCACAACCGGCATCAAGACGGGGATCAGAAACGTCGCTAAAAGGTCAAGAAAGTGTCAAGAAGCACAGACCTGACGGGTTGAAGAGCACTCGTCAGGTCTATGATTGATTTGACAAATCGCCCGATTGACGCTATAGTATGGTTCGCACATAAATCTACCAAGTGAGCTGATGAACGGTTCGGATCCCGACCACCATTCAACACCATACCGCGCGCCCACGTTGGGCCTGGTCACAAAACTAACGACTTGGAATCAGTGGTTCCCGTTCGTTAGTTTTTGTTGTTTTCTGTCCATACTTGTTTCATAAAAAGGAAAGATAACTAAACATGGGTAAAATAAGACGACTGGTGCTGGACACGCTCAAGCCGCACGACCCGACGATCATCGAGCTGGCCAAGAGCTTGAGCCAGGTGACAGGTGTTGAAGCGGTCAATATCAGCATCTATGAGATGGACCGCAAAGTAGAAAACGCCAAGATCACCATCGAGGGCGGCGACATTGACTTTGATCTGATCAGCGAGATCATTGCCGAAGCGGGCGGCGCGATCCATTCCATCGACGAAGTCGTAGCCGGCAAGATCATCATCGACGACGCCAACACGCCGCAAGACCCCCGGCAGATGGCCTGATAAGAAAGGCAAGCCTGAATGAATCCCCTGCGCAAGAGACTGGACACGCTGCGCGAGTACGACGAGATCTCGGAAGCCAGCCTGATCGCCCGCCGGGCTTTTGTCAACAACTCGTTCGATGGCGTGCTGACCATGGTCGGCGTGGTGATGGGCAGCCTGGCCGTTGGCGTGGAAAGCGCCAAGGTGATCATCGTCACCGGGCTGTCGACCGCGTTTTCGATCGGCATTTCGGGCGGCTGGGGCGCCTACCTGGCCGAGTCGGCCGAGCGCGAGCACGCCCTGGAAGAGCTCGAACAGGTCACCCTCACCGATCTCCAGGACACCAAGATCGGCAAGGCATCGCGCATGGCGACATGGGTCGTCGCTGCCGTCGACGGCTTGTCGCCCTTTATCGCGGCCCTGCTGGTGATCATCCCCTTTTTTGTGGCGCCGCTGCTGCCCTCCATCCAATATGCTTACTATGCGTCCATCGCCATCGCCCTGCTGGCGCTCTTTGGCCTGGGCATCTTTTTGGGCAACATATCCGGCCGCAACATCTTTGCCTACGGGATCAAGACCAGCATCGCCGGCCTGGCCTGTATGGCCATCAGCCTGGCCCTTGAAAAACTGGCCTAGCCATGGCTCGCGAAACCGGGGATTTCGCCGGCATCTTGGGCCGGCAAAACCCGGTTTCTGACCTTCATGGCCTGGCTCGCGGTGGATCACACTCCGCCGGTGCGTCGCACCTGACTTGACAAGCGAGACACTTTGTGCTAAAAAGCCGCTTTCAACACTGCCTTGGCCGGCATGAGCCAACCCGTTTCCCGGAAAGGAACGAACCGATGGACACAGCCTATCCGAACCCGCAGCAGACACCGAACCCGCCTGGGAAAGAGGATGTGCTGGAGGATGTGCTGCAAGCGGCGACAGAGACTATGCCGCAGGCTGTCACCGAGGAGCCGCCCCAGGCAATCGCCGAGGAGATCCCCCCGCGCGCCATCCAGGACGCCCCGAGGCTTGCCCACCCCAACCTGATCGTCTTTGTATCAAACGTGTGCATCATGGTCCTCGAGCTGGTCGCCGAGCGCATCGTCGCCCCTCACGTCGGCGTCTCGCTCTACACCTGGACGACCATCATCGGCATCGTGCTCGCCGGCATCAGCCTGGGCAACACTGTCGGAGGGCGCCTCGCCGACCGTTGGGCGTCGCGACGCCTGTTGGGCATCGTCTTTACCCTCGGCGGGCTGGCTTCGCTGGCTATCCTGGGGATCGACCAACTGGACATCCTCACAGCCCTGGAGTGGCCGCTCATCTGGAAGATCCTGGTCCTGGTCACGGCCATGTTCTTTTTCCCTGCCGCTATCCTGGGCACCGTTTCTCCCATCGTCGCCAGGCTGGCCGTGAACGACCTGAGCCGGGCCGGCCGGACCGTGGGCCGGATCTATGCGGCCGGATCGTTCGGCAGCATCGTCGGCACCTTTGCCACCGGCTTTGTCCTCACCTGGCTGCTGGGCACGCACATCATTGTCATCGCCGTCGCCGGGCTGCTGCTCTTGGCCGGCCTGACCTTTTTCGTACCAGGCGAGTGACGACCATGAACACCCTGGTTACCTGGCGATCCAATCGCACCTGGCTGCCGCTCCTGATCGTCTTTTTATCCAGCGCCTGCATCATGGTCCTGGAACTGGTCACCGGGCGGATCATCGCCCCCTATATCGGCATGTCGCTCTACACTTGGACCGCGGTCATCGGCGTGGTGATGGTAGGCATCAGCCTGGGCAACACCCTGGGCGGCCGGCTGGCCGACCGCGCGGTTCGGGCCGGGGCCTCGGTTCGCCTGCTGGGTATCATCCTGCTCCTCGCCGGGCTGGCCGCGGCGGGCATCCTGTTTGTCGACCGGCTGGAACCGTTCACCCAACTGCAGGGGATCACCCCTGAGACTATCCCGCTCATCTTGCGCTTGAGCGCTTTGGCCATCCTGCTCTGCCTGTTGCCGTGCGTCGCTCTCGGCGCGGTTGCCCCCATCGTCGCCAAGCTGGCCGTGCAGGATCTCGACAGGACCGGCCGCACCATGGGCCGCATCTATGCCGCCGGCGCCATCGGCAGCATTCTCGGAACCTTTGCCACCGGCTTTCTGCTCATCTCTCTCCTGGGCACGCACGTCGTGGTCTGGGGCGTGAGCATGCTGCTGCTCTTGCTGGGCGCCCTGTTCCTGCTCGCCGACCAAGACCCACGTTGGATCGTGCTGTCGGTCGTGCTGCTTGTCGCCAGCACGGTCTTTGCCTTCAGCCAGGGTTTGCTCGATGGCCCCTGCACCCGCGAGAGCAATTATTTTTGCATCCAGGTCCGCCAGGAGGAGCACAACGGCAGCCCGGTGCAGGTCTTGATCCTCGACCGGCTGATCCACAGCTACTCCTCACTCGACGACCCCACCAGGCTGGTCTATGGCTACGAGCAGTCCTATGCCGGGCTCACCGCTTACCAGGCCGCGCGCCTTGCGGCGCGCGACGAGTCGTTGCGCGCGCTCTTTGTCGGCGGCGGCGGATACACCTTCCCGCGCTATATGGAAGCGGTCTACCCGGACAGCACCCTGCACGTCATCGAGATCGACCCCGGCGTCACCGCGATGGCCCACGAGTTGCTGGGCTTGAGCCGCAACACCGCGGTGGTGACCTTTAACCAAGATGCGCGCATGTTCCTGGCGCGCCAGCCAACCGCCAGCTACGATCTCATTTTTGGCGATGCCTTTAACGACTATTCGGTGCCCTATCACCTGACCACCAGGGAGTTCAACGATCGCATCGACGCCTGGCTGGCCGACGACGGCTATTACGTGGTCAACATCATCGACGGCCCATCGGGCAACTTTTTGCGCGCCACCATCCACACCCTGCGCAAGAGCTTTCAGTACGTCTATCCCGCCTTTTCGCTGCAAACGTGGCGCACCTCCTCGCGCAGCACGATCGTGATCATCGCCGGGGACACGCCGCTCGACGAACAAGCGCTTCGGGCCGTCGCCCCCGCGTTGGCCGCTGACCTGCTCTCTCCACAAGAGATCGGCGCCCTGCTCACCGAAAAGGACAAGCTCACCCTCACCGACCGCTATGCGCCCGTCGACCAGCTGCTCCTGCCCGTCTTTCTCGATCGCCGGCCGGTGCGATAAGCAAAACTGTATGCTCTAGGCACTTTGGTAGATCCACCCTCGCGCGTCATCAAACGATGCGCGATCAACCCGCGCCGCAGCGTGTTCACGTCGTCGTGGAACTCGACCAGGGACAGTAACCTCCTTGACGGACCAACCAGGATGTTGTATACTGTTCATAGAGTACCGGCCTGACTCGCCAAGTGCATGGCAATAGTGAACCAGTATCGACAGATTCCCAAGAGGTAGAGAATATGGAAACCAGAATGATCACGCTGCAGATCGACGCTGATGTGGCACAGGCATATCAGACAGCATCTGCCAACGATCAAGCCAAATTACAGTTGTTACTGAACCTGTGGTTAAAGGACTTGTTTACGCGTTCAACATCGTTAAAATCGGTTGCGGACAAACTGAGCGAAAAAGCTCAAGAACGTGGACTAACGGCTGAAAAGTTGGAGGAGCTGCTTCGTGCCGGCTAGGCCACGTATTGTAACACCACGCGATTTTCTGGACAAGCTTTGGGATCATTAACCGGCATATGCGTAGGAACGTTCAGGCCTGATCTTGCGACATTCTGCTTCCATCAAGCAACCCTCGTGCCGATGATCCCCGTCAATATGCCAGCCAGGGCACGCTATGTGCACCCAAAAGCACATCCTTGACAAATCCTCTCTTTCGGTATATAATATGCACCAGATTGCATATGCTTTAGGAGGCACTGACGTGAGCGCAAGTCGATACAAATACGGCGCCGAGCTGTTCCGCTCGCTCGCCCATCCGGCCCGCCTGCAGATCCTGGACGAGCTGCGGCGAGCCCAGGCGTGTGTCTGCCATCTGCAGACCGTTCTGCGCCGCCCGCAGGCCTACGTTTCCCAACAGCTGCGTGTCCTCCGCGAGGCTGAGCTGGTCACCGACGACAAAGACGGGCTGCTTGTGTATTATCGGCTGTCGAACCCGCGCGTCGAGCGGCTGCTGGAAGAGGTGTTAGGACCTGCGGACGGGCCAACCCGCTTGCCGAACTGCCCATGCCCGCGCTGTCAGGCCGCGCGCGGGACAGAAAAGAGGGCAGATGGGACTTGACAAGTCCTTCAGGTAATGGTACAATATGCATGATTTTGAATATATCGGTTGAGGCTGTGCTTTTCACAGCCCTTTTTATGATACACTAATATGCATCAAACTGCATATCTACTGGAGGACTTGTGAACGCTATCGCGTACGTCGTTAACCTGCTGCAAACTGGCCTGGGCAGCCTGGCTGCCTATCTGGCGGCGCACGTGCTGCTGTGCCTGCTGCCGGCCTTTTTCATCGCCGGCGCGCTGTCGGCCTTGATCCCCAAGGAGGCGATTACCCGCTTCCTGGGCCGCGATGCCCCCAAGTGGATCTCTTATCCGGCCTCGGCACTGGGTGGGTTCGTGCTGGCCGTCTGCTCGTGCACGATCATGCCGCTCTTTGCCAGCATCTATAAAAAGGGCGCCGGCCTTGGCCCGGCGATCACCTTTCTGTTCGTCGGCCCGGCGATCAACATCCTGGCTATCTCGTTCACCGGCGTGCAGATCGGCATGGACATCGCTCTGGCGCGCGTGATCCTCTCGATCGTTTTTGGCATCGGCATCGGCCTGCTGATGGCTTTTTTCTTTCGCAAGGATGACCAGGCCCACAACAGCGAGACCAACGGGGCGCGGGCCTTTGCCCAGGGCGCCAAAATCTCCACGACGACCTGGGTCTTTTTCGTGCTGCTGCTTGGCGTATTGATCGCCGGGACGCTGCAGATTCGCCTGCTGACGGACAGCTACCTCACCTTCACCCTGCCCGGCGCGTGGGCCCGTTCGTTCCAGGGCTGGCTGGACAGCGTGGTGCCGCCAAACGCCGCGCTGGGCATCGAGGGAGTCAGCGTGCACGGCGTGCTGCTCATTGCCATGCTGATCGGGATTGGCGTCACCGCCTGGTTTGGCCTGAACAAGGTCGACGAAGGGTTCAACGCCTGGACATGGGCGGCCTTGGGGCTGGTCACGCTCACCCTGCTGGTCGCCTCGTTCAAAGTGGTCCCCACGGGCAGCGGCCTGAGCGTGGGCCTCACCGGCAAGCTGATCGCCGAGGTCGTGCTCATCGGCTCGGTGTGGGCGATGGCGGTCAAGTTCTTTGACGCCTACGCGGTGCAGGAATGGCTGTGGGAGATGTGGCGCTTTGTCAAGCAGATCATCCCCCTGTTGATCGTAGGCGTGTTCCTGGCCGGCATGGCCCGGGCGATCATTCCCGCCACCTGGATCCAGGCTATCGCCGGGCGTAACACCTGGTGGGCCAACCTGGTCGGCGTGCTCTTTGGCGTGTTTATGTACTTTCCGACCCTGGTCGAGGTGCCCATCGCCCAAACCTTTTTGTCGCTGGGCATGCACCGCGGGCCGCTGCTGGCCTACCTGCTCGCCGACCCAGAGTTGAGCCTGCAGTCGATCCTGATCACCAACTCGGTGATCGGCAAGTCCAAGACGGCGGTGTACGTGGTGCTGGTGACCATTTTCAGCACCCTCTCGGGCCTGCTCTTTGGCCTGTGGGTGGATGGCCTGAGCGGTTGGGGTGTCATCGGCCTGGTGGCAGCGAGCATCGTCGTGCTGGCCCTGCTCCTGTTCGTGCTCTCGCGGATTGAGCGCCGGCGGACAGCAGCGGCTCAGAGATCAAGTGTCTAAACTGGGCGGCCCGGTAGATGGCTGCCTGGTCACATGGAACCGATCCCGCATTTGGCGGGGTTGAGAATCATTTCACTATTTGAGGAGATAAACGATGGAAATCAAGATCTTGGGCAGTGGCTGCCCCAACTGCAAGCGTCTGGAAAAGGTGGCCCGCGAGGCGGCTGCCGAATTGGGCATCGAGGCGACCTTTACCAAGGTGCAGGATTTCGACCAGATCATGGCCTACGACATCACCAGCACCCCGGCCATGGTCGTCGACGAGGTGGTCAAGGTCTCGGGGCGCGTGCCGCCCAAGGACGAGATCGTGGCCTTGCTCCAGGCAGGTTAACCGAGGAGAGTGAGATGGTGCAGATCAAGGTTTTTGGCACCACGCCCCCCTGCGCCAACTGCAAGCGCGCCGAAGCGCAGGCTCAGCAGGCGGCGGCGCAGTTTCCCGGCCAGGTCCAAGTGATCAAGCTCGACGCAATGGGGCCAGAAGCGGACGCCTATGGGATCGTGTCCACGCCGCTCATCGTCGTCGATGGCGAGGTGGTAGGCAGGGGCAAGGTCATTTCGGCCAACCAATTGGCCGACATCATCAGAGGCAAACTGGGAGGATAGCACAATGGTCACATTGGAGGTATTCAGCGGCGATCCACCGTGCCCCGGCTGCGTGGCGCTGGTCGAACTGGCCCAGCGGGTGGCAGCCCAATATGTCGGCGAGCTGGAGCTAACCGTGCTCAAGGGCGCGCAGGCGATGGAGAAATTCGAACAGTACCGGCTCTTTTGCGTGCCGGCAGCGGTGGTCAACGGCAGCATCCGCATCGAAGGGATGTGCCCCAGCGAGGCGACGCTCAACAACGCGCTGCGGGAGGGCGGGCTATGTCTCAAGTAAAGATCGAAGCGTTCGTGTCGATCCCGCCTTGCTCCGGCGGCGTGGCCGTCAAGCGCCTGCTCAAAGAGATCGAGGCCGAATATGGCGGGCAGGTCAAGATCGTCTTCCACACCGGGCCGGGCGACCCCGCCTGGGAAGAACATGCCATCACCAACGCTCCGGCGCTGGTGGTCGGCGACCTGGTCAAGTTCGTCGGGCTGGCCCCGAGCAAAGAGAGCCTGGTCGGCGCGCTGCGCGAAGCGGGGATGGAATAGGTGCGCGCACATCGAATCAGAGTGGCTGCGCCACAACATTCAACGCTGGCAGGCGCTGCATGCTACAAAATGGACACAGATGACCCAAAAACGCACTCGTAAACGAAAGCTGACCTACCAGCCGGCCATCTTGATCGGCGTCGCGCTGGCGGTGGCCGCGATCTTGATCTTGACAGACCGGCAGTCCAGGCCGGCGACGGTCCAGACCCTGCCCACCTCCAGGCCTCGGGCAACAACGTTTGCGGCTGCCGCAGCCTCGCCAACGCCCGGCAACGCCGCAGCGGCTCAGCCCACGCCAATCGTCGCCACCGGCTGTCAGGCCTCCGAGGTGGTCGCGGGGACCATCAGCCTGGGAATCCTGCCGCGAGAAAGCCGTATGCGCCTGGAGCTGGTCGTGGACGGGGCAGACAGACCGATCCTGGCGCGAGCTGAGAACAACGCGCTGGGGGGGCAGCTCACGTTCAACTATGACGATCCATCAGCCAGCCGGTTTGACCTGCTGACCGCCGATCTGACCACGCTGACGCCGATCGATTCGCCCGAGCCAGAACCCGCATTTTGGGCACAGTGGCTGGAGACGGCGCTGCAGCCCCTGGCGGCCTTCCAGGTAACCGAGGTCCGCGGCTTTCCTTCCCCCGTCGTTGCTGGACAGCCGATCCAGTTCCAACTGGCAGGCGAGGCCAGGGCGAAGGGCATGGCCAAGGCCATCATGTGGGATGGGACGATCACGTTTGAAGACCGTCGCGCCAGTGGCACGGCGACGACTTTAGTTCTGCTGGCCGATTGGGATCTGCCGCCGGCCGGCGCGAGCGGCGCTCTCTCCGCAGCCACGGGTGTAGCGATCACGGTCGACTTTGTCCTGGTAGAGGTCCCGCCGACCCCCGATCCGTTCAAGCCTTGATAACCGAACAAGCCACCCGGGCGGTGGCCGGTATCGGCGGTTCTCAAAAAACGGTCAAAAGCAGCATCAACACCATCTTGGCATAGAAAGAGCTAACCGTGACAAAGCGACGCATCAGACAAGCCCACTATTGGATCTGTCTCACCTTCCTGGCGGCAGCCTGCCAGGGCTGGATGGCAACGCCGGATCCGGCCGGTCCGACGCCACCCTCCGGCCAAGCGACGGACCTGCCGGCGACGACCTCTGCCTGGCCGCCAACGTGGACCGTCCAGCCCAGCCCCACGTTCACCGTGGCGAGTGTCACGCCAGACCCGGTCTCGCAGACGCCGACCTTCACGCTGACCATCTTGCACACCGGGCAGGTCTATGGCGAGATCATGCCCTGCGGTTGAGGCGTCCCCAAAGGAGGGTTGGCCCGGCGGGCCACCGCAATTGCGCAGTTGCGCCAGGAACACACGAACGTGCTGCTGCTGGACAGTGGTGACACGCTGTTCAGTGGTGGGGACCCGAACGCACCCGAGAACCCCGATCGGGGCGCCTGGGTGATCGAGGCGATGAACGCGATGGGTTATGACGCCATGGCCGTGGGGGATTGGGAATTGAACGCTTCCCTCGCCACGGTGCGGGCCCGCTTTGAACAAGCACAGTTCCCGATCCTGTCGGCCAACGTGCAGCTAGAGGACATGCTGCCCGGCGTGCAGCCATACATCCTCTATCAGGTGGGCGGGCATACGATCGCGCTCATTGGCGTCACCTCGCCGCAGGTCGGGCAGTGGTTGGTCGACCTTGGCCTGGAGTCGGCGGTGCAGGACCCGGTTGAGGCAGTCCGCCAGGTTGTAGACAAACTTGCGCCAAGTGCCGATATCGTTATACTTTTGTCCAACCTAGATCGAACCGAGACGGAAGCATTAGCCCGGGCTGTGCCCGGCATTGATGCGATGATTGGCATCTATGCCGGCGTACAGCGTGAGCCGCTCGCCATGGCCGGCGCGCCAGGCCAGGTGGTGCTGCACGCCTCGGGTATGGCTGGCGAATACCTGGGGCTGTTGACCCTGCAGTTTGACGCGCAGGGACAGCTGATGGATTTTGAGGGGCGTGCGGTAGCGCTCACCGATCGGTATGCCGACGATCCACAGATCGTCGAGATGATCCGTCGGTATGCCTCGTTGTCCAGCCCGTAACGAGGGCCGCCTCTGGCTGTGCGGATCAAAAGATAACGAGAAAAGAAGGCAAGCATGCAAAGACGACGCAAATTCAGGTCAAACAAGCGAGGCAAACTGGCCTTTGTCCTGGGCGGCGGCGGCGCGCGGGGGGCGTTACAGATAGGCGCGCTGCGCGCCCTGTTGGAGGCGGGTATCCAGCCCGACATGTTGGTGGGCACTTCGGCCGGGGCGATCAACGCCGTCTACCTGGCCACACACGGCTTGACGCCGCAGGGGCTGGACAGCCTGGCCGAGGCCTGGTGCGAGGCTGCTGCCGCCGAGCTGATGCCGCCGCACTACCTGTGGCTCACCATCCGCGCCCTGTTCAACCGGCCCAGCTCGCAGATCGAGCACCGCTTTCGCGACTTTTTCGTCGCGCACGGCCTGGATCCCGAGCTACGCTTTGGGCAGCTCGCCGGGCCGCGCCTGGTCCTGGTATCCGCCGATCTGAAGGCGGCATGCCCCGTGTTGTACGGCACGGATCCCGAGCAGTTTGTGCTGGAGGGGCTGCTGGCCTCCACCGCGCTGCCGCCCTGGATCCGCCCAATCGACCGGGATGGCCACTTGTTGATCGACGGCGGGGCCGTGAGCAACCTGCCCATCGAGCCGGCCCTGGCCCAGGGAGCGACCCGCATCGTGGCCCTGGACCTGTTTGACCCCCGGCCTATGGAGCTCGAGGGTGACGGTTTTGGCCCCTTTCTCGGCAGGCTGTTGGTGACCGTCGAAGGGCGGCAGATCGAGCTGGAGCTGGCCCTGGCCAGAGCGCGGGGTGTGGATATCCACTATCTGGCCCTGCAGCCGGAACAGCCGGTGCAGATCTGGGATTTTGGGCATACGGAGGCCTTGATCGACGAGGGCTACCGGATCGCTCGCCGCGAGCTCGCCGCCTGGCCGACCAAACGCTTGCTAGGACCGCGCGCGCGGTGGTTCCGTCTACGCCGGCGAAGACGACAAGGCGCCTGACCCACGTGATGAAAAGGCAAACTACCGGAAAACGGGTATCGTGATGGCAGAGAGACAGAGGGAGCACGTATGACGATCGTGTTGGGCATCGACACCGGGGGAACCTACACGGATGCCGTGTTGGTCGAACAGGCCAGCGGGGCGGTACTGGCCGCGGCCAAGGCGCTGACCACGCGCCACGACCTGGCTATCGGGATTCGACAGGCCGTAACAGACACGCTAGCTCGAGCAGCCTGCCGGGCGGGGGGCGCCGGGATCGATCCGGCAGACATCGCCATGGTCGGGCTGTCGACCACGTTGGCCACCAATGCCATCGTCGAAGACCAGGGCCGGCCGGTCTGCCTGATCCTGATCGGATACGACCCGGACCTGATCCGACAGCGTGGATTCCAGGACGACCTGGTCACCCACGACGTGGTCTACCTGCGAGGTGGCCACGACGGCGCGGGAGACGAGGTCACGCCGTTGGACGAGCAGGCGGCGCGCCGGGCCATCCTGGAACGGCGAGACCGGGTGGAGGCCTTTGCCGTGTCGGGGTACTTTGCCGTGCGCAACCCGGACCACGAGCTGCGCGTGCGCGCGCTGATCGAGGAACTGACCGCCTCACACGGCCCAGATGGGCTCTCTTTGCCGGTGACATGCGGCCACGAGCTCACGGCGCGCCTGAACTCGGTGCGCCGGGCCACAACCGTGGCTCTCAATGCCGGCCTGATCCCGCTGCTGCGCGAGCTGGCTCTAACCGTCCGCCGCAGCCTGGACGAGCTGGGCATCGGCGCACCGCTGATGATCGTCAAAGGGGATGGCTCACTGGTGCGCGCTGAGTGGGCGATGCGACGCCCCATCGAGACCATCCTGTCCGGGCCGGCGGCCAGCGTGGTCGGCGCCTGGCACCTGTCCAGGCGGCCGGATGCGTGGGTCGTGGATGTCGGGGGCACCACCACCGACATCGCCGTGCTGTGCGACGGCACCCCTCGCTTGAGCGCCGAGGGGGCGCGGGTGGGACGGTGGCAGACCATGGTGGAGGCGGTGGATATGCACACCGCCGGGCTGGGCGGCGACAGCCAGGTGTGCGTGGAAGAGGTATGGGCCTCGAACGGCGATGGCCTGGATGGCGATGGCCTGTCCATCGGGCCACGCCGCGTGGTGCCGCTGTGCCTGCTGGCCAGCGAGCACCCCGCCGTGGTGGACGAGCTGCGCGAGCAGGTGGGCACGCGGGAGCGCCTCAAGCTGGCCGGGCAATTTGTGTTGGCCCAGCGCCGCTCGGCGCCCGGCCTGTCTGGCGAGGCAGATGATCTCTTGCAGCGCCTGGACGGAACCCCGCGCTCGCTGACCTGGCTGGTGGATCATTCCCCCTACGGGAGGCTGGTGGTCCGGCAGGTGGAAGAGCTGGTCAACCGGCAGATCCTGCTGTGCGCCGGCTTTACGCCCACCGATGCGCTGCACGTCCTGGGACGCTTTGAGCGCTGGGACGCAGACGCATCGCGCCTGGGAGCCGAGCTGATGGCCGCTTCACTGGGCCTTTCCGTGGAGGATTTCTGCCTGCGGGTGGCCGACCGGACCTCGGACCGGGTCACCGCCGAGCTGGTCAGCAAGGTGCTCGAAGATGAAGGCACGCTGCCGGCCTGGGAGCGCGATTCGGCTGCGGCCGCGCTGCTGGCGCGGGCGATGGGCGGCGCAAACGGCTCGGACCTGGATTGCCGGCTGACCCTGCGCCGGCCGGTGGTGACCGTCGGCGCGCCGGTGGAGGCCTACCTGCCGCGCACGGCCCGCCAGCTTCACACCGAGCTCGTGGTGCCCCCGCACGCCGACGTGGGCAACGCCGTGGGCGCGGTGGCTGGCGGGGTGGTACAGCGGCAGCAGGTGCTGATCCAGTTCACCGGCACGGACCTGCCCTTTCGCGTTCACCTGCCCGGTGGCCTCCGCGACCTGGCCGATCTGGAAGAAGCAGTACATTACGCCGAACAGATCATGTCGCAGCGCGTACAGGAGATGGCCCGTCAGGCCGGAGCCGAACAGGTCGAGGTGCACGTGCGACGCGCCGATCGGCTCGCGCCGGTCCGGGACAGCCCGGAGGCGGTGTACCTGGGCACCGATCTGAGCTTTACCGCGGTGGGGCGTCCAGGGCTGGGTCACCAGGCGGCTGCACGATGAATCGAACAAACCCGGCAGCGTTGGATTAGGAGAAAACCATTGAAGCACAAGACCACGTTGATCGCGATTGTGGTTCTGCTCTGTGGGCTGGCTATGGCGCCCGCCGCAGCCCTGGCCCAAGACGGCCCCGTCGTGCGCGGTTACCTGTTCTACTCGGCCAGCTGTCCCGACTGCCAGCGGGTGCGGCAGGAGGTCATACCGCCGCTCTACCGGGAGTTTGGCGTCCAGCTCCAGATCATGGCCATCGAGATCGGCGACCCGAATAACTACCAGTGGTGGCTGGCCTGCGAAAAAGCGTACGGTGTGTCGAAGAGCGAGTCCGACGTGCCCGCGCTGTTCATCGGCGAGCGGTCCCTGGTCGGCGCGGAGGCCATCGCAACCGAGGCGCGAGAGCTGATCCAAACCACCTTTGCCCAGGGCGGGGTGGACTTCCCCGACGTGCCCCGCCCGGGTGGCCCGCTCCAGCCGGTGGTGCGGTTTATGTATTTCTACAGCCCCACCTGCGGGAACTGCGAGATCGTCAAAGAAAGCGTCTTTGCCCCGCTCAAGGCCCAATATGGCGACCGCTTGCAGTGGGAATCGTACAGCGTCGAGGACGCCGACCATTACCTGGCCCTGTTGGAACTGGGAGACCGCATGGGCGTGCCGGAGAACCAACGAGGCGGCGTGCCCGTGGTCTTTCTCGGCGATGAAACCAGCGCGTACAGCCTGTTTCTGGGTTCGCGCGGCATTCCCGAACACCTGCCCCCAACCATTGAGTGGGCAATGGCCATCGGCGGCGTCGGCCTGCCCGGCTGGAAGGACGAGCTGTTTGGGCAGCTTTATGCGCCGCCAACGGCGACGCCCACGCCGGCGGCATCCCCCACCCGCCCGACTTCCGACAGCGACTGTGAAGACTGCGATGAGATCAAGCGCGACGCGCGAGCCCGGACGCCCCTCGCGGCGACGCCAACCGCACAACCCACAGCCGGCGGCGCGGCGGCCATCCATATGGCTTACTTTGCCGAAGTGGGGTGCAGCGAGTGCGACCGGGTCTCGATCGCCCTGGGTCACCTCCAGCGGCAGTTCCCCAACCTGGTGATCCACACGCTGGATATCATCGACGATCTGCCTGTCAATCTCTGCCTGGCGACGCGGCTGAACGTGCCGGCGGATCAATGGCACGACGCCCCGGCCATTTTTGTCGGCTCCGACTATCTGGTGGATCGCGATATCCAGTACGCGCGCCTGGTCGAGATCGTCTCCCGCTACACGGCGACAGGCGCCGAGGCGACGTGGGAAACGTGCGATGAGGAAGCGGTCAGCCTGCCCCCGCCGCCCTGGTGGGCGGTGATCCTGCCCGGGTTGATCGACGGGATCAACCCTTGTGCGTTTGCCACCATCGTCTTTTTCATCTCCTACCTGACCCTGCTGGAGCGTAAGAGACACGAGGTCCTGATGGTCGGCCTGTCGTTCACGCTGGCCGTCTTTCTCTCCTACCTGGCGTTTGGCATGCTGCTACGCGAGCTGTTGGCCGGGCTGGTCGACCTGGTGGGGCCGGTGCTGCGCCCCATCCTGAATGCCGCCATCGCCCTGGTCTGTCTTGTCCTGGCGATCCTGAGTTTGGACGACTATCGTAAGGCCCGGCGGGGCCGGGTCAAGGACATGGCCCTGCGCTTGCCCGACCGGCTGCGCCGCTGGGTGAACGCCGCCGTCCGCAAGAGCATGAACGCCCGCGCCTTTGTGTGGGCCTCGTTCGTGGCCGGCGTGGTCGTCTCGTTCATCGAGCTGGCCTGCACCGGGCAGGTCTATGTGCCGATCATCCAGGGATTGACCAACCCCGCCTACCGGGCCCAATCTACCCTGGCCCTGATCGTCTACTGCCTGGCTTTCGTTGCCCCGCTGGTTGCCGTCTTTGTCGCCTCCTACACCGGCACCAGCTCGCGGCAATTGGGCGCGTGGTTGCAGCGGCACACGGCGACGGTCAAGGTAGCGACGGCGACGCTCTTTCTGGCGATCGGCCTGTGGTTGGTCTATGATATCCTGCGCATTTGGGGCGTACTCTCGCTGCCATACCATAGCTGAAAGGAGAACAGATGGACACAGACAAACTGCAAGAGGTTGTTGAATCGCTTCGATCCAGGATGACCCCGGATTTCGCCGAGGCGCAGGTGCGCGAGCTGCTGCGCCAGGATGAGGACGTGGGCGGCGGTGTCAATGCCTTCCGGTTGATCAAGCACTGGTTGGGAGCGCTGGCCGAGAACGACGTCGCAGTACGATGGGCCTACGAACAGCTCAAGCCGGCTCTGGGCGCCGCGCTGGAACAGGTTCCATCGCTCACCTATTTCGAAGGGGATTGATGAGCGGAAGATGCCATCTTTCCGGTGGAAAGATCACGCCGCAAGTGAAACCGGCCAACTCTTTTCCTGTACTCGCGGAGAAGGGATAACGAATGCACGACGCCAGCACAAAACGGGTCTTGTTCCTTTGCACCGGCAACCCGGCGCGCAGCCAGATGGCCGAGGGGCTGGTGCATCATTTTTTAGGCGATGCCACGCTTGCTTGCGGTCAAACGCTCCCGTCGTTGACTTGGCCGTTGAATGTGCTCTAATCATCTATACCCACAGTTGAACAAAAAGACAGACGCCAAGAGGAGACATGATGCCAAAAGAGCTTGATCTGAGCGACAAAGCGCCCTGGAGACAGCGCTACCGGGCGGCCAAGATCGCCTGGGCGCAGGTGGCGACCGGCAACCCGGAGCGGGGCGTGGCCTGCACCGACCGCGACGGGATCATGCAGTTGTACGCCTGGGAGGTGGGGACGGGCGTGCTGCGGCGGGCCACGGACCTGCCGGCCGGCGTGGTAGCCGGTATGATCTCGGCCGATGGCACAGCCATCATCTATCACAAGGACGAACAAGGCAACGAGATCGGCCACCTGGTGCGCGTCTCGTTCGAGGGCGGTCCGGATCAAGACCTGACCCCCGACCTGCCCCCCTATGCGTCCAGGGGAGCGGGCCAAAGCCGGTCCGGCAACGTCATTGGCCTGACCATGGCCAGGCAGGAAAGCGGATTCGAGGTGGCGGTGCTGGCCGATGGAGGGACGCCGCGCACGATCTATCACAGCCGGCGCCTGGCCTACGGGCCGGTCCTCTCGGCAGACGGCACGATCGCCATCGTCGCCAGCAGCGAGCGCTCGGGGCGGCTCGACTACCAGCTGCTGGCCTTTGACGTAGCCAGCGGGGAGCCGATCGCCGAGCTGTGGGACGGCGAGGGCGCCAGCCTGGAGCCCGGCCCGTTTTCGCCGCGGCCCGGCGATGGGCGTTTGCTGGCCGCCAGCAGCCGCAGCGGCTACGCGCGACCGCTGCTGTGGGATCCCCGCAGCGGCGAACGCACCGACCTGGCCATCGATACCATCCCGGGCACGGTCACGCCGTGTGATTGGTCGCCCGACGGGAGGCGCGTGCTGTTGAGCCAGCTCCACCAGGCCACCTACCAGCTCTATACGTATGACCTGACCAGCGCCGAGATCGTCCGGCTCGACCACCCGGCCGGCGTCTTGAGCGGCGCGCGGTTCACGGCCCAGGGTGAGATCATCACGGTCTGGCAGGACGCGGCCCACCCGCCATGCCTGATCGCCCTCGACGGGCGCAGCGGCGTCCAGCGGCGGACGGTGCTGCAAGCCGGCAGTGTGCCTGCCGGCAGCGCGGGCCGCAGGCGCTCGATTGTCTTCCGCTCGGAACAGGGCGAGGCGATCCAGGGCTGGCTGAGTGTGCCCGACGGCGAGGGGCCCTTTCCAACGATCCTGCACACCCACGGCGGGCCGACGGCGGTGCAGACCGACACCTATTCGCCGGCCGAACAGGCATGGCTCGATCACGGTTTTGCCTTCCTGTCGATCAACTACCACGGCTCGACCACCTTTGGCAAGGCCTTTGAAAAATCGATCTGGGGCAACCTGGGCGACCTGGAGGTGCAGGACATGGCCGCGGCCACCCGCTGGCTGGTCGAGCAGGGGATCGCCCAACCCGACGCGGTATTCTTGATCGGCGGCTCCTACGGCGGCTACCTGACGCTGCAGGCGCTGGGGCGGCGGCCCGAGCTGTGGGCGGGCGGCATGGCCGCTGTGGCCATCGCCGATTGGAAGCTGATGTACGAGGACCAGGCCGAGACGCTGCGCGGCTACCAGCGCGGGCTGTTCGGGGGGACGCCGGACGAGACACCCGAGGCGACGCGCGCCTCCTCGCCGATCACCTACACCGCGCAGATCCAGGCGCCGATCCTGGTCATCCAGGGGCGCAACGACACCCGCTGTCCGGCGCGGCAGATGGAGGCCTACGAGGCCAGATTAAAGGCACTGGGCAAGTCGATTGCCATACACTGGTTCGACGCCGGGCACGGCTCGCGGGCGCAGGAACAGCAGATCGATCATCAAGAACGGATGATGCGGTTTGTGTATCAAGTGTTAGGGTCTAGATGCCGCGCGTGCTCGATGGCCAGCGCCGCGTGAGCGGCTACCGCCCGGGCCAGTTCCAGGTCGGCCTCGTCAAAGGGCTGCCCATCCAGCCGGTTCATCGCCTCCAACACGCCGATCACCTTGTGATGCGCCTTGAGCGGCACGCCGATCAAGGTGCGCGTGACCATGCCCGTGCGTGCATCAACCTCCCGAAAATGGCGCGGGTCGTGCTGCACGTCGTCGATGACGACCGCTTCCCGGTTCTGAAAGACCCAGCCGGCGATGCTGCCTTCCGGCGGCACGTCGAGTTGGGCCACTTTGCCCTGATTGGGCCCGGCGATGGTGTGAAAGACCAGCCGCTGCCGCGGCTCATCCCACAACAAGATGGCGCTGGACTCGACGCCCAGCGTTTTGGTGACCCCCTCCATCACCATCCTCAGCACGTCGGGGAGGTACATTTCGGTGATCAGCAGGTTGCTGATCAGGTACAGGAATGACAGCCGTTCGTAATCGCCGGCGAGAGAAGCGTGCAGGCGCGCGTTTTCCAGGGCCAGCGAGGCATGTCCGGCCAGGGCCAGCAGGTAAACGGCATCGCGGGCGGTAAAAAACCCGCGGCGCTTGTTCAGCGCCTGCACCACGCCGATCACCTCGTCGCGTGGATCGCACATCGGCACGGCGAGCACCGTGCGCGTGCGATAGCCGCTCACTTTATCGGCGTGGCGGCTGAAACGTGGATCGCGATAGGCGTTGTCGACCATGACCGTCTCGCCGCTGCGAGCCACAAACCCGGCCAACCCCTCTCCCGAGGCCAGGCGGATCTCGTGCAGTTCGCGGCCCAGCAGCACCATGGAACGCAGCTGGCCGGATGGTTTGTCCACCAGGTAAAGGGTGACCCGATCGGCGTCAACACCCCTGCCCGCCAGGACCATCAGCTTGTGCAGCACCCGGTCGTGGTCCAACGATCCGTTGAGCAGTTTGCTGGCCCGGATCAAGGTCCTCAGCTGAGTGCGGTCCAGTTTCCTCTCGGCCGATCTGACCAGCGTATCCTTGCCGCGCATATCCGGCACTCCTTCACCCCCACTATGAGGCCACAGAGACCGTCCATTTCACCCGGATGGTGGCTATCCGCATAGCGCGCAGGCCGCAACGCTCGCTGCGAGCGGCGGCGCTCATTTTTGCCGCAGCCTGTCCGAATCGAACCACAGGCCGCTGATCGCGTGTGGCTCCTCCACCCGAAACACCACCCGGACAGTGACTGGTTCCTCCTGCTCAAATTGGGCCTGGTAAACCACCACGTAGAACTGGCCCGATTGGAGGACCCGGTCCACCTCGCGGGACAGATAGCCCCCGATTTTGCCGTCTAGCTCCTGCTTCATGGCCAGGAAACTGGTAGCGGGAATGGCCCGCAGCATCTGGGCATCAAAATCGCGCGAAAACGCCGCGTAATCGTTGGCCGCCAGCCCGGCCAACAGGTTGTCCGTGGCGGGTTCGCTAAAAGCCAGCACGGCCTCCTGGTCGGCGCCGGACAACGTTTTCTCCTGTGGGCTACACGCGGCGAGGCAGGCCAGGACAAACAGAACGATGGCCATCACAAAAACACCTATATTCTTGCTCATATGACGCGTCTTTTTCTCTTACATTATGGTTGAGGCTGTGCAGAGAGTGCGATGTGATCGATTCTATTGTACCACATTTGGATGGTTTTGTGAAAGTGGACACGTCGCCCAGAGCAGGGCTGTTGCAAAGTCGCTTGACAAAAGGAGAAAAATGATCCTTCTTAGTATATAGGAGTCGCGGAACTCACTATAGTGACCAAGGAGGATCGAGATGAAGTATACGCCACTCTCGTTTGAAGTCAATGTGAAAGAAGGGTTCTGTTTTGCGGTTGACAGCTTGTTTGCGGCCTTGTGCACCTTGCACGACCAACGGGATGCGCGCGGGATACGGTATGCGTTGGTCACGGTGCTAGTGTTTATGGTCTTGGCCAAGGTGTCAGGGGAAGACCATCTGCGTGGCATTGCCCAGTGGGTCAGGCTACGCAAAGACAAGTTGGCCGAAGCGCTGGGGCTGAGCAAGCCTCAGGCGCCCCACGCGACGACCTACAGTCGGGTCTTGAGGCGGGGGCTAGACATTGAGGAGTTTGAGCAGGTTACGAGTGGCTTCTTTGCCGGGTGCGGGTGAGAGTACAGTGATCAACCTGGATGGCAAGACGCTGCGCGGGACGATTCCGGCCGGGCAGACGCAAGGAAAGCACCTGCTGGCTGCCTATCTGCCCCAAGAAGGTTGGGTGCTGGCGCAGGTGGAAGTCGAGCACAAGGAGAATGAGATTCCAGCGTCGCTGCGGCTGGTCAAATGCATTGATTTGCGCAACAAAATAATCACTGACGATGCGTTATTGACACAACGCGAACTATCGATTCAGATCGTCGAAGCTGGGGGTGAGTATATCTGGCGGGTCAAAGACAATCAGCCGCAACTCGAGCACGACATCGCCGCCCTCTTTGCGCCAGAAGTGTGTACGCCTGGATTCAGTCCGTGCCAGAAGGATTTTCAGACGGCATCGACTTGTGAGAAAGGGCACGGGCGGCTTGAACGCCGCACCCTGACCGCCAGCAGTATGTTGCAGGGCTATGTGGATTGGCCGCATGCACAGCAGGTGTTCCAGGTGGAGCGTCACTTCGTGCGCCTCGGCGATGGCCTGGTGATGCACGAGATCAGTTATGGGATCACCAGCCAAACTGCACAGGAAGCGAATCCAGCGCAGTTGTTGCAGACCATACGCCAGCACTGGGGCATCGAGAACGGTCTACACTATCGCCGTGATGACACCCTGCGTGAAGACCGCTGTCGTCTCAGAGGACAAAGCGCTCATGCGATGGCCGTGATCAACAACTTGGTGTTGGGGCTTTTGCGTCGAAGTGGTGTGGTCAACGTGCCGGATGCACGCCGGGACTACGAGGCCAATCTCCAGGGTGCCGTCAATCTGGTTTTGCTTTCCCCGCCCTGACTTTGCAACAGCCCTGACTGATCGTGGCGACAGCTTGCATAGCGTCTCTTTCCAGGTTATAATAGGAGCAACTATGGAAAGGAGCCCGAAATGAGCCAGGTCAGTACCTTTCAATGGGAGATCGATCAACTGGTCAAGACCCATCTCTTTCCCGATGAACAAGCGGTGATGCGCAGCGCGCTGCGTGCGCTGTTTGAGTCGCGCCCTCGACTGAGGCGGCAGTTGGTTGTTCGAGCCTATGTTGCCGGCGAAATCAGCCTGGGCAAGGCTGCCGAGATGATGGGTGTCTCTGCCGAAGAGATGAAGGACATTCTTCGCGAAGAAGGCGCCGAGATCCACCTGGGCCCTGCTACAGTTGATGAGCTGCTTCAGGACGCGGCCAATGCCTGAGTATATCTTTGACACAACGGTGCTGTCCAACTTTGCGGCCGTGAAACGGATTGACCTGCTTGCGGCAAGATACCGCCATGTTGCTTTCACGACCATAGAAGTCATCGACGAATTGCGCCGGGGAGTCAAAGCCGGATACGCCTACCTCGATCCTATCCTACGGGTGATGGATAGCGATGGTCCTGATAGTTGGCTCCGTGTTTTGGGATCCTTATCGATAACGGAGCAACGCTTGCGTGTTGAGTTTGACGACCGTCTGGATGCCGGCGAAGCATCATGTCTGGCGTGGGCCATTTCGAAGGGATTGACACTTGTCACCGACGATCTGGTTGCGCGACGATTGGCCCAAGAGCGTCAAGTGTCCCTCACTGGTACGTTAGGCATTTTGGTCGCCTTGGTGCGGGATAGAGTATTGTCGCTGTCGGATGCCAATAGCCTGTTGACAGATATGATTCGACGGCGATACAGATCACCGGTAGACAGTCTGGACGCATTTATCTGATTGCCAGGTTCATCAGATTCACAGCAGCTCGATGAATTCCGAAACTGCCAGTTCTGCCTTGCGGATCTGGTCTCGCAGCAGACCAGGCGACAAAGAGCGATGTGAAGGGCTGGTTTTGCCTCCATTGTAGCGGACTAGAGTTAGCTGTGCAAGTACCGCAAGTCCGCAGCTCCTGCGCCGCGCGCCTGCTTGCTCTCCATGTTCCCATCCGTGTCATCCGTGGTTTCCGTGTCGTGCTCCCATCCAGCACCACACGGGTTCCTCACGGATGACACGGATGGGCTCGCGTGCGGTTGAGTCCACTGCGAGGACTCGTGGCAGTCCCACCCCATGGACAGCTTGCCTGGTCCTTCCGACTCACATCCGTGTATCCGTGGTTTCCGTGTCGTGCGCCTCATCCAGCACCACACGGATTCCTCACGGATGACACGGATAGGTTCACGCCTGGACAGTTTTCTTGCTCCTACCAACCTCACATCCGTGTGTCCGTGTCTTCCGTGTTGTGCCCCTTACCAGCACCACACGGATTCCTCACGGATGGCACGGATAGGCTCCGTCAGGACGGCGAACCTAACTCCCTTTCCTCGCTATCGTCCTACCAACCAACGAGTGGCTCACCCCTCTACGCTCGCATCCGTGTGTCCGTGTCTTCCGTGTTGTGCCCCTTACCAGCACCACACGGATTCCTCACGGATGACACGGATAGGCTCCGTCAGGGCGCCAAAACTAGCTCACTTCCATCACTATCGTCCCACCAACCAAAGGAATGGCTCACCCCCTACGTTCCCATCCGGCGGATACACCCCATCCGTGTATCCGTGCCTTACGTGTCGTGCCCCTACGCTTCCATCTGGCGGATTACACACCATCCGTGTATCCGTGCCTTCCGTGTCGTGCCTCTACGCTCCCATCCGTGTATCCGTGTCTTCCGTGTCCTGCGCCAGTTCCGCCAGCAGCTCGCTGATCGTCGCCTTCAGGTCGCGCGCCCGACCGCGCTCCTGCGCCGTGGCAACCACGTCCGGCGACAAGGTAGCGGCAAGGGCTGCGATCTGATGCCCGGCGATGTCCTCCCACAGACGCGAGTGAGCCACAAAGCCGTAGCGACAGGCCAGAGCATAGATCTCGACCGCCCGCTCCACTTTTCTCAGGTCGGCCAGGAGCAAGGCAGCCACCGGCAGAGCATACAGTGGTATCAGCCCGTCCCCAATCGCATTAAACAGCTCCAGTGCCCGGCAGAGGAACTCTCGAGCCTGGGGCAGCCGGTCCAATCCACGCGCCGCGCCTGCCAGGAGGGCGTGGAACCGACCCACATCAGCTGTCTGTCCCATCCTTTGCATAGTGGCAATGCCTTCCTGAAGAAACTGCCATGCCCCGGCATAGTCGCCCTCGCCCAGCGCCACCAGGCCCAGGTGAAAGAGAATAAAACCCATTGGCCACGCCTCGTCTGCTTTCTGGGCCAGGGCAAGCGCCTGTTGCAGATGCCTGCGTCCTTCTTTGGGCTGGCCCAAATGGGCCAGCGTTATGCCCAGCAAGTTCTGTATATAGTAGTGGGCCCAAAAATGCTCAGTGCCCAGATCGCCGGAGATCCTCATGCCCTCTTCCAGCAGGGAACGGCTTTCGACAAACTCCCCCTTGTGCATCAGCGTTCCTCCCACCTGCAGGAGTCCTAAAGAGATCGAGGCGCGATCGCCGATATCGCGGGCAATCGCTAGTGCTTTTCGATTCAGCCATTCCCAGTCCTCGAACTGACCCACAGCCCCAAACGTATTCGCCAAGCGCGAAAGTGACGCGACAAGGCCCCGTTGGTCTCCCAGCTCGCGACGGATGGCAACGGCTTCCTGGAGTAACTCCCTTGCCACATCAAACTCTCCCTGGCTCATAGGCACGTTGGTCGCCAAGTCAAGGATCTCGGCTATTTCCCAGCGACCATCCAGCTCCCGGTACAACGCCAGAGCCTGCATGTATGGCTCCCAGGCGTTTTGGCGTTCACCTGACAGGTCCTCGATCTGGCCCATCACGAACAGAGCAAAGGCCCTCTCCCGGCGCGTGTCGGCCGATGTCAAGGCTTCCAAGAGATCCAGGCTTTCGCGCAGCAGCTCCCTAGCCACTTTGTTGCGCCCTAGGCGGTGGCAGAAACGGCTCTGCCAAGTCAAGGCCCGTGCCCGAACGAGCAGACAGCTGGCAGACACTTCTGACGATCCATCAACCCATCTGACATGATGTGGCTGCCCGGCCAGCCTGTCTGCCGCCATGCGGAACGCAGACACCCCGTCCTGGTAGAGAGCTTTCGAGTCGTAGAACAGGCCCAGCCCCTCCATCGCCTGGCTCAACCATTCCAGTTGTTCTCCCCCGACGGCCCACTCCCAGGCCACACGCGCGTTATCGATATCAGCCTGCATTTCGGTCAGCGCTGCCTGCTGCCGAGAGCTTTTCAGGTCAGCCACCCAGCGCTGAAGCGTCGAGGCATAATGAGCGCAGTGGCGGTCACGGACAACCCACTCCTCCTCCGGCGTCCGCGCAAGCTGCTCGGCTCCGTACTGCCGCAGCAGCTCGTGCATCTGATGGCGCCCGTGCTCATCGCCGGTCAAGAACGACTTGTGGACCAGCCCACGCATCATCTCCAGGTCCGCGCCCGCCACCTGCTGTGCTGCCTCTCGCGTGAACCCCCCGCGAAACACCGACAGCGCGGCAAAGGCCTGGCGCTCTGCTTCACCCAACATGGCCCACGACACATCGAACGTGGCGACCATACTGCGGTGTCGCGCCGGCAGGTCGCGCAACTCGCCGTGCAAAAAGGCCATGCTCCGCCCCAGCTCAGCGGCGATCTCGCCCGGCGACAGCACGTCGCTCCACGCCGCCGCCAGCACGATCGCCAGCGGCATGCCCGCTAATATCCGGCAGATCCGGCCGATCTGGCTCAGCGTCTCCTCGTCCGGCTCATACCCCGGCCGCACCCGCCGCGCCTGCTGCAGGTAGAGCTGCACCCCGCTGTAGGCCAGCATGGACCGGGCAGGTTTTCCCGAACCCATCAGGTCCGGTGGCGGCGGGACATCCAGCCCCGGCACCGCCAGCACCTGCTCCGCGCTGACGTTCAGCCGGGCGCGCGAGGTGACCAGCAGCCGGACACCGGTCGCCCCGCGCAGCAGCGCCAGCAGCAGCTCGACCCCATCACCTTGCCGGCGTCCAACGTCACCCTCTCCCCCATTGGCGGTCAACTGCTCCACGTTATCCAGCACCAGCAGCATACGCCTGTCCCGCAGGGTGCGCAGCAGATGCTGCTTCGGCTCGCCGCTCCTGGGCAAAGAGAGCCCGAGCGCCTGCACCACTGCCGACACGGCTCCGTCGACCGTGTGCACCGGCGCCAGCGGCACGAAATAGACCCCATCGGGGAAACGGTCGGCCGGCGCCTGCGCCACCGCTTCCTCCGCCAGCTGCAGCGCCAGCCGCGTCTTGCCGATCCCACCCGGGCCGACCAGCGTCACCAGCCGGCAGCCCGGGTCCTGCAGCAGCGCCGTCAGCTCCGCCAGGGTCTCTTCCCTGCCCACAAAGGGCGTCGCCGGCGCCGGCAGGTTATGTTTTCGACGTCGATCGAGATACCGGGTTTCGGTCACCTGCGGTGCCTCCAAAAACCCGGTATCTGAACCGTCTCGGATCTGCTCGTACAGCGCAACCGTCGCCGCCGCCGGCTCGATGCCCAGCTCCTCCGTCAGCGCCTGCCGGCAGGCCTGGTATTGGGCCAGCGCCGCGTTCCGCCGCCCGCTCGAGGCCAGCGCGCGCATGGCCTGCCGGTGCGCTGCCTCGTGCCACGGCTCCAGCTCGACCCAGCGCCGCGCCGCCTGCAGCGCTTGCTCCACCTCACCCCGCGCCTCATAACCCCCAGCCAGCGCCGCCAGCGCGTCCACCGCCAGCTGGTGTAGGTGTTCGCGTTGCACCAGCTGCCACTCCTCAAAGGCCGGGCTGTCCCCCAGCGACAGCCCGTGCAGAAACGGCCCCGCGTACAGCGCCGCCGCACGCGCCAGCCGCTCGCCACAGGCCGGGCACGTCTCCAGCTGCCAGTGCGCGTGTTCCTGGCAGGCTGACAGCAGCGAGGTGAAGGCGCGCACGTCCAACCAGTGCTCGCAGGCCGGATCGAACTGGACGGCCTGCGGGGTGACCTGCAGGCAAGGCTGCTCTGTTCCCTCGAGGGCAGAGCGTAGCACATACAGGACCTGGCTCAGGTTCCGCCGCGCGCGCCGCTCGCTCAGCTCCGGCCACAGCAGGCCGGCCAACGCCTCCCGGCGATGGGGCCGCTCCGACTCCAGCGCCAGGTAGGCCAGCAGGGCTCGTACTTTGTCGTATTTCAGATTGATCCCTGGTCCGCCGTCCAGGCTGACCCGGAATCCCCCGAGGAACCACATCGATAGGCCCGCCATCGCGCTTCCTCCAGGCAACAGGTGAAAGAGATCAACTCTATTCTCATTATATGACATGCTTGTCGCACATGTCAACCGCGCATGGCGCGCCTTGGTGCGTCAATTTGGGGTTTGTTCCCAAACGGAGTCGCATCCAGCGCGCCGGATTGTACTGGGGAGCCTCCAACTGGTTGGGGTGCCTTTATTGACATTCTGTTGACACCGTTGTGGTAGGATAAGAGCAACCAGGAAAGGAGGCCTCGGTAGCAGCATGGACCCAAAGCGGCACGGGTACCTCGCCTACTTGCTGCGTCTCTGGCGGGTGGAGGATGGGGCGGAGGCGGTTTGGCACGCCTCGCTGCAGGACGTGCGCAGCGGCGAACGCCGGGGCTTTGCCGGGCTCACGGAGGCTGTTCGCTACCTTGAGCAGCAAATGGATGGACTAGCTCGCGATCTCAGAGACCGCGAGCCATCCCTCCCGAGTGAGCCTGGCGCGAACGGGGAGAGGAGGTGATCTCTATCGAGCCAGCTGAGCGTTTGGATATTGACAGGCGGTCGAGACCGAGACGACCGCGCACCTGAAAAAGGAGAGAACCATGAAACGGATCAAACTGATCGCAGGCATCGTGCTTCTGCTGGCCCTCTTGCCGGCAGGGTTCGCTTCGGCATCACCGCCGATCAACGCCACGGGGACTTGCACGCTCACCGGAGTCACCGGCTTTCATGCATACCCTCAGGGACAGCACTGCATAAGAGTGCTGGAAGGCATCCACGTGTACGCGGGGACGATAGAGGCCACGTGCGAGACCAGCCTGAGGATGACCGTGTATGGCCCCTGTACGGCCGGAGCCGGCGAACTTCGCGCTAATTGGCTTGGTTACTCTGTATGCGAAGGCACGGTGGACGATCGAGAGGGCACGTTCGAGATCCAATGGACGGCTCAGGTCGACCCCGATGCCGATCCCAACACAAAGGGAACCATGTTACTCAGCGGCACGGGAGGAGACCTGGCGGATCTGCACGGCCTCCTCAAGTTTGCTGGGCGCGCCGGTCAGGCAGGCGTCTACGAGGGTTTTGTGCACGTTGACCCCGAGTAGGATGCTGGAGAGCTCTTGACCCGGTGTGCCAACAGGCCGGTCAGGCCCGAGAAAACCTGACCGGCCTTGCTACAAGCTCTTCTCCCCCCAGCGCAGGCACACCCACTCCCCATCGCGGCTGTGCACTTGTTTGTCCAACGCCAGGTAGGCCAGCAGGGCGGTGGCCTTGTGGCGGCCCAGCTGCACCGGCTGACCATCC
>JAFGOG010000341.1 GCA_016926595.1 Anaerolineae bacterium
CAATTGCCTGTTGAAGCGCCATTCTGTTTCGCCGTAGGGCGCGGTGACCGCGCCCCTACACATGGCCCTTCATTCGGCAGATGGTATAAGGGATCATCACCCGGTGGTCTGAACGAAATGCCGCGATCAAGTGTTGATTGTACAGGACCCCCTGGCGGGTAAGCCAGCAGTGTGTGGGGCCGGGGAGACGATGTGAAGCGCAGTTTGCGGCAAAAGATCATCACCTGGTTTCTGGTCCCCACGGCGATCATACTGGTTATGGTCGCCGTGGTGACCTTTTATGCTTACCAACGGGTGACAGAGAGCCTGGTGATCGACCGCGACCGGGAGCTGACGAGGCTGTCAGCCAGCCTGCTGGCGGCCGAGCTGGCGTCGTACACCGACCCGCTTGCCGAGCAGTACCTGGCCGGGTTCGACGGATGGGTCGTGTTTGGCGCCGACGGGACGGTGATAGCCGCCGAGCCCGCGGAGTATGAGGCGCGGAACCAGGCCTGGTTTAGAAGGATCTTACCCTACCTGACGCTTCGTCCCTCGGAACCGATCTATTTGGACATGGCAGTGAACATGCCAGAGGGAGAAAAGATCATCGTCGTCGTCATGCCCATCACCAGCCCGGGCGTTGGGCCGGCGGGAGGGGTGGCAGGGTTTTTCGTATTGGGCTCATCAGCCGACACTGCGCTATCCAGAAGCGTCGAAAAGCTGCAGCGGGAAGGCAAGACAATCTACCTGGTGGACGGCAACAGCCGGGTGATCTACCACTCTACTCCGGATTTCGTCGGGGACAACTGGCGCGAGCAGCCGCCGGTGGAGCAGGTGACCGGGGGAAAGGGCGGCGCGCTGCGCACCCGCGACCTGTCTGGGCAGGAGATAGTCGCCAGCTTTGCGCCGGTGCCGGGCACGCCCTGGGGGCTGGTGATGGAAGAGAGCTGGGCGGCTCTGAGTGGATCGAGCCGGCGCTATGGGCAGTTTCTTCTTCTGCTGCTGGCGCTGGGCGTGGTCGCCCCTACGGCTCTCGTGGCCACGGGGCTGCGGCGTATTACGGGACCGATCGCCGAGCTTGACAATGCGGCCCGTAGGATAGCCGGGGGCGACTTGAGCCAAAGGATCAGGGTCTCGTCGGGCGACGAGCTAGAAGAGCTGGCCGGGCAGTTCAACTTGATGGCCGCCAAGCTCCGGGAGTCTCGCGCTCACCTGGAACGGAAAGTGGCCGACCGGACCAAGGAGCTGGCGACGCTCAACAAGATCGCCACCGAAGTGAGCCATTCACTGGACCTGGGTGAGATCCTGGGGAACGCACTGGACGAGATCCTGGCTGTCATGCGGATTGAAAAAGGGCAGGCCTTTCGCCTGGATCGAGAGGGGCAATGCCTGGTCTTGATAGCCCAACGCGGCTTTGCCGAGGGGTCGACCTGGTGCGCGGCGCGGCTGCCTTTGGGAACCGGCGCAGTCGGCCGGGCGGTCGAGGAAGGGCGGCCGGTGGTCATCCGGGCGCCCTACCCCCCTGGCGATGAATTCAAGGAATCGCTGCTGAGTGAGGGGATACAGTGTGCGATCAGCATCCCGCTGATAACCAAGGGTGGGACAGTAGGCGTGGTCAACGTGGCGACCGGAAAGCCACGCCTGGTGACGGCAGAGGATCTCGCCCTGCTGACGGCGATCGGCCATCAGATCGGCATAGCGGTCGAAAACGCGCTGCTTTACGAACAGGCCCAGCGGCTGGCCGTGGTGGAGGAACGCAACCGCCTGGCCCGCGACCTACACGACTCGATGATACAGGCCCTGTATGGCGTGACGCTGTACGCCGAGGCCGCCGGACGCAAGCTGGCCATGGGCAACACGGAAGCAACAGCCGAGCACCTGCGCCGGATACAGGCTACCAGCCAGGAGGCGCTGCGGGAGATGCGGCTGCTCATCTTTGAGCTTCGCCCGCTGATCCTGCGGGTGAGCGGATTGGCCACGGCCCTACAGGCTCGCCTGGAAGGGGTTGAGGGGCGGGTTGGATTGGAGACCGAATTCAGAGGCGATGGCGTTGGCCAGCTGCCACTGGACGTCGAGGAGGGTTTGTACCGGATCGCTCAGGAGGCCTTGAACAACGTTCTGCGCCACGCCCACGCCAAGCATGTCCTGGTCAGCCTGCAGCAGATCGATCACCTGGTCGTCCTGGAGGTCGCCGACGATGGGGTTGGGTTTGATCCGGAAGCGGTCAAGGAGCAGTGCGGGTTTGGCCTGCAAGGGATGGAGGAGCGGGCCGCGCGGCTCGGCGGCAAGCTGATTGTGCAGAGCAGGCCGGGGACCGGGACGACGATCAAGGTGGAGGTATGCCAATCATGAACGGTTCAATACGAGTGCTGGTGGCCGACGATCACGAGATTGTCCGCAAAGGGATCTGCGCCCTGTTGGAGACAGTGCCCGATATCGAAGTGGTGGGCGAGGCCCAGGACGGGGGGCAGGCGATAGCAGAAGCGCAGCGGCTCCTGCCCGACATCATCCTGATGGACCTGGTTATGCCCGGCACCGACGGCGTGGAGGCGATCCGCCGCATCCGGGCCTTCCAGCCCGAGGTGCGGGTGCTGGTCCTGACCAGCTTTTGCGGCGACGACAAGCTGTTCCCGGCGATCAAAGCCGGGGCGGTGGGCTATCTCCTGAAGGAATCGGGGCCGCAGGAACTCGTACAGGCTATCCGACAGATACACGACGGCCAATCGGCCCTCCATCCGGCGATCGCCCGCAAGGTGCTGCAGGGGCTGTCGCAGCCCGCGCCCCGCAGGCCGGCAGCAGATGTTTTGTCCGGCCGCGAGATAGAGGTGCTGCGCCTGGTGGCAATAGGCCAGAGCAATGGCGAGATCGCCGGCCGGCTGGGGATCAGCGAGGCGACGACCCGCACCCACGTCAGCAATATCCTGGCCAAGCTGCACGTATACAGCCGTACCCAGGCCGCCGTCTATGCCCTGCGCGAGGGTCTGGCGTCGCTGCATGACGCCAGCGCCGCAGCCGGGGAGACGGGATGGCATACGTAATTTGCCCTAGAGGCTCTACGCATGATGTGGAAAAGGATCGCCCTGGGGCGATCCTTTTTGCGTATTGCAAATCCACGCCAGGCCGATGACAACGGCGCCCGTTGCTGCTATACTTTTCGTAAACATTGTCTCCTTTCCAGGAAGAGAGCGTTCGAGGGGCCCAGGCCTGCCGAACGCTCATCTTTTGGCAAGCTGCTGGGGAGTGGAACCGATGGCCAGTCAGACCGACGATCAAAATCAATCCCCTCAGGGGGACACGATCCGCGTTCTGGTGGCCGACGATCACGCCATCGTCCGCCAGGGGATCCATGCCCTGCTTGAGACGGAACCGGACATCCAGGTGGTGGGCGAAGCGCAGGATGGACGGCAGGCAATTGCGGAAGCGCAGCGGCTTCAGCCCGACGTGGTGCTGATGGACCTGGTGATGCCGGTTATGGACGGGGTGGAAGCGATCCGCCACATCCGGACCAGCCAGCCCCAAGCGCGGATTCTGGTGCTGACCAGCTTTGGCGGAGAGAATCAGGTCTTTCCGGCGATCAAGGCCGGCGCCCTGGGTTATATCCTGAAGGACTCGACGCCGAGCGAGCTGGTGCAGGCAATTCGCCAGGTAAATCGCGGCGAGTCGGCCCTCCATCCGGCGATCGCCCGCAGGCTGGTGCAGGAGCTAGCCCAGCCCTCGGAGCGGGCAACGGCGGCTGATGGCCTGACCAAGCGCGAGCTGGAGGTGCTCCGGTTGGTGGCGGCCGGGCAATGCGACCGCGAGATCGCCAGCCGGCTGGGGATCAGCGAGGCTACGGTCCGCACCCACGTCAGCAATATCCTGGCCAAGCTGCACGTGTACAGCCGCACCCAGGCCGCCGTCTATGCCCTGCGCGAGGGCTTGGCGTCGCTGCACGAGGCTCCCGCGATGGTATAGGCAGAATTCCTTTCCAATCCCCCGGCGAAATCACCCAGTTTGGGGATGACAAATCCCCCACCCGTTGGTTATACTGTGCCTGGAATGGGATACAGCCTCCGCACCTCGTCGTGCCCTCTCCCCCAGGGAGAGGGCAGGGGGAGGCAAGATTCTGTTTTCAGGGGGGATACTCGATGAGTAACGGGCGCATGTTCGACAAGCCGGGGATCTATCAGATCAGGGTGAAGGGCAACCTCGATCAGAGGTGGTCTGATTGGTTCGACGGTTTTGAGATTACACCCCAGGAGGACGGTGAAACCCTGCTGACCGGCCCGGCAGCCGACCAGGCTGCGCTGCACGGTCTGCTGAACAAGATACGCGATCTGGGGCTGCCTCTGCTGCTGGTCAAACGGGAGGAGAAGGATGCCTGAGATAGCTGTTTGCACAAGAGATTTGACTGGTGATTAGGCGGGTGAAATGACACAGAAAAGCATCGCTCTGCTTCTTCTATCAGCTATCTTGCTGGGACTGGCGGGATGCGGGGGAAAAGCAGCCCCAACGGCGCTGGCCAGTGCAGCGCCTACTGCTGCCATCGGCGCGGCATCTACTACGCCGGCCATCGCCCTGACGCCCTATGTGAGCCAGCATTTTGGCCTCAACGGCGTTGCGCCTGAGGGATGGACCGAGCTGGCACCCGGCAGCTTTTACCGCGGCGTCCCACCTCAAGACATGGTCTGGCTGGCCGCCGAGTTCTATCCTGGTATGACGGCCGGCTGGGCTATCGCCGCCCAGGTCTTGCCTGTAGCTGGCCTGGCAGAGCTTCCGCCCAGCACCGGCACTGTCCGGTCCCCGGCATTCACCTGGACCCTTTACAGCTTTGACGTCCCTGTCGCCGGCTATGGAAAACTGCCCGTGGACCTGGCGCTGGCAGAAAGCAGCGCCGGGGTCTACCTGGTCGCTCTAGCTGCGCCGGGCCAGGAATATGCTGCGCTGCACGACTCGGTTTTTGTCCCGGCGGTGGATGCCCTGGCGCCGGCGGCTTTTGACCGGCGGGACAAGCTGACCGCTGCCGAGCTAGGCGCGCCCGGCTACCAGGGAGACGGCCCCGTCAATAACGCCTACTTTGCCCCTTTGGGGCAGCCGGCCCAGGCCCTGCACGCACTAGAAGGGGTGCTGACCGTGCCCGAGTTCACGATGCAGCATCCTGTCGCCAATGGCCAGATCGTCCGCTCGAGCGAGAGCACCTTCCCCGGCTTTTCGGTCGAGTTCTTTACCTACGACGATTACCTGGTGCCGGCGCTCCGCGACGAGATCCTGCCTTCACCCAGCAAAACAAGCTCCTGGCGTATCATCCTCTCCCCCGGCAAGGTCTGGTCCGAGCCGGGCGACGGAGGGAAATCAAGGGCCTCTTTCCCCTTTGCCCTGGTCGGAGAGTATGCCAACGAGGCCCACAACGGCCTTGCCACCTTTCTCTACGACGACAAGCAGGTCTCCTCCTTCCACTTGCAGGTGGTTCAGGAGACCTGCGCCTGGAACCGGACCGACTTTTGGGGGCAGTCTCCGGTTGACTACCTCCCCGGTTCGGTCAAGAACCGGGAGACCCTCGCAGCCCAGTTTGCTGCAGAGCTGAGCGCGCAGGTTCCTATCCGCCCCTGGTCCGATCTGGCGCAGAAGGCTGATCTCGAAATGCTGAACACCTTCAACGGCGGCGTTCCTGCCCTGGAGATCAGCGCCACTGGCCTGGTCTGGGATGGCGCGATCTACCTTCAGCCCTGCTACACTCGCTACGGGCCGTTTCCCTACTGCCGTTTCATGCGCCACGGGGTCTTTTCGGTCACCAAGTCGATGGGCGCAGCGATCGCCATGCTGCGGCTCGCGCAAAAGTATGGCCCTGAAGTGTTCGACCTAAAGATCAAGGACTATGTTCAGGTCACCGCCAAGCACGACGGCTGGGATGAGGTCACCTTCGGCGACGCATTGAACATGGCCACTGGTATCGGCGACAAGCCAGACCTCAAGGCTTTCACCGGTGAGGAAGACGAAGCCAGATTCAACGAATTCCTGGACGCCAGCAGCGCCCAGGACAAATTGGACGTCTGCTTCTCCTACGGCGACTATCCGTGGGGACCTGGCGAGATCGCCCGCTACAACTCGATCAACACCTTTGTCCTCTCGGTTGCCATGAACAACTTGCTAAAAAGCAAGGAAGGCGCCGACGCCGACATCTGGGACATGATCGTGGAGGAGGTGTACAAACCGATTGGCATCCAGCATGCCCCCATCATCCGCACAATCGAGTCTGATGGCAGCCGGGGGGCGCCGATCTTTGGTTACGGCCTCTATCCAACAGTGGAAGATGTCGCCAAGGTCGCCGCGCTCTATCACAGCGGCGGCCTTTATCAGGGGCAGCAGCTCCTGTATGCCGATAGGCTGGCCGAGGCGTTGTACCAGGTCGCCGGCGTCGGCCTGCCGACCGCCGATACCAACCAGTACGGCCAAGTCCTGTATAACCTGTCCTTCTGGTCAGAACCCTATCGCACTGCGACGGGGCAGCTCTTCCAGGTTCCGTACATGTCGGGCTTTGGCGGCAATCACGTCGTCCTCATGCCCAACGGCATGACAGCCTTCCGCTTTTCAGATGCCCATATCTATGGGGTTAGCTCCATGGTCAAGGTCGCCGATGCCATCGTACCTTTCCCGGCCCCATGACATCACTGGGGCGCCACCCTCCAGAAAACTCCTCGCCAACAAGGGCACAACAACGTCAATCCGTATGTTCCGCATGCCTGTGGCGGCCGTCGATCTGCGTCCAACCAGATCTCGCCGCCCCAGGACATTGACCTCATGCCGAAAATAGGTATACTTTGCCGGAGGAATTGACCAACCATGACCAATACCACAATCCGCCAGCTCCACGGCGATGACCTGATAGAGACAATGCATGGCCTGAATTCCTACGCCTTTCGGGCCTCGCCGCCTCTGGCCGACAAGGCCGAGTGGCAGGAGGTGCTCAGGCACCGCCAGGGGTTCGTCTACTATGCCCTGTTCGAGGAGGGCACCCCGGTCGCCGGCGCCGCCTCTGGAGCCATGACCCAGCAGGTGCGCGGCGCGCTCTTTGGCGCCGGCGGTATCTGGGCCGTGGCCACCCACCC
>JAFGOG010000342.1 GCA_016926595.1 Anaerolineae bacterium
CGCCGGCCTTTTTCCTGTTTGCTTTTTACTACCTCATGACCGAGCAGTGGGGCGGGTTCGCCCTGTTCGCTGTGCTGACGATGAGCTGCAAGGAGGATGCGCCCCTCCTGGTGGTGATGCTGGGGCTGTACCTGCTGGCAGCCAGCCGCGGCCGCCGGTGGCGCATCGCCCTGCCGACGATCGCCGCCGCCGTCGCCTGGTTCATAGTGGCGGTGGGGGTGATCATGCCCCACTTTGATACGGCAGGCGTATCGCCCTTTGCCAACCGTTACGCCTGGTTGGGCGATGGGCCGGTCGAGATGGCGATCACCCTGCTCACCCGGCCGGGGCTGGTGGCCGAGCACGCTTTGACCGCCGAGAACCTGGCCTACGTGCGCGATTGGCTGGCGCCGGTGGCCTGGCTGCCGCTCCTGGCGCCGCTGGAGCTCCTGCTGGTCGCGCCGGTGCTTGCGGTCAACCTGCTGAGTACCGACGGCTTTATGCACCAGTTGGAGGGGTTTCACTACGGAGCGTTGTTGGCGCCGATCGCCGTCGTCGCGGCGGCCCATGGCGCCGCGTGGCTGATCCGCCGCCTGCCCCGTTTCCGGCCCCTGCCGGCGTTGATCGTCGTCGTGATCCTGGCCGCGACGCTGGTGTATCACGTCGACCACGGTTATACTCCGCTGGCGGCTGGGTGGCGCCTGGAGTGGCCGGAGGTGTCCGCCCACGACCGGCTGGGCCAGGCCATGGCCCGGCGGGTGCCGGCCTCCGCCTGGGCAGCGGCGCTGCCCTACCTCAACCCCCACGTCAGCCAACGGCAGGGATTGACGATGATCGAGCGGATCGAAAATGGGCTGCCCGCTCCCCTGCACGACGCCGGGTATGTGTGGCTGGACGTGACCAACGGCTGGCCGCTGCACCCGAACGATCTCAAGGCCGGGGTCGAAAACCTGCTGGCCGGCGACTATGGGCTGGCCGAAGCGGCCGATGGCTACCTGCTGCTGCAGCGCGGCGCTCCTGCCAAGACCCTGCCTGACACTTTTTTCGATTTCGCCCGCACCAGCGATCCGCGGCCACAATATCCGCTGCGCCTCCAGTTCCTGCTGGACGGGCAGCCGGCGATCGAATGCCTGGGCTTTGACCTGGGCTGGCAGAAGGACGGCGTGCAGGCGACCTTTTACTGGCGCGCGCTGCGCCCTCTGCCCTTGGGCCTGCAGCTCTATCCCTTCTATTTCGACGACGCAACGGGCCGGATCCTGGAAGACACGACGCTGCGACCGCTGATAGCCACGGCCTGGTACCCGCCGGAGAATTGGGAGCCCGGAGAGGCGATCAAAACCAGCATGTTCGCCTGGCCGGTCGGCCCCGATTTCGGCGTGGGGTTGGGCGCGGTGGAAGGTGAGGACTGGCGGGCTGTGGGCCGGCGGCTGCCGATCCGCGTCGAGTCGGCCGAGCTGGTGGTCCGGCTATTCGACGGTGACACCTGGGCGCGCCTGATCGGGGTCGAGGACCGCCAGCCGGTCGAGGAGCGGCGGGTTTTTGACCCACCTTCGCCCCAGAACCCACTGGTTGCAGACCTGGGTCCGATCCGGTTGCTGGGCTTTGACCTGACCGAGCAGCGGTCAGCAGCCCAAGTCACGCTGTACTGGCAGGCCGACGAGCGTGTGGAGACCGGCTACACGGCCTTTGTCCAGCTCCTAGACGGGCAGGGCCAGGTACAGGCCCAGGTCGACGCCGTGCCGTGGGGCGGGTCGTACCCCACCTTTTGGTGGCTGGCCGGCGAAGTGGTGGCCGATCCACTCAGCTTGGAGCTGCCGGCTGATCTGCCGCGCGGCGAGTTCTGCCGCCTCATCGCCGGGCTGTACGATCCGGCCACAGGGGATCGGCTGCTGGTGGCGGAGACAGGGCTTGATTATGTGGAGCTGACCAGGCTGCGGCCGTAGGAATCCGCTGCGGCCTTGTCCCCCGGCTTGGCCGAATCGCCCATTCTAGTGTATAATCGACCTACAATGATGATCTCTCGCAGGCCGGCTTGGCGAGAGGAAGGAACATGGCGATGAGACCATCCAGAGCGATAACGGCATCCCTTTTGCTTATAGTGCTGCTGCTTGGCTGTAGTCCCACGGCTGCTCCTCCCCAGAAGACACCCAGCCCGGTCGCCACCTCGTCCTTGCCAGCCACAGCAACCCGGCTTGTGCCACCAACTGCTGAGCCGGCCACACCCACGCCGGAGGCCGGTCCTTTGAACCTGGCCGCCGCCGAAAAGGGCGGGCGCGTCGTGTCGGTCTCTGACGAGCTCGACGACTGGCCAGCCAGCAACCTGATCGATGGCTACAAGCTCGACGAGGGGGAATGGTGGACAGACGAACCGCCAGAGTTTCCGCAGACGGTCGTCTTGGAATTGGCAGGCGGCCAGGCGAGGACGATCGAGCGCGTCGTCCTGAATCCCTGGACGTCCGAATGGCGCTATAGCTGGGTCAAGGATTTCGACATCTATGTCTCGCCGGCCAGCCCGGACCCGGACGAAATGGGCTACGTTGGCTCATTCCACCTGGAGCATGCGGGCATTGACCAGACTTTCACCTTCGACCCGGTGCAGGCCCGCTACGTGGCCCTGGTGATCACGTCCCACTATGGCGGTTCCGCGGGGATTACCTTGAACGAGTTCGAGGTCTATGAAGCGCCGCCCGGCGCGGTCCCGGTCGAGCCGATCTATGCCAGCAAGGCTACGAACCTGGTAGCGGCCAGCAACGGCGGGCGGATCGTGGATTATTCCAGCCAGGATTCGCTGGGGAACTGGCCGCCCGACAACCTGATCGACGGCCGGAAGGACACCGCCACCGGCTGGAGCTCGGACAACGTCGAGGGTCTCCAGTACGTCATATTTGCCTTCCCAGGGGACCAGCTCTACACCGTCAGCCAGGTGGTGCTAAACCCCTATTCGGACCGCTACGAGGAGGATTGGATCCAGGACTTTGAGCTGTGGGGCTCTGACACGTCGCCGGACCTGGATGCCATGTCGTCGCTGGGCGAATTCTACCTTGAGCAGGTGGGCGAAGATCAGACCTTTATCTTTGAGGCGACGGAGCTGCGCTATATCGCCCTGGTGCCTGTGTCAAATTATGGCGGGACTGAGTTCGCCCTCAACGAGCTCGAAGTGTACGAGGCCGGCGCCGCCATCAAGCACGAGCCCAAAAAGGGAGGCACCGGAACCGAGAGAAAGAACGCGGCTTCTCTGGTGGTAACGCCTGCCGCCAAAGGGGCGACCCGCCCGCCCGAGTCCCCGCCGGAGGCCTCTGGCCAGCTCATCGATTACTCGCCAAAGAAGATGGCCAGCAGCGCCTCGCCGGTAGACAATATCGAATACGAGATCGAGCAGTTTGACCTGGTGCCGGTCATCTACCACCTGTACGGCGCCTACTTGAACAACCTGGTGGTGACAACGCTGACGAACCGCAACGACCAGTCTGCCAGGCTGCGGGTGGAAACAGCTATCCCCAACTATACCGAGACGGCGGTCGACACCCTGACCCTGGCGCCGGGCGAAACGGTCGAGGTCGCCCAGAATCCGCCTCTCATCCCGGCTGCCCTGGACCTGCTGCACAACCAGAAGAACGTGGAGGTACACGTCCGGGTCGATTATCTCAAAGAGGGGGAACAGCGGCTTGTCTACGAGGGGACCGCCCCGCTGACGATCTACTCGCGCGGTGATTTTCCGTGGAATATCCCCGGCTATTACAACGGAACGGTCTTTTTGGCTACCCTGGTGATGCCCAACGATCCGGCCCTCGACGAGCTGATGCGCGCCGCGGCCGACTATATCCCCGGCGAGATCGTCACCCTGGGCTATGACGACGAGCTGGACAGCGATCACAGCGTGTGGGAGCGGATGAAGGCGATCTATGAGGCTGTGTCCGACTATTACGACGTGATCTATGTGGCGGTGGGCACCGATTTTGTGCCCAGGGAAAGGGAGGACCAGGGGTTCACTTTGCAGCGGCTCAAGCTGCCCTACGAGGTGTTGGAGACGCGCAGCGGCATGTGCGTAGAGATGTCGACGTTGTTCGCCTCTGCTTTTGAAAAGATCGGGCTGCGCCCGATCCTGATCACGGTGCCCGGTCATGTCTATGTCGCCGTCCCGATCTCGTGGGACAGCAACATCTATTACTTTCTGGAAGGCACGATGGTTGGGCGGGCGTCGTTCGAAGAGGCGGTCCAGATCGGCTCCGATGAGTTCATGGACGAGGCCAAGCCGTACATCGAAGAGGACCGGCTGGATGACTATTACTGGCTGGACGTGAGCGAAGCCCGGCAGGAAGGGATCTGGCCCATTCCGTGGCGATGAACGCGATCAGAGCGCGACTGCAACAACACCGCGAGTTTGTCCTGGTGCTGATCCTGGCCATGGCCCTGCGGGCCATGGCCGTACTGGTCTTTCGTCCCGGTGGTTACCTGGGCGAGATGTCCGATTTCAGCTTCTACCGGCTGCTGCTCGGCATGACCAACCAGGGTTACTATCCCCTCGTCCATTTTTGGACCGAGTACCCGCCCGTCTTTCCGTGGCTGATGTTGGGCCTGTACCGGCTGAGCCTGCTGATCCCGCCCTGGGTGGGGCCGGGAACCTGGTTCTATCTGCTGCTCAGCATGGCGCTGGTCGCCGTCGAGGCGGGGAACCTGATCGTCCTGTACGCCATCGGCCGGCGCTTGTTTGGAAATGACGGAAGGGCTGGGCTTTCCCCCTCACCTGACCTCTCCCCCAAGGGAGAGGAGATGGCGGTGCGGGTGTGCTGGATCTATACCGCGTTGTTGATCCCGATCCTGACCGTATTCGGCTGGTTCGACGGGCTGGCGCTGCTGTTCCTGCTCCTGGCGGTGCTGTTCACCCTGGACCGGCGGCCGATCGTCGCCGGCGCCGCTGCCGGGGTGGGGTTTATGACCAAGCTGACGCCGATCGCCGCCCTGCCGGCGGCTTTTCTCCACCTGAGCCGGCTGTCGCAGCGGGCCAGGCTGCTGATCGCCGCGGCGCTGGTTGTGCTGCTGATCGCGGCGCCTTTCCTGGCCACCGGGCCCGATTACCTGTTGCAGTCGCTCAAGAGCTCGACCATCCGCTCCACATGGGAGACGGCGTGGGCGTTGATCGACGGCTACTACTCTTACGGCGTGGCCGGAGGGGTGGACCGCTTTGACCCGCAGATGGCGGGCGCGGCGCAGCACCCCACCCGGCTGCCGTGGCTGGCCATCACTATTGCTTTCTGCCTTTTCTACCTATACCTCTTTACCCGGCGAGTCGACTGGCGCGACGGGCGGCGGGTGGTGGCCTTTGCGGCGCTGACGCAGAACCTGCTGACCCTGTATTCCAAGGGATACAGTCCCCAGTTCCTGGTCATGCTCCTGCCGTTCGTGCTGCTGCTGATCCGCGGCTGGCGCGGGGTCGCCTATGTCCTGCTGCTCAGCGCCGTCAACCTGGTCGAGTATCCGATCTATTTCGTGGTGCTGCCCGACCAGCACTGGCTGCTGACCGGCACGGTCCTGGCGCGGACGCTGATCCTGGTCATTCTGAGCGCCGAGTACGCCGCGCAGGTGTATGGCTGGCGGATCTCGGAACGGGCCTGGTCGCGCCTGGCTGTGGGGACGACGGCGCTGGTCGTCGTCCTGGGCCTGGTGGGGACCGTCGCCGGCTTTCAGGCCTATGCCCACGGGCGCTACGAGGCCAGCCCGCACCGGCCGGCGATAGAGGCGCTCAAGGGCCAGGCCCAGGCAGGGGCGACCGTCGTCGTCGACGATCAAAACACCTACGAACAGGTATATCCCTTCCTGCACAGCCGCTTTCGCCTGGCCCAGGTCGAGACCTTTGACTATCTTCCGCCGTGGGAGCCGCGGCTGGAAGATCTGGTCGCCGGGGCCAACGGCCCGGTGTGGATCTATGCCCCGGCCGACTCGCCTCTCCTGGTCTGGATGGCCGAAAGATACCGGCCCCTGACCACTTTGGAGCTCGACTCCCGGCGCC
>JAFGOG010000343.1 GCA_016926595.1 Anaerolineae bacterium
CCCCTGGGTCTTTACCCTGCACCTTTTCTAGGCGCGAGGAACCCCGATGAGATCAACCCGGCGCCCCTTTTCCGGCGAGGCCGATATCCAGTCGCTGATCTCGGTGCTCAGCATCAAGACCACGTGCGCCACCTGGTCGGGGCCAGTGATCGGCCGGCCTCGCACAACCCTTGACGGGGCCGGCCCGCTCCTTTATCATAGAGCAGCTGTCCACCGACCGCCTGGAAGGAAGGAGCGCCTTTAGCGGCCTGTGCATGCGGCTCAGCTCCCCGGCCGAGCTGGACGGCGAGCTGCTGAACTGGCTCCGGCAGGCCTACGACCAGGCCTGCAGAACGGCCTGCCTTGACCGCCCGCGCCGGCCGGTGCTCCGGGCATCAGGCAGGATGCAAAACCGCCGCGCTCCCGGCTTGAGGCTTTTCGAGCCAGGGGCGGCCCAAACAAGAAAGGATGTCCATGTCCCGGCAATGGTCCCCTCTGAAAACAGAGATCCAACCCATCAACCTGCGCTCTGCCAGCGACCGCGAATACGCCTGCCTGAATGCGTTCAGGAACCTGCTGCGCGCCGAGATGCTGCCCGACGACCCGCCGATCCCCTGCGATGAGGAGATCCGGGGCTGGCGCGCGCTGCCCGATTTTCAGAAAGAAGGCACCTGGGCGCTGTGGGATCAGGCCGGCGATCAGATCATCGCCTGGGCCCAGGCGATGGTCTGGTACACCGGCGACAACGAGCACCTGGCGGAATTCAATATCGAGGTCCTGCCCGCCTACCGCCGGCAGGGCATCGGCCGGCGGCTGCTGCGGCCGGTGGTTGACTTTGCCCAGAGCCACCAGCGGCGCCTGCTCATCTGCGAGACCACTGACCGGGCGCCGGCTGGCGCCGCCTTCCTGGCCCACCTGGAGGCGCGGGCGGGCCTGGTTTCTCACATCCAGCAGCTTCGACTGGCAGAGCTGGACCGGGAGCTGATCGCAGATTGGCTGGCGCGGGCCGACGCCCTGCGCCCGGAATTCCAGGCCGAGCTGTGGGCCGGCCCCTACCCCGAGGAGCAGATCGAGGCGATCGCGCAGCTGGTGCAAGAGATCGCGGCGGACGAGCCCCGGGAAAAGCTGGAGGTGGAAGACCAAAACTTTACCCCGGACACGCTGCGCCAGTGGGAGAGGCACATCTTTGCCACCGGCGCCAAACGCTGGACCGTGATGGGCATCCGGCGATCTGACCGGAGCCTGGTAGGCTTGACCGAGGTCGTCTGGAACCCGGGCCGCCCCACCATCCTGACCCAGGATTTCACCGGCGTGCTGGCAGCTTTTCGCGGGCGGGGCATGGGGCGCTGGCTCAAGGCCGAGATGGTGACCCGGCTCCTGCGCGAGCTGCCCGAGGCGCAGGTGATCCGGACCGGCAATGCCGATTCCAACGCGCCCATGCGCAAGATCAACCACGAGATGGGCTACCGGCCCTATTTTGGGGCTACCGTCTGGCAGGTGGATACCGAGGCGGCGGCCGCTTTTTGCTAGCCGCGGAACGCTCCTGGCGGACCCGAATGATCCCCGCCCGTTTGCCCGGTAAAGCGGCCTGGCGGTCGCTGGGTCGTCATGGAGAGCTGGCGCGCCCCGGGGGAAGCAGCCTCCGTGGCGCCGGTCCACCGGCCGCGGGAGGTCACAGGCAGCCCAAGATCCTCAGCCACCAGGGCCTTGCGCCCGTCATTGCCTGCCAGCGCGCCCCTCGAAATGCACCGGGCTGGAAAGCTCTGCCTCCAAGCCTCCACGGACTGGCGCCCTTTGCCGGCTACATCCTGCTCCATAGATCGTCGACCGAGCGCGCTACCACATACCGCGCGGGTTCCTCATGCAGCTCCGCCAGCGCCCCAAAGTGAGCCTTGCCGCATTTGATCTTGGCGCTCTCCTTGTCGCGTAGATCATCCATGAACAGGCCGCTCTTGGTCTCCACCACCAGATAGAGCCGCTCGGCGCCATCCTTTTCCACCAGCACCGCCCAGTCCGGGTTATAGCCTCCCAGGGGCGTCGGCACCGTGAACCATCCCGGGAGCTTGGCATAGACCTTGATCGCCGTGTTCTTTTCCAGGGCGTCGGCAAAGGCCGCCTCGGTAGCCGAGTCGACCACCACCCTTTCATACACCGACTTTTGGGCATCCAGCATGTTCTTGAGGTAACCGGTCAGCTCTTCCTGCGCAAACAGCTCCTGGGCGTAATACTGCTCATCGCCCAGCCGCTGGTACCTGATGCCGTCCACCAGCGCCAGGCGCTTGTGGCGGTTGATTGCCTCGGCCGCCAGCTCGATGAACTGCTGCGGGTTGCGCTTCAAGTCGTCGAGCCGGCCGCTGCCCACCAGGATGCGGTATATGCTGCGCCGGGTGAGCTGCGTGCGATCCTGAAGCTCGGTGAGCACGTCGGGCACGACGATGTCGGGCTCCTCCAGCACGATGGTGGCGGCGCCGGCTCGCTCGGTGGCCTCCACGCCGGCCTTGCCGATGGCAATGTCCGCCTTGCGCCACTGCAGCCGCGTCTTGGCGATCGGGGGCGCATCCCGCAGCGCCCGAGCACAGTCGTGTATCAGCTTCTCATTGTCAAACTGCACCCGGTAGGTCGTCTTGTGCTTGATGCGGTCCCACAGCGCCTTGAACTCTGCGCTCAGCAGCACCGCCTCGCGCGGCCGCACCTGGCGCCGCTCGTCCGCGTTCTTGATCTCCAGCCGCCCGGCCGATTTCTTGAGCAGGGCGATGATCTGGTCTCGTCCCGCCTCAAACTGCGGCGGCAGCCGCATCGTGCCCTCCTTGAGCGCCTTCCTGAGCGAGTCCTGCACCTGCCCCTTGGCGTTGAGGTGCCCGGCCGCCAGCAGGTGCGTCCACAGCGCCTCTGAGCGTTCCACTCCCAGCGGTTCGGTAGTGCCGTCGGCCGCTGCCGTGGCGACCGCGGCGAACTGGTGCGATTCCACGATGCCAAAGCGAATGCCGCTGTCCTCCTCAATTTCCTTCTGCAGGTTCGCGGCAAAATCCTCATAGCGCTCCGTGGCGACCACCGTGAGGGTGTTGAGCTCGAACCCGCGCTGCCGGACCCCCTCCTGGTCCACGCACAGCCTCAAGCCCCGGCCGATGGTCTGCCGGCGCTCGCGCTCGGTCTGAATATCGCGCAGGGCGCAGATCTGAAAGACATTGGGGTTATCCCACCCCTCCCGCAGGGCCGAGTGAGAAAAGATGAACTTGAGCGGCGTCTCCAGGCTGAGCAGCTTTTCCTTGTCCCGCATGATCAGGCTGTAGGTGTCGTCGTCCGCTTGCGATTCGCCGCGCGTGTCGCGATAGACCTCCACCGTCCGGCCCCCGATCTTTTTCCGGTCGATGGAGAAATAGCCGTTGTGCACCTGGTGGGCCGCGCGGCTCAGGTCCACTTCCCGGAACAGCGTCGCATAATCCGGATGCCGGGCGGCGCGGGCGTACTCTTGCTCAAAGATCTCGGCGTAGTCGCCCTTGACCGGGTTGCCCTCCCCGTCGTACTGGCGGTATTTGGCCACCGTGTCGATGAAAAAGAGTGACAGCACCTTGATCCCCTGCGGCCTCAGCCGCTTTTCCTTGTCCAGGTGCTCCCGGATGGTGCGGCGGATCATCTCGCGCTGCACCGCCAGCGCCTCCACGTCGCCCCAGGCCTGGCCTGGCTGCAGAAAATGCTCGCCCCCCGGCACGCGCAGCTCCATGTACTCGTTGCCCCTCTGCACCCGGATCTCGCCGATGCGGCAGTCGGCATATACCGCGCGCCTGGTGACCTGCTCCAGGTCGTCGCCATCCTGCACCGTCACCGCGGTGCGCCGGACGTCGGTCAGGGTCTGCACGTCCAGTTCCACCCGGGCCGAGATCACCCCGCGCTTGTTGCTGACCGATAGCAGCCGCACGTAGGGCTTGTTGTGGGCGTCCTCCACCGTCGCCGAGGCGACTTCGATCTGCTTGACCAGCCGCTGCTCGTAAGCATCCACCGCATCCAGCCGGTAAACCATGTGATGCGTGTCCACGTGGGTGGCAGAGTAGCGCAGGGTGCACAGCGGGTTCATGGCCTCCAGCGCCGCCTTGCCCCGGCCG
>JAFGOG010000344.1 GCA_016926595.1 Anaerolineae bacterium
ACGGGATTTGAACCCGCGGTCTTTGGCTTGACAGGCCGACATGTTAACCACTACACCACGCCCCCCAATTACGCGGCACAATATACCACAACTTTCCACGTTCGTCAAATCTGGTTCCAGCTTTTGCCACAAGAAGGGAATCAGTATCTGCCAGGTGCTCCAGTAGGGGTGCCTGGCACTTTTGTTGTTTTTCTTTGAGGTATATATCACCAGGAAATGCTAGAAACAAACTCGTGTGACAATGTCTACTGGACCTTGATTCACAATTCCCCAAGTGAGAGGATACCCCATTTCCCGATTGTATAGCAATCTGTTGGGTCAGGCTTTGGGGCGACAGTACTTGCTTGGCGTACCAACTCCCTGTTTCTGTTATGACTTTTTACTTGTCGCGGGAGCGATCCAGGCGCCTGTAGGTAGCTACCGCGAATAAGGCACCATCAGAAATGGTTCCATGTAGGCTCATCCAGCTCCGCCAGCATCGCCTGGGTCTCGGCGGTGGCCCTGCCCCCACCACATGCGCGCCAGGCTCACTGCCGCATTCTGTCAGTGTCCCTTCGAAACCAGCGGCAGGTAAGCACGGTGGTAGATGCCAACAATGATCGGTAGCGAACCTGGTGCCGGGCCGTACTGCATCGCCTGGCCATAGACATCCACGGCTTCAAGAAGGTAGAAGTAAGACCGACCCGGTGCGGCGCCCGCATCGGCCCACTCGTACCGGGCGCCCATCGGACTGCCTGGCGCCTGGGCGGGGATCAGCCCATCGTTGAGCAGGACGAACGACCCCGATTCACCTGTATCGCTGCGGTAGAGGTGAAAGCCCAGGGTGTCTATCTCACTCGCTGTCTCCCAACAGGCTGCTAGCGTGTTGCTCCGCGCTTCTATCCAGAAGCCCACCAGACCGACTGCCGTGGGCGGCGCTCCCCCGCCGGCCCAGTAGCCCTGCGCGATCTGATAGCTGCCGCCGGCGCTGAGGGGGGTGTCCTGGGCCTGGCCCAGAGTGAAGCCGATCTGGTAGTCGCCCCCGGCTACAAGCTCATCCCCGGTGCTGCCGATCACCTGCCATTCCAGGTCATAGTCGCCGCCCGACTGGGCCAGCGCCCCGGCTGTCACGGCCAGCAGCAAGGCCGCGTTCAATAGCAAAACGAGCTTGCGTCTCATCATCGCCTCCTTTTGCCGGAAGCTGGAAATTGGAAGATTGGTTGACATCCAGCCTCCAATCTCCAATGTCCAGCTTATTGCAACGTGACCAGCATCTGGATGACGCCCACGCCGCTTTCCAGCCCGGCCAGCGTCTTGCCGATGACCGTGCCCTGGGGCGGATTCTCGCCGGCGCGCATGGCATGGCCGGGTGTGGACGATGCCACCAGCAGATCGCCGGGGCGGATGGGGCCATTCTCGGCGCTGACCTTGACCGGCGCTACGCCGACGACGGCCAGGGGGACCTTGCCCTCCTGTTCACCGTCCATGCTTCCCCCGCCCACAAACCCCGGCCGGGTCGAATACACACCGGCAACGCTGCCCTGGTAGGCCTGGCTGCTGCGGACGAGCGTGCCGTCGGGGCCGATGGTCAGCACGTCGCCCGGCTCCAGGCCGGCGACGGCAGGCAGCATCTCGGCAAAATCGGCGGCGGGGGTGGTATAGGCGCCATCGGCCCGAACGTCGCCATTGTTCACGACCCGGAACTCGAGGTCCGGGTAGCCAGGGCCATAGCCGCGGATGATGTCGCCCGTGCCGGCGCTGCGCGCCCAGAGGGCCACGGCGGAACCCCCGGTGTTGCTGGCGTAGGCATAGACGCCAGCGCTGCCGCCATCCGTGCTCTGACTTTCACCCCATACGCCGTTGGTAGCCCCGGCTATGCTCAGCCCATACACCCCGGTGGCGTTGGTGCTGCTGCTGTTGGTCTGGCCGCGGACTCCGTAGGTTTTGCCGCTGGCGCCGATGGCATAGAAGCGGCCGCCGGCAGCCTCATCACTCGTGCTGTTGTTCGCGGCATAGACGCCGGAGTTCAGACCGCTGCTGCCCTTGGCCCAAAAGAAACCGGCCGCGGCGTTGTCACTGCTGCTGTTGTTCACGCCGTACACACCGTAGGTCTGGCCGCTGTAGGCTGCGGCATAACCGTACACCCCAGTGCCCAAGTCTGCCAGGCTTTTGCCATAGACGCCGACGCCCTGGCCGACGACGTTGGTAGAGATGCCGACCGTGCCGGTCATGCTGGCTGTGCCATAGACGCCGGTGCCGCTGAGCCCACTCACGCCAGCCTGGTATGTGCTTGCACCTCGCACGCCAAAGCCGTTGCTGCCGGTGCTGACTCCGTAGACGCCGAAGGCGGTGCCGCTGGGGTCGGTGCCTTCGCCATAGACGCCATAGTAGCCGCCCTTGCCATAGACGCCCCGGCCCGAGAGCGATGCCGCCTCGCCATACACGCCATAGGTGATGCCGCTGGACGCTGACGTGTAGCCGTACACCCCTCGCGCCCCCTCGCTGCTGCTCCGGTTGTAGCCGTAGACGCCGTACGTCGCGCCGCTGGGGGCGTTGGCCCAGCCCCGGACCCCGGTGGACTGGTCGGCGCTGCTGTCGGTGACGCCCCAGACGCCATCGCCGATGGCAGAGTCCCCCCAAATGCCCACATCCACGCCGGGCGAGACGCTGCCGGCCGTGTCGCCCACGCCCCGCACGCCGATCTTGGGGCCGCTGCCGTAGACGCCATAGCCGTCGGCGCTATTGGTCTTGCCGTACAGGCCGTGGACCTGGCCGCTGGCCTGACTGGCCACGCCGTAGACGGCGCTGGCGTCGGTCGCCGTGGTGTCGATGCGGCCGTAGACGCCGTAGGTCTTGCCGCTGCCGGCGGCGGCGTAAAAGTAGCCGGCCCGGGCCTCGTCGGTTGTGCTGTCGGTGCGGGCAAAGATGCCGCCACCCTGGCCGGTGTTGCCCACGCTGACCAGGTAGTCGTCGTCGCTCTCCTCGGTGCGCACCCGGCGGCTGCGCTGGGCGTAGGCGTTAACATGCAACCGGCTGCGCGGCAGCAGGGTCGTCCAACTGCTGCCTGGACAGATCGTCTCGTCGGCCACGTTGACTTCCAGGTAGAGGCTATTGTGCTCGTACATCAGGTTGGGCGGGATCGGGCTGATTGCGCCCAGGGCCACGGTGAACAGGCCGGCCTTGTAGGTGCCACCCTCGGTGGTCACGGCCTGCTCCTCGTAACCGCTGGCTGGCCAGACCTGGGTGGTGCAAGACGAGTCGTTGCACAGGCGAAAGCCCATGCAGTGCGTTTCGCCGCTACGGGGACTGCCGCCGCTGTCCAGCAGCCGCCCTTGAAAGTTCATCGTCTCCGGCCCGGTCTGGGCCAGGGCCGGCAGGCTGGAGAGCAGGATGACCAGGACAGCCAATGTGGCCGCCATCTTTTGCAAAACACTCTTTTTCTCGTTCATTTTTTACCTCCCATATTGGTGAAAGACCATTCAACGGTTTCGTGTCACAAAAGGCAAATACACGAAACACGATCCGCCGCCGGTGGTAACCTCCCACACCGGCCCGCCCGTTTCGAGGCCGTGGTCGTCGCGGGCCACGACCTGCCAGTAGTAGTGGGTGTTGGCTGCCAGGGTGACCGTCAGACTGGTGGTGGGCCAGTCGCTCTGCAGCAGGGGCGGGGGGTTGCTGGCGCCAAAGAGGATGTCGTAGGCCACAACGCCTCTGGCGTCGGGATCGCCGCCGCTCCAGGACAGCACATTGTCCTCGAGGCCCACGCCGTTGGCCTGGTCAGGGGGATGAGGTCGGAGGGCACGTGGGGCGGATGGTTCGACGGCGGACCGACCGGCTGGTCGCTGCGGGCGTACCATACCTCGTCGTCGCTGCCGTCGTCGGCGAAATAGACGACGTGGACGTGGCCGGATCCGTCCACGGCCAGGGCGTGGTTGTTGGCGGCCAGGAAGGCCTCCTGCACCGAGGCGGAAGCCACGACGCTGGTGGTCCACGCACCGCTGGCGTTGCCGGTGTAGTGGATGTGGTATTGGGTCCAGTCGAAATGCTCGTAGGCGATGTGGACCTGGCTGCTGCCGTCTACCGCCAGAGAGGGGTTGGTATCGTGCTCGGTGTTGGCCGTCAGGGTGGTGGAGATCCACGCGCCGCTGGCGTCCGTGGCGTAGCCGATCTCGGAGGTGGCGAGCGGTGCGGCGACTTCCCAGGCGACGTGGGCCTTGCCGGTCCCGTCCAGGGCCAGGGTGGTGGCCTTGTCGTCAGACCCGGCGCTATCTGTAACCTGGTCAAAGTTCCATGCGCCGCCGCTGTAGGTCGCATGCCACAGATCGTAGGTGAAAGCGGCAGCGTCGTAGCTTTGATAGGCGACGTGGATCACGCCGGAACCTTCCACGGCGATGGAGGGGTACTCGTCCTGAACCGCGTTGTCGGTGACGATCAGGGTCGCCCATCCGCCAAGGGGTGTCGTTCCACGGGCGCCTTCCTGGTAGCGGATGCTGACCTCATAGTCGGATCCATCGTAGGCATGGTAGACGATGTAGGCCCGGCCGGCGCCGTCCAGGGCTAGGCCCAGGTGCAGGTTGCAGGTGGCGGGCATGTTCGTGTCGCCCACGGCCTCGCTGGCCCACGCGCCGCCGGCGATGGTAGCGTAATAGATGTCCAGGTTCGGCGGCGAGCCGGAAAAGTAGTGGGTCATATGTCATGCGCATCGCCATTCCTTGCGCCTAAATTATGGCGATAGCCGTGACAAGTGACCCAGTAGGCGACGTGGGCCTGGCCGCTGCCATCCAGGGTGATGGCCGGCCGGTACTCGTCGGCCGGGTCGGTGGAAATGGAAGTCGCGACCCACGCGCTGCCGGCATTGGTGGCGTATAGATGTCGCCGCCGTGCTCGTAGGCGACGTGGGCCTGGCCGTTGCCGTCCACGGCCAGGGTCGGGCGGGTGTCCTCGGCCGAGTTGCCCGTCAGCCGGGTGAGGGTGAACGAGACGGCGGCCGGGGCCGGATTCCCGGCCGCGTCGGGCAGTGGGGCGGCCAGGCCTGGACTGAGTGCAACGAATGTAAGCAGGGCCAGGGCCGCCAGCAGGACGAACAAGGATCTGTGTTTCATCATAACTCTTCTCTGTCTGAGACTGGTCCAATCTCGAAGATTGGACCAGTCTTTCTAGTGGTTGCACACGACGAGGGGCAGAAAGATCTTGTGTTGCGCCCCACCGCCGATGGTGAACGGCGCCGAGAACTCGGAGGTGTCGCCGCAACCGGCGGGGGCAAAGTTCAGGGGAGCCAGTTCGTTGCCATGGAACTGCCGGCCACAGGAACCGGTGTTGGTGGCAGTGATGTTGGGACCGCTGAGAAAGCCGCTAAAGTTCCAGTTGCCGCTGCCGTCGGCGCTGGCAATGCCGTGGTAGGTCTCCCCTTCGTCGGCGGCGTCCGAGTAGAGATGGATGGTGCACCAGGCGCAGCCGGCGCCCGACGCGCCGCCGGCGTTGGCGGTGGTGATGACCGGCGCGGCCAGCTCGCTATTGCCGCCTTGGCCCAGATCGATCCCTTTATTGCCGTTGTCGTGGATGCTGTTGGCCGTGATGGTGTTGCCCGTGGCGGTTGCCCCACACACGTACACACCATCGTAGGTATTGTGGGCAATGGTATTGGCCTGGGTCCAGTTGCCGGCGCCGTCCCTCACGTACACGCCGTACGTTTTGTTCCAGGTGATGGTATTGGCCTCGACCCGGCTGTTATGGGCGTCCTAGATGAACACTCCCTCCTCGCCGTTTAGTGAGATGGTGTTGCCGGTGAGGCCGTTGCCGCCGATCTGGGTATTCTGCGGCCCGCTATAGATCCACACCCCGGCCATTCCGTTGCCCACATCTTGATAGCCGACCGCCGGCAGCCCGATCACGTTGCCGCCCAGGCGGTTGCCGTCCGAGTTGGTGTCCCTGATCAGGACCCCCTGGGCCGTATTGCCCGAGATATAGTTGCCTTTGGCCGGCGTATCGCCGCCGATGGTGTTTTCGTCGGCGCTGTCCTGAATGGCCACCCCGATTCGGTTAGGGGTCTTGCTATCGCCGGTGATGCTCAATCCGATCCAGTTGCCCTGCACGACGTTGTGGTCCGCGCCGTCGCTGCCCAGGTAGACGCCACTGTCGTTGCCCGACAGCACGTTGCGCTGGCCCTGGGCCGTGCCGCCGACGGTGTTGTTGGCCGAGTAGATGGACACGGCCGTGTCGCAGTTGTAGACGAACAGGCCATAGACCTCGACGTTGGTCCCGTAAATGCCAAGGCAGCCGGCACTTTGATCGTTGCCGTCGAGGCTCACGCCTGGTCGGTCGTTGAACGTGTCCCACACGCCGCTGGCGTCCAGCCGGATCTGGGTGTCAAGATCCAGCCTCCCTTCGGCAGTGTCCAGGTAGATGGTCATCGGGCTGGCAAAGGTGATGATGTCGGCATCGGCGAGTGCGTTGGCTTCCTCGATAGCCGACCGCAGGGTGCAGGTGTTGTACCAACTGGCACAGACCCCATCCCCTGGGTTCTTGTCCTGCGCATTGGCGTCGTCCGAGTTGTCGTCGACTACAAAACTGGCGGCGCGCGCTGGCGACGGTCCCACACCCGGCAGCTTGATCAGTAGAGCCAGCAAAGCCAGCGAGACGAGTAGAATGGATCGCGATGCGTTTTTCATTGCGCTTTCTCCTTCTGGCGACTATCTAAGACCTTTTTGCATCGTGGCCTCTAGTTCGCCGGTGCGACGCTCGATGAAGGCGAACAGCTCGCCCAACTCTCGGACCAGGGCCGACTCGCCGCTGCCGACGTGCTGGATCCAGCCTTCCCAGCCAGCCTTGCCTTCTTCCCGCCAGATGCGGACCACAAAGGTGTCCCTGCGAGTCGGTTTTGAGTGCTGGTTTTGCTCCATAAGAAAAATTGCCATCCATCTCTGGATGGCAGTGTAGTATAGCTGTGTCTTGCTGCTATCTCCAAGCCGGCGCCGCCTGGCTGACCTAGGTTGCCAATTGCCGCCTGCGCCAGCGGGTGAGCAGGTCGTGGCCCTCGGCGCGCAGTGCGGCCATGTCGCGGCGCAAGGTGCGCAGACCCACGCCCAGGACCTCGGCCAGGTCCTCGTCGCGGGGGGCGGTGCCCTGGGTCTGGGCTTCGGCCAGGAGCCGCAGGAGGCGCTGGCGGCGGCGCGAGGTTTTGTCGGGCCAGGCGGCGTCCTCCGGGGCGTCCACCGTCCAGGCGACGGCCACATACTCGTCGTCGCGCAGCGAGCGGCCCAGGGGCGCGTCGGCGCGGGGCAGGCGCACGACGATGCGCCGGGGTTGGAGCGCCTCCCAGGAGGTCACGATCTGGCGGTGCAGGGGCACGTCCTCGATAAAGCCGTACTGCCAGGCCGGGTCGGGCAGGGTGGCGCGGTGTTGCTGGACCTCGGCGTCGGCCCGTTCCAGCGCAGACCGGGCTGTTGCGGGCTGACCGGCGGAGGTCATGATCTGGTAGTGGTGCAGGCAGACTTCCAGCATCAGGGGGACCTCGGGCCGGGCGTCCATCTCGGCCATAGCCTGGCTGGACAGGGATACCGCCCCCGCCAGATCGCCCCGGCGGTGCTGGGTGGCCGCCAGGAAGGAGCGCATGAGGGTTTGATAGAAGGCGTAGCCGCTGGCCTGGTATTCTTGCCCTGCCTGGGCAAAAAGCTCCGCTGCCCGGTCCAGATCGCCGATGGCCAGGCGCAGCTCCCCATCCCGGTAGTGGACTGTGGCCTGAAGGTGAGGCGAATCCAGGCTGCGGGTGATCTCTTCCGCCCGATTGAGCGCCTGCTCGGCGGCGTCGTACTCACCGCTGTGGGTCAACAGCTCGGCCAGGCTCGACAACATGCGCGCTTCGTCGTCAGCCAGAGAGAGCTCTCGCGCCAGCGGCAACCCTTCGGCCAGAACCTGGCGCGCCCGGGCGAGCTGGCCGGTATTCTTGTAGCGAGAGCTGAGGTTGAGCAGGGTGATGACCTGGCCGTGCCGGTGGTCGATCTGGCGAAAGATGTCCAGGGCTTGTTGGCCGGCCTCGATGGCC
>JAFGOG010000345.1 GCA_016926595.1 Anaerolineae bacterium
GGAGCGCAGCCGGATGCGATAGAGCAAACCACTCACTGAAGGAGGAGACACACATGAAACGGCAGATTGGAACGGTATTGGCGGTTGTCCTTTTGTTGACCGTCTGGCTGGGCGGCGCCGGACCGACGGGGGCGCAGAGCGGCGCGCCGACGGTCGTCAGCTACCAGGGCCAGGTGACGGTGGGCGGCGCGGCTTACACCGGGACCGGCTACTTCAAGTTCGCCGTCGTCAACCAGGCGGGAACCACCACCTACTGGTCCAACGACGGCACGTCTGTCGGCGGCAGCGAGCCGACCGCCGCCGTCGAGTTGACCGTGAACAATGGGCTGTTTAGCGTGCTGTTGGGCGACACGGCGCTGACCAACATGATGGCCTTGCCGGCCACGGCCTTTAGTGGGACGGAGCGCTACTTGCGGGTGTGGTTCAGCAGCGACGGGACGACGTTCACCCAACTCTCGCCCGACCGGCGCATCGCCGCCGCGCCCTACGCCCTGCAGGCGGAGGAGGTGAAGAACGCCTGGCGGCTGGCCGGCAACGCCGGCACGGCCCCGGCCACCAACTTCCTGGGCACCACCGACGCGCAGCCCTTGGTTTTCAGGACCAACAATGTCGAATGGATGCGGCTGGATACCAGCGGCCGGCTGGGCTTGGGCGCGGCGCCGGGCACGCAGCGGCTGACGATCCGGGGGATCGGGTCCTTCTCAGATTGGATTCAATTTCAGGACGCCAGCGGCGCCAACCAGTGGCACCTCAACTATTCTGGCGGCGGCCTCAATTTTGTCGAATCGGGCGTCTCGGAGAACCGGCTGTTCTTGCAGGATGGCGGCAACGTGGGCCTGGGCACCAACGCGCCCACCGAACGCCTGACCGTGCGCGGCAACGTCCACGTGCTGGGCGAGGACAATCCCGCGGCCAGGGGCTACACCGGCGCGAACCTGGACGGGCCACAATCAGTTTACGTGGCCGGCCGCTACGCCTACGTGACCTGCGCCAGCAATGACCGCCTGGTCATCTTGGACGTGTCCGACCCGAACAATATCGTCGCCAAAGGCTACACCAGCGACAACCTGGATGCGCCACGCTCGGTCCACGTGGCTGGCCGCTACGCCTACGTGACCTCCTATTGGAACGACCGCCTGGTCATTTTTGACGTGTCCGACCCGAATAACATCGTCGCCCTGGGCTACACCAGCACGAACCTGGACGGGCCATTTGCGCTCTATGTGGCCGGCCGCTACGCCTACGTGGCCTCCTTGATCAGCGACAACCTGGCGATCTTTGACGTGTCCGACCCGAACCACATCGTCGCCCAAGGCCACACCAGCACGAACCTGGATGGGCCATTCTCGGTCTATGTGAGAGGCCGCTACGCCTACGTGGCCTCGGAAATCAACTCCCGCCTGGCGATCTTTGACGTGTCCGACCCGGAGAACATCGTCGCCCAAGGCTACACCGACACCAACCTGTCCTATCCAAAATCGGTCTATGTGGTCGGCCGCTACGCCTACGTGGCTTCCCACGGCAACAGCCGCCTGGCGATCTTTGACGTGTCTGACCCGAACAACATCGTTGCCCAGGGCTACACCAACACGAACCTGGATTGGCCAGCAGCAGTTTACGTGGCCGGCCGCTACGCCTACGTGGCCTCCTATGGGAACGACCGCCTGGTCGTTTTTGACGTGTCCGACCCGAACAACATCGTCGCCCAGGGCTACACCAGCGCGAACCTGGATGGGCCACAATCGGTTTACGTGGCCGGCCGCTACGCCTACGTGCCCTCGAATGATAACGACCGCCTGGCGATCTTTGATCTCAACCACCTGGAATCGCCCACGCTAGAGACCGGCGCTTTGTGGAGCGGCTCGCTGCAGGTGGGGGACAACGCCATCGTCAACAACGATCTCACCGTGCAGAGCAGCCTGGCCGTCGGGGAGGGTGCGCAGGTGGGCGGCGACCTGAGCGTGCAGGGCAACCTGTTTGCCCACGTGCGCGTGACCACCGTGACCGGCGACACCACGTTGGCTGCGGCCCAAGCTGGCGTGGTGCTGGTGGACAACGCCGCCGCCGCGACCATCACCCTGCCGGACGCCGCCTCGGCCAGGGGCGTCACCTTCACCATCAAACGCTTCACCGCCAACGCGGTGACGGTCGGCTCGGCCGGCGGGACCATTGACGGCCTCGCCTCCCAATCGCTCGCCGCGCAGTACGATTTCATCACCGTGGTCAGCGACGGGACGAACTGGTGGATCGTCGCCCGCTAATTGAACCTATGTCAACTTGCTCACGCCGGACCACAGTCCGGCACCGGAGCGTGGACTGTGGTCCACGCCGGGCGAGAGGAAGATCTAATCTCAAGGAGATGAACAATGAGAGACCACACGCTTGCGAAACTCGGAGGACTGTGCTCGATCCTGGTCGGCATCTCGTATCTGGTGATCGGCGTTTGCTACGCCTCGCTACCCATCGAACAGAGGCCCGCCGGCGACCCCGCAAAACTCCTCGCCTCGGTGGCGCAGAACTCGACCATCATCCTGATCGAGTATTGGGCCTTCGCGCTCGGCGCCGTCCTGGCACTGGCGGCCGTTCCCGCCATCTCGGAGCGGGTGCGTCCTGTGCACGAGGGATGGGTGCGTTGGAGCAGCAGCCTGGCATTCATAGGCTTTGCGATCACCGGCATCACCTACTTTCGGTTGATAGCGCAGGTGCCGCGCCGCGCCGTGCTGTTCGAGTCGGGCGACGCCGCCCTGCGGACGATTCTGGCGACCACCCAGCCCGATCTCTATCTCGATCCGCAGGGCTGGCTGGGCTTTGGCGCGATCGGATTCTGGGTGCTGGTAGTCAGCGTGCTGGCGCTACGCGCGAACACTTGGCCCCGGCCGCTGGGGTACGTTGGCGTGGTCGCCGGCGCGCTGTACTGTCTGGTCGTCGCCGGCTATGTTTCGGGAACCGAGACGCTCACCGCAATTGCGGCGGCCCTGGGTGGCATCGTTTTGGGACCGATCTGGTACATTTGGCACGGTATCCACTTGCGAAGGAATCCACAATGAAAGAGCGCAGATGTTTCCGAACGAGTGTACACTTGATGGTGGCCCTGGGGGTTCTGGGGCTGGCCAGGGCAGCAACCCTGGCCCAGGGCGGCGCGGCCATCGAGTGGTGGGTGCTCGGCGGCGGGGGCGGGTCGTCGAACGACGGTGGCAGCGTGGCCCTGTACGACACACTGGGCCAGCCCATCATCGGGCCATCGTCCGGTGATGGTGGCCTGGCCCTGGGGGCTGGCTACTGGTACGGCTGGCCGATCCCCACCGCCGTGGAGCTGGCCTGGTTCACGGCTACGCCACGGGAGGGCGTCATCGCCTTGGCGTGGGAAACGGCCAGCGAGATCGACCTGCTGGGCTTTCACCTCTACCGCGCCGAGGCCCCGGATGGACCTCAGACCCGCCTGAACGCGGACCTCATCCCCGGCCAGGCGCCGGGCAGCCCGGTGGGTGCCGTCTACGAGTTCGTGGACGAAGCGGTCGCGCCGGGTGTGACCTACTGGTACTGGCTGGCGGATGTAGATACGCATGGTGCGGCGACGCTGCACGGACCGGTGTCGGCCAGCAAGGGATACTCGATCTATCTGCCACTGCTGAGCAGGCAGACACTACAAGACTGAATGCGAGTTGCCCCAAGCCCTCGACTGCCCAATAAAGAGGCGGGTCTCAGCAATCCAGAGACTCGCCTCTTTTTGTGGGCAACAACTTCACGAAGATTGTGCCTGGGTCCGTTTGATCTGACGCAGGCGTTCCATGGCGGGCGAAGGGCTCTGCTCCTGTTCTTGCCACGCCTGGTCTGTGTACTGTCGCCATGCCTCCAGGTAGGCGTCTACCTGGGCCTGGTTATGTAGAAAGTA
>JAFGOG010000346.1 GCA_016926595.1 Anaerolineae bacterium
GATCGCCCACTGGATCATCTATGCCGGGAGCAGCCTGGTGCTGCTGGCCGCGCTGCTGATGGTCATCGCCGGCATCGACCGGCTGATCAAGAACGGGTTGGCGCGGCAGGCAATAGTGAAGGGCACCCCGGGACAAAAGATCCGGGCACTGGTGCGTAACCCGCTGCACTTTGGGCTCTTTGCCCAGATGATCCTTCTCCAGCCGATCATGGTTTTCCCCGGGCTGTACACCGCCGTCAAGCTGGATGAGGTCTTCCGCACCTGGCCGCTGGAAGCCGAACGCCGCATCCTCGTCGGCCACTGGCACATCCTGGCCACGACCACCGCCGTGATGATGCTCTTCCTGGTCGCAGACCGGCTCGACGTGCGCGGCTGGATGCGACAGGTGCTGGGCTGGGGGGTGCTGCTGGGTGCCAACCTGGCCTTCATCGTGGCCGCCGTGTACGAGTTTCTTCCGCCCGATGCCGACCGGACCTGGACGCCCCCCTACCTGGACGTCGGGTTGGGCCTGACGCTGGTGGTGCTGGCCGGGTTTCTGGGAAGCCGGCTGATCGATCTCTTCCGGGCAAAGGGCCATTGGACGGAGGGCGAAAGGCCATGAGCGATGCAGCCCTCTCGCCGAGGATGGAACAGAGCCGTGTCCAATGCGCTGCGCATCCTGGCCGTTATCTCGAGAGACTATGGCCAACGACACGTGACCAAGGTGCGTACCCATGGTCCCTCCGAGTGGACGATTGAGACCTGGCGGGCTCCGGCCGCCCTGCCGCCCGTCCTGGACTATCCGGAAGACTTTTTGCCTGATACACTCCCCGCGGCCGATCTCATCCTCGCCTTTGGCGAGCATCCCGGGGTGGCGGAATTGCTGCCCGACATCGCCCGCATGACCGGCGCCCAGGCAGTGATTGCTTCTGTAGACAACGAAGCCTGGCTGCCCCGCGGCCTGGCCCGGCAACTGCGGGGCTGGCTACAAAACATCGGGGTGACCTGCGTGACACCCATCTGCTGCACCACCACTACCCCTGCCTGGCCAGCATGGGTATCGACAGCGACTATGGCGATACCCTCATGCACATCTCTGGCAATCTGCTCAAGAACAACATCGGTCCGCAGGTCAAGCCCTTCCGCAGAATCCAATACATCATCCCAGGGAAAAAGAGCGATTGACTTTCGTGGTTGTTTCGCACCCTCGATCCTTGCCAAGTGGGCTACGAACGGGTCGAGAGCTTGATGCCTGCCAGCCCATCAGCGCGCCGATGATGCCCAGCGCTGCTCCAATGACGTGTCACGTGCCGATTGACCGTCTCCCGGCTTCTGTGATAGAATCAACCCTGCGTGGGCTGCCCGACTATGTCCGTCGCCACGAGTTGCCGTATGGTATTGCCCACGAGCTGGGCCGCCAAAGACTGCTGTTAATGCTGTTGAGTGCCCATCTAGAGAGGAGGGACGGATGACTGTCAAACTGGCACTTGCCGGAACCGGCTACATCTCGCAGATCCACGCCCGGGCAGCTCAAAAGCTGCCTGGCGTCGAGCTGGTTGCTGTGGTTAACCACCAGCCCAAGTCAATGGCTGCCTTGGCAAAAGAGTTCGACATCCCCCGCCAGTACACGGCCATTGAAGAGCTGCTGCGCGACGGCGACGTGGACGCCGTCAGCATCAACACACCCAACTATCTCCACGCCCCGCAGGCCATCGCCGCGCTGGAGGCCGGCGTTCACGTCCTGGTGGAAAAGCCGATGGCGATGAACGCCAAGGAAGCGCAGGAGATGGTCGCGGCTGGAGTCAAGTCGGGCGCGCTGTTGATGGTCGCCCACTGTTGGCGGTTTGACGACGAGGTGCGGTGGCTCAAGGAACAGCTAGACCGGGGCCGCATTGGGCAGATTGTGCGCACCAAGGGCTATGGCGTGCACGTCAACTGGGGGCCGGGCGGCTGGTTCACCCAACAGGAGTTTGCAGGCGGCGGCGCCCTGGCCGACATGGGCATCCACGCCATCGACACCGTCCGTTTTCTGCTGGGGGATCCGCAGCCGGTCAGCGTCTACGCTCGCATAGGCACCCACTACCGCGATTTTGACGTGGACGACACCGGCGTCATCCTGGTGAACTGGGAGAACGGCGTCACTTCCTATATCGAGTCGGGCTGGTGGCAGCCCCACGCCGACGGCCCCGAGGCCGCGACGCAGTTATACGGCAGGCAGGGGCTTGCTTCCCTCTTTCCCACCTGCCTGTCGCTGCCCAATCCCGCACAGGAAAAGGTAGAACGGGTCGATCCCGGTTTTCCCTTCCCACGCCCGGTGCACTGTCCACAGGGCATGTATGATACCCAGATGGTCTACTTTGTAGACTGCATCGAGACCGGCCGCACCCCTGTGCCCGGCGGCGCCGAAGGGCTGGTCAACATGCGAATTGTAGACAGCGCCTACGAAAGCGCCCGCACCGGGCAGGTCCTGGAGATCAACTGAAAGGCGGATCGTATGGCCACAACCCCTGGATTTCACACCAGCACCAAGACACGCTTGATCTATTCGCTGATGAGTCTGGGCGTCGCTACACCGGCCGAGGCTGTGGCTGGTGTCGTGGCGTTCTATATCGTGGACGACGAGCTGACCGTCCTGTAATTCCTCGCGGCCGACGGCAGGGTGCTGGCCTCGCTCTTCAACTTCCCCTGCCATCCGGAAGTCTTGTGGGAGCACAACCCGCACATCACCAGCGATTATCCCGGTGTGCTGCGCCGGGCGGTCAAAGCGCGCACGGATGCGCCGTGCATCTTTTTCAGTGGGGCACTGGGCGGCATGATGACGCCCGATGTACAAGACCACTCGTTTGAGGAATGCGAGGCGATGGGTACTGCCCTTGCACGCGCTGGCCTGGACCTGTCGGCCAAGAGCGCAGTTGTCCCTGTAGATTCTCTCGATTTTCAGAGGCGACCGATCTCGGTGAAGCTGACCAATATCCTCTACAAACTGGCCTTCCGGCGCAAACTCCTGCCCGATGTGCGGGACAAGAAGGGCCAGGTCCAGAGTGAAGTCAACCTGGTCAAGATTGGAAAGGCGTGGTTTGCCACGGTGCCCGGCGAGCTGCTCCCTGGGCTCGGATTGGCACTCAAGGCCAGTCTGAGGGAGGCAGGCGGCGAGACGGTGGGGGTGATCGGGCTGGCCAACGACGAACTGGGATATATCCTGCCCAGGGAGGAATTCAAGTATCCACTGAATCCATTCCGTCCCGGAAAACATTACGAGGAAACCAATCCAATCGGCAAAGAGATTGGCCCGGCTGTCATGAGGGCCGTGCATGACCTATTGTGAAGGAGAAGGGCCATGTCAGAGCTAGCAATCCTGGGTGGGCCGAAAACGCGCCGCGAACCCTACCCTGAATGGCCGGTCTGGGATCAGCGTGATATCGACGCTGTCACCGAGGTGGTCAGATCGGGGCGCTGGAACCATCGGGCATTTCGGCTCGTTTTCGCTCCAATCATCCAAGACGCTGACCTGCGGCGAGGGTGGCATCCTGCTGTGCAGGACCCCGGAGCTGGCTGCCAAAGCAGCCTCGATCATTGACTGTGGGCGCCCGCACGCCCTGGGCGGCGGCCCAGAAGATGAGAGCATGGATTTCCAGGTAGGTGGCAACTTTCGCCTGAGCGAGCTGGCCGCCGCGCTGGCGCTGGTCGGCCTCGAGCGGTTCCCGGCGCAGGCCCGGCAACGCGAGGAGATGGCAGAGTACCTGGACGAAGCGTTGAGCAAAATCCCCGGGGTGCGCGTGCTGAGGCCCGACGACCGCCACACCACACGCTCGTTCTACCGCTACATCTTTGCCCTCCATCCCGAGGTGTTTGGCGTGGAGCATGACTTCCTGTGTGCCGCGCTGGACGCCGAAGGCGTGGACTGTTGGGTCGGCTACGAAGCCATGCACAACTATACCCTCTTCTAGCCACAGAAGTCCAAGCTGCCTGTGCCGAGCGCCTTCCCGCAGTACTTTGATTTTGGAAAGATGAACCTGCCCCAAGCGACGCGCGCGTGCGAGCACGAGGCCGTCTGGCTGGACGAGGCGGTCTTTCGTTGCGGCCGCAAAGGCGTGGACGATGCCGTAGCCGCCATCAAAAAGATCCAGGCCAACGCCTGGCAGCTGGCCGAGGCGGCAAAAAATGTACGTGAGTAGCCTGACAAGGAAAAGACCTACGAAAACCCGAGCCGACAAAGCCGAACACAGGTAGGCTGGACGTTGAGACATTTTTGCAAGCCATAGCATTTCTGGTATAATTGCTATTGCAAATAACCGCAACAAGGGAGGCGGGACCGTGGCATGTGAAAAGGTCTTTGTTCAACAACTGCGCGCGCGAGGCTTCCGGCTGACCCCGCAACGGGAGATCATCCTGTCGGTACTGCACGACGTCGAAGGTTTGGCAACCGTTGAAGAGCTCTATCAGCGGGTACAGAATATCAGCTCCTCGGTCGATATCTCGACCGTATACCGCACCCTCGATCTACTCCAGGAGCTTGACCTCGTCTCGTGCGTGGATGCCGGCGACGGCCAGCGTCGCTACGAGCTCCTCGGCATCCACGGCCCCCACCTGCACCTCGTCTGCCAGGCATGTGGCCAGGTCATCGGCGCCGACCTGGAGGTGGCTCAGGCTTTTGGCCAGCGGTTGCAAGCCAAGTACGGGTTTGTGCCCGCGCTGGATCACCTGTCCGTTCCGGGCCTGTGCGCGGCCTGCGCCGGCGCCGGCAACGGATGAGGGTGCCCTCAAACACGCCATACACAACGCACAATTTGTCAGACCTCCGGCTTTGTGCTATACTATTGTTGCAATCAATTGCAATAACAAAGACAGGCATTAACTCAAGGAGGAAAAAGAACCATGAACAAGGCACACATAGGTCTGCTGGTTCTAGCTGTTTTGCTGTCAGATCTGCTCCTCGGATGCGGTGCCCAGGATACGGGCACGCTCCAGTTCCACGCCAACGGTGAGGATTTTGTGCGGCAGGGGTTCACCTCCAAAGATGGATGGGCGATCAGTTTTGACCACGTCTACATCCACCTGGCCAAAGTTGCCGGCTATCAGACCGAGCCGCCCTACGATCCCCACACCGGAGGCGAGGTCGAGGCCCAGGCCGAAGTGGGTCTCGACGGCACGCACACCGTGGACCTGGCCGAGGGCGGGCCGGACGCGGCGCCCATCCTGGTGGGCCAGGTGGACGGCGCGCCGGCGGGCCACTACAATGCCAACGGCTGGCAGATGGTCAAGGCGACCGATGGCCCGGCTGCCGGCTACTCGCTGGTCATGGTCGGCACGGCTGAAAAAGAGGGCCAGGTGGTCGATTTTAACATCCAGGTCGAGACCGGGTACGAATACACCTGCGGCGAGTACGTCGGCGACGAGCGCAAGGGCATCCTCCAGAAGGATGGCACCGCCGACCTGGAGATGACCTTTCACTTTGACCACATCTTTGGCGACGCCGAGACCCCCCTGGACGACGAGTTGAATGTCGGCGCGCCGGGCTTTGCGCCCTTTGCCGCCCTCGTCGGCGGATCGGGGATGCTGCGGGTGGACATGAGCGGGCTCCAGGCGGAGATGGCCCCGGCCGACTACCAGATGCTGGTCGACATCCTGCCCACGCTGGGCCACGTCGGCGAGGGGCACTGCCACAGCGAAACACACTGAGAGGCCAGCTATGAAGGGGAAACGAGTCCTGATCGCCGTTGCCTTTCTGGTCCTGAGTACCACCGGCACGGCACTGGCTCATGGAGCCAAGATCGAGTACACGTTGAGCACAGCCGTGGAGCTGGTGGCCACCTACGACACCGGCGAGCCGCTGGCTGGCGGGCAGGTGACGGTCTATGCCCCTGACGATCCCGCGACCCCCTGGCTCACGGGCGTGTGCGACGACGAGGGACGCTTTGCCTTCACGCCCGATCCCGACCAGCCGGGCACCTGGGATGTGCAGATCCGCCAGGCGGGCCACGGCGACATCGTGCACATTCCGATTGGCGCCGGCGCAGCCGGCTCAGGCGGCGGGGGCTTTTCCCCGGCCCAGATCCTCCTGATGTCGGCTTGTGTGGTGTGGGGCTTTGTCGGTACGGCCCTCTTTTTCTCCCGTAGAAAGTCAAGCCCGGCCCGGGGGGGAAAAGTCTGATGCACATACCGGATGGCATTCTGCCCGCCTCGGTCGCGGTCGCCGGGTACGCCACCGCCGGCGCGGCGACCTGGTACTCGCTGCGCAAGATCAACCAGCGGGAGGACCCCCAGGCCGGCGTGCCCGCGGCCGCGCTGCTGACGGCCGGCTTTTTCGTCGCCTCGTGGATCCACATCCCCATCCCGCCCACCAGCGTCCACCTGGTCCTGAACGGGCTGCTGGGGGCAGTGCTGGGCTACTATGCCTTTCCGGCCATCCTCATCGGCCTCTTTTTCCAGGCAGTCATGTTCCAGCACGGAGGCCTGAGCACCCTGGGCGTCAACGCCACGATGATAGGTGTCCCGGCTCTGCTAGCCTACCAGATCTTTCGCCTGCGCCATCTGCTGTGGCGCGATCGCGATCGCCAGGACGGCCGGCTCATAACTGCGATTTTCAGCTTTGGGGCCGGCGCCCTCGGCCTGGGGCTGGCGGCCGTCATCGCCCTGGTGCTGCTGATCACCACCATCCCGGTCCAGATCGATGTCGAGACCGAGCGGGCCAGCATCTATGCCCTGACCCTGGCCCACGTGCCCCTGATGGCCATTGAGGGTGTCTTTACGGCGCTGGTGGTGCTCTTCTTGCAGCGGGTCAGGCCGGAATTGCTAGACAACGGCTAATCTGGGCACTGCCAGAGTACACATGGACCTGGAACTCGACGCCTATGCCAGCCTGGATTCCCCCTTGCACCGCTGGGATGCCAGGTACAAGCTGGCCGGCCTGATGGCCCTCATCCTGGCCTTTTCGTTCGTGCGCGATCTGCGACTGCTGCCGGCGATGCTGCTCATCACCGGCCTGCTATACGCTGCCGCGCACCTGCCGCTGGCCTGGCTGCTGGCCCGGCTGCGCTATCCGGGCGCGTTTTTGCTCATCGTGGCGGTCCTGCTGCCCTTCCTGTCAGGGTCCACGCTGCTCGTCGAGATCGGTCCCCTGGCGCTGCGGCTGGAGGGCTGCCTGGAGCTGCTGCGCATCCTCGTCAAGTTCGTCTCCATCCTCACGGTGGGGCTGGTCCTCTTTGGCACCGCGCCCTTCCTGGCGACCATCAAGGCCATGCGCGCCCTGGGCCTGCCCCCCATCCTGGCGGACATGACCCTGCTGGCCTACCGCTACCTGTTCGAGATCGGCGGCGACCTGGCGCGGATGGAGACGGCCATGGGC
>JAFGOG010000347.1 GCA_016926595.1 Anaerolineae bacterium
CCGGCCATCCGATCCAGGAGGTCGTCGTTCCAATCGGGGCCGATGCCCATCGTCACCAATTGGATACGCTGCAGCCCGGCCCAGCCGGCCTGCTCCAGGCACGCCTGGTCGTCGCCGTAGGTCTGGCCGTCGGTCAGGAGGATCAGCGAGCTGAACATGTCGTCGCGCCGCCAACGGCTCAGCTCCTCCAGGCCCATTTTGAGTCCCTGCAGCAGCTCGGTGCCGCCATCGGCCTGGATGCGGCTGATCGCAGCCCGCGCCGCTGCCTTGTCCGCCGGCCACTGCCCGGGTACCGCTATCTCGGCCCGGTCGCTGAAAGAGATCACCGACAGTATGTCGTTGTCACCTAACTGGTCGACGATATAACGCGCCGCCTCTTTGACCTGCTGTAATCGGGCCCCTTTCATCGACGTGCTGCGGTCGAGGACCAGGCACAGGTTAAGCGGTATCCGGCGGCTCTCGATCCCTTCGGCGGACGAGATCTTGACCAGGATGTAGAGGGTTTGGGATTCGCCCAGGCAGGGCAGCAGCTCGTGGCTCACGGTGGTGCTCAGCACAAGGGCCGGGGGGCGATCCAGCCCTTCCTGGCGCCGCCAGTGGTCGTATGCCTCGCGCTGCTGGAAATCGGTGAGGAGATCGTAGGCTTCTTGGATCTCGCGAAAGCGCTCGGTGTCGCCGGTGGGCGCCTGTGCGCCCTCCTCGACTGCTGGCTCAACCTGGCCGGCCTGTTCGGTGGGTTGGGGCTGGTCGCCGCGACGGGCGGCTGCGTCGGGGTGGTAACGCCGCGCCAACTGCCGGTAGGCGCGCTTGATCGCCTGCTCGTCGGCGTCGGACGGGACGCCGAGGATGGCATAATAATCGCGCTCCGGATCGATCTCGGTCTTCATGGCCTTCAGTGGCAGCTATGTCGGCAGGGCATAGACGTTGTGGTCGTTCGAGCCGACATAGACCGTGTTGCTTACCACGATCGGCGACGATGGGACTGGACCGCCGGTCACGTAGCGCCAGCGGCTCCGGCCGTTGGCTGCCTCCACGGCATGGATCGCCCCATCGTTCGAGCCGACGTACAACACTCCGTCGCTCGCCGCGGGCGACGAGGCGATCGGGCTGCCGGCTTCGTACCGCCATACCTGGCGCCCCGTTTTGGCGTCCAGGCAGTACAGATAGCCGTCGGCCGAGCCAAAGCAGACATTGTCGTCGATGACCACCGGCGATGACAGGATGGCCCCCTTGGTTCGAAAACGCCACATCGGCCAGCCAGAGCCGGCGTTTATGCTGTGCAGGCTGCCGTCGGCGGAACCGACGAGAATCAGCACGTCATGAATTGCCGGCGAAGAGGTGACCCGGCGGTTGGTGTTGTACTTCCATTTGACCTGGCCGTTGCGCATTTCCACGGCATAGACAAATCCGTCGTCCGAACCGACGTAGATCATCTCGCCGGAAATGAGCGGCGAGGAGCGGATCGGGCCGGCCGTCTGGAAGCGCCATACGATCCGGCCTGACTGGGCATTGACGGCGTACAGGTGGCCGTCGTCGGAGCCGACAAAGGCGTGGCCATATTCAAGGCGCGGCGAGGAGCGGATCGGGCCGCCGACGGCGCAGGCCCATATCTCGTGACCGGTGCGGCAGGAGACGGCATACAGATGGCCGTCGTCGGAGCCGACCAACGCCTGGGTTTGGTAGATGGCCGGCGTTGACGCGATCCCGCTCTGTGTTGGGAACTTCCAGATAAAGGCGCCGCGCTCGGCGTCGAGAGCGTACAGGTTGTGGTCGTAGCTGCCGATGTACAGCACACCGTCGGCTACGCGAGGCGAGGATCGGACTTCGTCCTCGCAGCGAAAGGTCCATTTGGGCACGACATCCTGGGGTGCAGCGTTGGTCGCCAACCCGCCCAGGCCCGGCATCGCCGCCCGGCGTCCGGGCAGGGCCTTGCTCAGCGCCTGGGCCATTTCGGCTGCCGAGCTGTAACGGTCATCGAGGTCGTAGGCCAATGCCCTGTTGATGACGGCCTGGAACTCGGGCACGACGCTGGGGTTGAAGAGCTGGATGGGGCGCTCGTGAAAGGAGAATGGCGGCTCGAGCCGTGGGTCCCGGTTGGTAAGCAGGTGATGGAGCGTGGCGCTCAGGGCATACAGGTCGCCGCGCGGATCGGCCACACCCCGGTATTGCTCCGGCGGCGAGTAGCCTTCCGTGCCGATCATCGTTCCGCGCTGGCCTTGCTCGAATACCTTGGCGATGCCAAAGTCGATGACCATGAGCCGCCCGTCGTGGCGGAGCATCAGGTTGTCCGGTTTCATGTCGCGAAAGATGACGGGTGGTTTTTGGCTGTGCAAATAGGTCAGCACGTCGCACACCTGGAGCGCCCAGTCGAGGACCCCCTCCTGCTCGAACGGCTTGCGGCGCTCGCTCAGGACTTCCTCCAGGGTCCGGCCGTCGACGAACTCCAGGACAAGGTAGCTGCGGTCGCTCTCGCTGAAAAAGTCAAAGATCTTGGGGATGGCCGGGTGGGACAGGCTGGCCAGGATATTGGCCTCGCGCTCGAAATTCTGGACGCTGATCTGCCGCAGGCGGGGGTCGGGGGCGTTGTTCATCATCTCCTTGACGGCGATGATGCGGCTGACCGCCCCGAAGCGCAGGTCGCGCGCCTGGTAGACGGCGCCCATGCCGCCGATGCCCTGCACGGCCAATATCTCGTACCGTTCTTGCAAGATCGTCTTGGCCGGCAGCGTGCCGTCTCTCCGCGCCGCCGCCGGCTCGTTTTCCGTAATCCTGCGCGTGTCTAGATTGCTAGCCAAGGCTATATCCACCCGGATCGATCTTGCAGACTATTATACAGGCAATCTGCTATTCGTGCAATCCCCCCGTAGTACTGTGTCGGGGTTGATGCCAATCCAGACGCCTGGCGCTTCCCAAGGAATGGCTCTCTTTCGCTGAAAGAACGGTTTGTGACGGGGCGGAGGGCATGGTATAATCAGGGGGGCGACAGCCGCTGGCGGCATGGCCGGCGGTTAATCATGGTCCGCTATTGGAGGCTCAAGATGCGAGTAGACGGCCGTCGCTGGGATGAGATGCGCCTGGTGCGGATGGCGCTGGGCTTTGTGCCCTATGCCGAGGGCTCGGTGCTAATCGAGGTGGGCGGGACGCGGGTGCTGTGTAATGCCAGCGTCGAAGAGTCGCTGCCGCGCTGGCGGCAGGGCAGCGGCGCAGGCTGGATCACCGCCGAGTATGCCATGCTGCCCCGCTCGACGCACCGGCGCACGCCGCGGGACGCCATGGGGCAAGCTGGGCGGACGCACGAGATCCGGCGGCTGATCGGGCGCAGTCTGCGGGCGGTGGTCGATCTGGCCCGGCTGGGCGAACGGACGATCATCCTCGACTGCGACGTGATCCAGGCCGACGGCGGGACGCGGACGGCGGCCATCACCGGCAGCTATGTGGCGCTGGCGCTGGCGGTCGAGCGCCTGGCGGCAATAGGGCTGGCGCCAGGTGAGGTTTTGACCGGGCAGGTGGCGGCGGTCAGCCTGGGCTGGGTGGGCGGCCAACTGCTGCTCGACCTGTGCTATGCGGAGGATGCGGCGGCGACGGCCGATTTCAACATTGTCCTGACCGGCGACGGCCGGCTGATCGAGGTGCAGGGCACGGCGGAGGGGGAGCCGTTCAGCCGGCGGGCGCTCGACGCTGTGCTCGATCTGGCCGACAAGGGGATCGGAGAGCTGCTGGCGGCGCAGCGGCAGGCGCTTGGAAAGTGATTGATCTTGGCGAATAGCTGGCCGGGCGTGGTAGCCCGGCCAGCTCGATTTGGTTCTGTCAGCCGGTTTCTTGCAGCGCCTGGTCGCCCCACGTTGCCGGCAGGTCCGATTTGGTGAGGAGCAGCGGGCGGGCCTTGCGCCGGATCGTCTCGCCGTTGACCACACACTTGACCACGTCGCGGCGGGAGGGCACTTCGTACATCACGTCGAGCAGCGTCTCCTCGATGATCGTTCGCAGCCCGCGCGCGCCGGTTTTGCGGCTCATCGCCTCCTCGGCGGCCGCTTCCAACGCGTCGTCGGTAAAGACCAGCTCCACGTTGTCGAGCTCGAACAGCCGGGTGAACTGCTTGACCAGCGCGTTCTTTGGTTGGGTCAAAATGGCGATCATCGCCGCCTTGTCGAGCGGCTCGACGGTGACGACGACCGGCAGCCGCCCGACGAGCTCGGGGATCAGGCCATAGGCCATCAGGTCGTCGGGCGCCGTCTCGTGCAGCAGCTCGGCGGCGGTCATCTCCTCGCGGCGGCGGCCTTCCTGACCGGCCGTAAAGCCCACCCGGCCGCGGGCGCCGGTCCGCTCGGCGACGATCTTGTCCAGCCCTTCGAAGGTGCCGCCGCAGATGAACAGGATGTCGGTGCTGTTGACCCGGATGAACTCCTGCTGGGGGTGCTTGCGGCCGCCGTGGGGCGGGACATTGACATAAGAGCCTTCGATGATCTTGAGCAGCGCCTGCTGCACCCCTTCGCCCGATACGTCGCGGGTGATGCTGGGGTTGTCGCCCGACTTGCGGCCGATCTTGTCGATCTCGTCGATGTAGATGATCCCTTTCTCGGCCCGTTCCAGGTCATAGTCGGCGGCCTGGACCAGCCCGAGGAGGATGCTCTCAACGTCCTCGCCGACGTAGCCGGCCTCGGTCAGAGCGGTGGCGTCGGCGATGGAAAAGGGCACGTCGAGGGTCTTGGCCAGCGTCTGGGCCAGGAGGGTCTTGCCGCAGCCGGTGGGACCGATCAGCAGGATATTGCTCTTTTGCAGCTCGACGTCGCCCAGCTTGCCGCCAGCGTTGATCCGCTTGTAGTGGTTGTAGACGGCGACAGACAGGACCTTCTTGGCCTGCTCTTGGCCAATGACATACTCGTCCAGGCGGTGGTAGATCTCCCGAGGCGACGGCAGGCTGGACAGGTTGGCGACAGCCTGTTCGCTCTTTTCTTTCTGCCGCTCTTCGTCGAGGATCTCGACGCATAGAGCCACGCACTCGTTGCAGATATAGACCCCCTCAGGGCCGGAGATCAACCGGTCTACTTCTTCATAGCTGCGGCGGCAGAATGAGCATTGTTGCACATCGGGGGATGAACGGCGGCCCATGACTAATCCTCTTTCTTTTCTTCGCCTGGTTGTTCCTCCTGCGCTCCAGTAAGCACCTCGTCGATGATGCCGTACTCGACGGCGGCGGCCGGGTCCATGAAATAGTCCCGGTCAAAGTCCTCTGTGATCCGGGAGACAGGCTGGCCGGTATGTTTGGCCAGGATGTTGTGCAGCAGGTCCTGCATGCGCTTGAGTTCCTTGTACTGGATCTCTACATCGGGGGCATAGCCGCGCGCGCCGCCTCCGGCGGGGTGCATGTGGATCGTGGCGTGGGGCAGGGCCATGCGCTTGCCTCTGTGCCCGGCGGCCAGCAGCACGGTGCCGAGGCTGGCGGTCCAGCCGACGGCGATCGTCCGGATCGGGGCCCGGATCATCTGCATCGTGTCGTAGACGGCCAGGCCAGGGTAGATCTCGCCGCCGGGGCAGTTCAGATAGAGCTGGATCTCGCGCTCTGGGTTTTGCTGGTCGAGGTAGAGCAGTTGGGCGACGACCAGGTTTGCTATCTGGTCGTTAATCGGCGTGCCCAGGAAGACGATCCGCTCCTTGAGCAGCAGCGAATAAATGTCATAGGCGCGCTCGCCGCGGCCGGTGGTTTCGATGACCATTGGGATCAAGCTGTTGTCCATGATTCAATCTCCTGATTCTGGTTTGAGTAGCAGTATACCAGCTTACGGCTCTGGCGTCTGTAAGGTGTCACCCGACGGCTGTGCCGCTTCAACCGGTTCTGCCTCGGCTGGCGCCTCGGCATCGACTTCCAGCGGCGGGGCCTCTCCCCTGGCGATCTGGGCGATCCGATCGCGGATCTTGGCAACCAGCAGATCGTTGGCCAGGCCGACGCGGGTGGCCGGGCTATCCAGCAGCTTTTGCACCTCTTCAGATTCGAACCCTTCCTGGGCCTTAAGCTCCTGGACCCTGGCTTCTACCTCTGCCTCTTCAACCTTTAGCCCTTCACGCTTGATCGCCTCGCCCAAGGCCAAGACATGCCGCAGGCGTTCCTCGGCGGCGGGGCGCAGCTCCTGGCGATAGGCTTCGCGTGTCTTTTTCATCATGCCCAGGAAGGTATCGAGCTTGATGCCCCTGGTCGACAGGTTCTGTTCCATGTCCTCCAGCATCGAGTCGATCTCTTTGTCGACGGCCTGGGGTGGATACTCGATCCTGGCTGCGGCTGCGATCATGGCGTCCAGCGCCTTGTCGGGCAGCTCGGCCTCGGCGGCCTGGCGGGCCTCTTCCTCCAGGTTTTCGAGGGCGGCAGCTCGCAGGTCGGCCAGGGTGCTGTAATCGCCCACCATCTGGGCCAGCTCGTCGTCCAGCGCCGGCACGTCGGGCTCGTTGATGGCCACCAGCTTGACGGTGAAGGTCGCCTCACGGCCGGCCAGGTCTTTCCTGGGATCGTCGTCTGGGTAGGCGAGGGCGAACTGTTTTTCCTCGCCCGGCGACATGCCGGCGACCTGCTGGTGGAAACCCGGCAGCGGATAGAAGCTGGCCGCATCCAGGGTCAGCTCGCGGCCCTGGTTATTCTGGACAACCTGGTCGCCGGCCCGGCCCTCGATGTCGACCACAACGTGATCGCCGAGAGCGGCAGGGCGCTCGACGGAGATCCACTGGGTGTGCTGCTGCCGAAGATCCTCCAGGTAGCGATCTACTGCGTCGTCGGCTACCGGCTTGGGCTCGGGCGTCGCCCGCACCGAGCGATAATCGCCCAGGTCGATCTCGGGCATGATCGGCACGAGGATCTCCAGCCGGAACGGATCCCACTCTACCTTTTCCAGCTCGCCGGC
>JAFGOG010000348.1 GCA_016926595.1 Anaerolineae bacterium
ATTTCGTCATTTGTCATGTTGTCACCCCTTACACGGTGTTGCAAGTTTACATCCGTTTATCGAAGGTGACAAATGACACCATATAGGCTTCTTGAAGGGGCAGCCGTTCTCCCGGCGTGTCGAGTGGCCCAAGGGGGAGGGTGGCCTGCATAGGGTCGGCACGTTCCTCGGCCGCCTTGTAGAGAAGCTTGCTCTCCAGCAGGTCGGCCAAAAAGTCGTCCAGCGGATTCTCAAAGCGCACGGTCTGCAAGCGGATGCGGCGAGGGAAGTAGCGGCGCTCGTCCTCACCAAAGACGACGTAGCGTTCGCCGCCAGAGTCTATCTGTCCGAAATGGCGCACGACGTCCGGTGTGGTAAGGACGGTGCACGGCGGCAGGTTCGGCAAATCAGCCAGCCTTGCTACACGCCAGTTGTGGGCGTGCGTGGCCAGTCCCAGGGCGGTATAGACCGGGTTCTTGGGTGCCGGCAGCAAGTTGAGTTGACTGGTCACTTCAGACAGATCTTTGCCATAGGGGGTAGCGGTGAGTAGCAGGATTTGGGCTCCCTTCTCACGCACCGCCTGCTGGATGCGCTGATTGCTCAGACGCAAATCGCCGCCGTTGGCTTCCTCGTTGCGCAGCCGATGCGACTCGTCAAGGATGATGAGCGTGTTCTCGCTCACCTGACGCAGCTCGTGCTCCAGCACGGCAAGGTTGGAATCCCGTTTCCTGTCTTGGTGTTGAAGGGTGTGATACGAGAACTCAACACTGGCCACGCGCGCAGCCCGCAGGGTGCGACGCCACACCTCACGCAAGCCGGCTGGGCAGACGACGATGGCGTTATCGATCTCGCCCTGCATGCGCAGATACGCGGCCACATGTCCGGCGATGACCGTCTTGCCCAGGCCGGTGGATGCCACCAGAAAAGCGGCCTCGTGCGCCAGCAAGGCGCTCAACACGCTGGACGTCACACCCTCCTGATATCTGGCCAAGGGCAGGAGTTGCGGCGGGGCCTCCTGCTCTGGCAGGCCGTACAGCTCCAACAAGGCGCGGGCATAGATGGTGTACGGGTCGTAGGCCTGAAGCCATTGGCGCAACGCTTCGATGAGGTCGGCCGTGATGGATTGCGCCTGCCGAAAGTACTCGTCAAAGCGGTGTACAAAGTAAACGACGTCTTCCTGTTCGGTAAGAACAACGCCCGCCTCGCGGCTGCGGCACAGCCCGTGATAAGAAAAGTTGGCCGACGTGACGACGGCGCGTTCCTCGTCGGCGATGTAGAGCTTGGCGTGGTGGTAGAGATAGCGCGCCTCCAGCCAGGGCATTTTGTCGGACAGGGCTGCCCCAACCGAGACCATGAGCCAACCTTGTTCCAGCGCGTCGAGCATCTGCTGCATGGCGCGCGTGCGCTTTTCCTGTGGCCCACAGGAGAGCTCGTGACGAAACTCCTCCAACACCTGCCGGACGTTGTCTTCTCCGCCTTCTTGCCGTCCCACGAGCAGGCGGATGCGCTTATCTCTCAAGGCATCCTGAAGCGCCTGAAAACCGGAGCCTTCAAAGTAGGCGGTGGCAATGCGTATCTCCAGAGCCGCAGCGAGGGAGGCGTGGATACAACGCAGTGCAGCGCCATTGCCGTCAAAGAAACGGCGCTCAATGTCGGGGGGAAGATGATCCAGGGTCATGGATGTCACGGCAGTTACCAGGGTGTCACCAGGCTTCTTTTTCTTCCAGGTTGGGCAGCAATCTAACCATATCCCAGCCATCCCCCTGCCGGTGCAGGGCAAAAGCGGAGTGCTGACGAAGATCCTCCACACCTACGGTCAGGCGAAAAGGAAAAAGCTCTGGCAGGCGCAGTAGGTCGGCAAAGGGCAACTCTTCCGCGGGGTGGGCGTGGAGGGTGCAGGCTAGAAGCCAGAGTTGAAGCGCCTGGTGGTCGGTGGCCAGGGCCTGGATCTGTGGCGCGTAGGCGTAGCGTTGCTCCGAGGGGGTCATAAGCTCCCAGTTGCGCAGGGAAAACAGCACCCGCTCGACCGCTTTGGCCAGCGAACCCAGTTCCCCGCGTTCGGCGATCAAGCGCTCCTTCACCATGGCCGGCGTGATAGTCTGCTCGCGCCGGCCAAGCTGCCCGACGGCCGCCGCCACCTCACGGAAGAAAGGATAGGCCAGCAAGGTGAGCCCGTAGTGCAGCCACAGGCGATCCTGCACGACAGGCGTGGACCGGAAAAAGAGCGACGCTTCCCGGTGCAATCCTGGAGCCAGGTCGGCGCTCTTGCCCCAGATATTGATGAGGATGTCTATCGCCTTGCGTCGGTTGACGGCGCTCTTGATGTCCTGCTCGACAACTGGTTCCAGGCGGGCGCGGACCTCGGCCAGGTCGTCGGTCTCGGCGCAGAAGGCAGCCGCCGCATCGAGCCAGGCGCGATAGATGTTGCGATTGAAACCGATGTCCTTGTCCATACTCAAGCCAGCGTGATGGTCACCAGAGGGACCACTACCTCGTCCAAGATGGGGCCCCCGTGGGTGACGACGATCTCGTCAACCAGGGCAAAGGCCCGCCGTCCCTGGGGCATCAGCACCCACACATCCTCCGACAGCAGGCCATCCCCACTCCAGAGGATCGTCTGGGCAAATGCGTTCTGCACGTTGGCGGCGGCCTGCCGGTCGTTGTAAATGCGGGCGCGCTTGCCTCGGGTCTGCACAGTGAGTCCCTCCGATGGCTGGCCCATGCCCTGGGCCTCGACGTGGCCGTGATCGCTGGTGACGTACACAGAAAAACCACGTGCCAGCAGGCCATCAATCATCTCTTCCAGTTTTTTACCGTATCCTTCCAGCCAGAGGCGCAGAGAAGCCTGGAAATCGGCAGCGCCCAGGCTGGTGTTGTGTACCATATCATCGATTTTGCCGTCTGTCAAGCAAATGGCCCGGAGGCGGATGCTCTCCAGTTCCGCCGGAGGCTCGGCGCCGTCGAAGGCGATGTGGACGCAGGCACATGCCTCGGCAGGAAGCCCCTGCTGCCCCCAGAAGGTGGACCACAGCCGAGATTCATTACGACTGGTCGGCCACGGGGGAAGGTCGGCCGGGCGTAGGCCGCCGACCAGGGCATGACGCGAAACCTCAGTGATGGTGGGGATCTGGGCCAGCAGGAGTCCTTCCTGGAGGCGCCAGCCGGGATGGCGGGCGCGCCACACCGGGCCGATCAGGGTCCAATCCTCCAGGGACAGGCCGTCGAGGATGAGCAAGGCGATGCGGTCGGCCTGGCCCTGGCGCTGGAGGTAGGCGAGGTAGTGGGGCACGTGGTGCAGATGGTGCGGCGCAGGCAGCCGCTGCCCGCCGAGGGGTGCATAGCGCTGCCGGAGCCAATCGAGGAACGCTGCATCCAGTTTGCCTTCGATGCGCCGGCAGGCTGTTTGCCGGGTTTCATCCAGGTCGAGGTCCGGGGCATGGCGCAGGCTGTTCAGCTCGGCCCAGTCGCGGGCAACGCTTTGCCATGCTTCCCAGCGCGCTTCCGACAGGTCGGTTTCCAGGTGCCCGGCCAGGATCTCCAGCAGTTCGGCCAGGCGCCGGGGGCGCCGATTCTCGTCCGGCTCCAGGAGGGCGGGCCGCGCCCAGCGGGGCAGGCACCGGGGATTTTCCACGGCGAGGGGCTCCAGGGTGCCGCTGCGTACCAGGCCGGGCACAGTATCTTGCAGGTCACCGTCCCTTTCGAAGGGCAAGAGATAGCGGACAGGCGCTTCGCTCAGGAGTTGGCCGGTCTGTTGTTGCACGTAGGCCAGCCACTGGTCAGACACAAAACGGGTGAAGGCCTCGCGATCGGTCAACATTTCTTCCAGCGGCCAGGCGGTGTAGGCGGCGCTGGATTGAAGGCATTCCAGCAGGTGAGCAGCCAAGGCAGAGGGCATGGGATCGGCCTGCCGGTGGGTGCTGTCGAGCCAGGCGATCAGGCGGGCTGGTTGCTGGAATGCATCGAGGTCGGCGGCAAAGGCGTAGCGCAGGATGTGGGCGACGGTGGCCCGCTGGCCCAGCCGGCGTGGCGGAGATGGTGATTGGGCCAGCCGCCAGCGCTGCGCCGGCGACAGGGCGCGCACCACAGGGTAGGCCAGGTTGGGGAAAAAGGTATGCAGGGCCAGGGTGACGTGCTGGCCCTGCTGCCACAGGTCGTAGGGCAGCCCTTCCAACGGGCCGGTGGTAACGACGATCAGGGGGCGGTCCGTGCGGAACGGGCGGGCTGCCTCGACCCGGTGGCGGAGGTGGACCGGGTCGGGCTCGTTTACTAGGCGAAAGCCGCGCTCCGACAGCGCCGCCAACACCTGCTCGTCGGCCAGGACGCCATCGGGGTCACTGACGACCGTCAGCAGGTAAGCATCCGCTGGAAAAAGGTCCAGAATATGCTCGATCATCTGCCTGGAGGCACAAAGCACATTATCGACAAAGCACATCCTTTTGGGTCCGATGCGTGAAAAGGCTATTTTGAAAACATCAGCGGAAGATAGATTCGGATCTCTCCCTCACTTTCGGCGCCCTCGTAGGTGCCAATGTTCTCGGGCTCGTCATTTACTTCGTCGGGTGGTGTATCTGGAGCTTCAAGCGTGTTGGCTAACACTGCTGCATGAGGGTTGCGTACGGTGATGAGATAGTTGTTGTTGCCAGAATACGGATCGTAAAAGACCGTGTCAAAGTTGTAGAAAACCCAGCGCCCTTTGGCGCTGCTGGGACTGGTTGTGTTGCGATCATAGTTGTTGCTACAGCACGATCCTAACCATTTCCCAAAAGGATCGTACGTGATGATCTTGTGCGACGAGCCATCCTCACGGTAGCCGACCGCCACGATAATGTGGCCAGCCTCTGTCATGATGCCGCCTGATGTACGCACGATCACGGGGCGCCCTGCGTTCACTTCTTGCTTGATCAGATTCCAGGCATTGCTGGTCGAGAGGTAGAGGTAGTCGGACGTTGCGCCTTGACGGCGCAGTTCATTCACCATCTTGTACACGTACGGAACTCCGTTGAGCAACGTATGAGGATACATTTCGTTGGCCTTGGCCGCCATCGTGTTATAGTCTGAGCCAATGATCGAATTCATCGCCAGTGCCATCGCCATGCTGGTTGCGCCGCATTTCACATCGCCATTACTGAGGGAACGTTGATTCAAGTATGCCCTCTTGTTCGCCGGCACCCAGTTTTCGTCCACGCCTGGATCAGCAGACTCGACAAAGCTCACATAGTGATATCCACCCGGATCGACGGCTTCGTTTCCTGCATAGTCGAACACGTGGATGGTAAAGATGATCCGTTGGGAATGCAAGCCGGCCGGCGTGCCCCAGCTATAGCCATACGGAGCGGTGGAATCACTCCCCACCTTGTGCCAGGAGCCGTCGTACTTGATCCAGAAGTCTACGCGGGCCACGCCGCTTCCGCCCGTATTGTCCCAGGCTTCGGCTGTAAAGCTGACGGTGCCCGGGCCGATCGAAACACCGTCAGCCGGAGAGACCACCCGGCCGCCTGGGGGCGTCGTGTCCGGCCCGCCGCAATTCGATTGGCTGTACAGAATGAACGACGAGATGGCATCGTTCATCGGCGAGCCATCGCTAAAGGTATTATCGGTCAGGTTACTGTCACTTCCATTCAAGCATCGGCTTGGCCCTCCCTGGTTGACGTCTCGATATACACGAATAGACCAACCTGAGCGGAGAAGGATGGATGAGACCAGGTCGTTGCAGGAAGAAGCAATGTTGGCCGTCATGGACGTATGCGAATAACACCAGCTTCCACTATAGTTCGCATCATTGTAGACCTCGAGAGGGTAGGCTGGCGTCGGCGATCCGCCACACCATGATTGGTTGTAGAGGGTGAAGGACGAAATGGTATTATCCATGGCTGAGTTGTCTGAATAAGTATTATTATCTAGGTTCTCGTCACTGCGATTAAAGCAGATACTTGAGCCGCTCTGGTTCTGATCCCGAAAGAGCTTGACGGACCATCCGGCTGCGAGGTAAACGGACGATGTCTTGTCGGCGCAGTCGGCATGAATGTTCGCAGACATGGGACTGTCCGAGTAGCACCACCATCCGGCCCAGTTTGGATCGTTATATACCTCAAACTTGTGGGTTTGAAGAGGGGCCTTACTACTGTTGGGTTGGCCCGCGCAAGTATCGCACACGGCATGTTCGCCACTTATATTCGTCGTGCTCGGCGGAGTGGACACCGGGTTTTGTGACAGCGAGGGAACCACTGCCAGTACGAGGATCACCAGGGTTACGATGGACACGAGATGGGGCCTGATTGCCTTGGAATGCATGGGATTGCTCCTTTCTTGTGGTGAGTGTGTGCACTGCATATCAATCTGCTCTCAGCGTGGCATTATCATAATACATCAGCAAATCCGCATCCTCCTGCAACACCCGCTCCGGCAGCCGCTCGGCGACGCTGAGGATGGTGGCATAGTCACGCCGATGCCAGGCATCGGCAAAGCCGGCGCGGACCGCCTCAGTGCGGAACTGGCGCAGGCGGCCCCGGCCCTCGACGTAACGGGCGAACTCGCGGAGCAGGGCGCGCTGGCGTAGCTTTTCCAGGTCGCTGGCCCGGTTGGGATCGGGCACGTACCAGCGCTCCTGCCCGTCCTGGAGAAAATTCTGCTCCAGGACTTCGCTCAATTCGGGCAGCGCCTCGTGGGGAGCCTGGTGGAGCTGCGGCATGAACTTGGGCAGAAGCTGCTGCCGGGTTTGCGGCTGGCCGCCGGTGGCGGGGTCCAACTGCTGGCGCAGCCAGCGGATGCAGCTCTTCTCATCGCTGACAAAGAGGGCGAGCTGGGCCACCTCGCCGGCCTGGAGGCGGGCGCGATCGTACTCGGGCACCTGTTCGGGTAAGAAGTACATGCCGTCCCGCTCGACGAAGCGCTCCTGCAGCCCGGCGTGGAACTCGGCGGCTGACAGGGGCACGCTGGCCCCCCGCTGGATGTGAAAGGCGACCATGCGGTCGTAGAGCAGGTCAGACTGCCGCTCGGCGACGACCTCCAACTTGCCGTCCTGCGGGACAACCACAGGCACCTGGGCCAGGTGCTGCCGGCAAAAGGTCCAGGCGCCGTCAGGTGTGCCGGCCTGCCGTTGGAAACGGCGCTCTATGCCGGTTCGCGGTTTGTAGGCCGAGATGACCAGGTCTTGCTTGGCAGCACTGCTGGCTGTGACCTGGCGGTAGGAGCGCTGCTTCTTGTCCAGCACCCTCACGTCGGCCACGACAAAGCCGACGGACAGGAGCGCTTCCTGGATGGCGTTCCACACGGCGTTGTGGCTGTTGTGAAACTCGACCGTCATCCACCGGCCGGGCTTGAGGCAGCCGTAAAAGCTACGGAACGCCTGGCGCATCAGGCCCTGGTAGTCTTGCAGCGTCTTCTGTTTGGCCTGGTCGATGATGGCCTCCGGCTCGCTGTTGGTGCGCACGCCATGCCAAGATTCGACGATATAGTTCAGGTCGGCGTAATAGATGTTCTCCCCAAAGGGCGGGTCCGTAAAGATATAGTCCACGCTGTTCTCTGGGGCTGGGGCAACAGCCGCCGACTGTGTAGTGATCGCCACGCTCTTGGGCCGGTGGCGGAACCCGGAGAACGCGCCGACCAGGCGCTCCACTTTGCCATCCAGGATATACCAGGGCGACACTTCGGAGATGAGCGAAGAGACATAGTACACGCCTGACAAATAGCGGTTGACTTGAGAGAAATGGGTCGGCCCGTAGCGGTTTTGTAGGGACATGCCCCAGATGGTCTGTTCCACAGTAAAGAGGACAAAGGCCCGCATCCGTGGATCGGAGACGGCCTTTGCCTTTTTCCAGAGGGTGCTCAAGGCGTGGCGAGCACGTGGGAAGAAGAAGTGGTGAAGGTGTGTTACGCCATAGTTTGCCATGATTGCGCGCTGATGCGTCATGTGCATGTAAGGCAGCTGGTGGCTCACAAAGCCTGGGGGCGTCGCCAATGATTCGATCCGGCTCAGCAGCGCCAGATCAGCTTCATCGACACGCTTTGTGTGTTTGGTTCGCCCGATCTTGTATTCGATCAGCACGGGACGGCGCATCAACGTTTCCACAGACTTGCCCAAGATGGGGTCATAGACCGAAGTTCGATACTTCTCCAGTGCGCGCTTGCTCACCTGGCTGCCGCAGTGTGGGCAAGGAAATTCGTCCTTGACCCGCTTGGTCTCCGGGTCCAGGGCCTCGTCCAAAAAGACGACCTCGCCGCTGCATTGAGGGCAAAAGAACACCTCGCTCCAGATGACGTAACTGATGCGCGCCTTGACGCGCTGCGGGTGGTCGCAGTGGGGGTGCCAGGTCTCGTACATCCAGCCGATCTCTTTTTGCAGCTCGCGCAGGATGCGCCGGGCCTCCCGCCCGAACGCGGCGGCGTCCAGCGTCGCGTTATAGTTGTAGGCGATAAAGGTCGCCGCCGGCGAGATGTCGACCAACAGTGCCTTACGCGCTCCCAGGCGGGAGATGACCTCGTCACCATCGTAGATTAGCCCGTCCTCGTCCACGCGATAGCCCAGCTCGGCTACCTCTCCGCGGTCGGCGCAGAGTTGGGCGGCCACGCCGGTCATGCCCGTGCCGCAAAAGCCGTCCAGGACCACGTCGCCGGGGTCGGTGTAGTGCAGGATGTAGCGCATCACGGCTTTGTGAGGGACCTTGGTATGGTAGCCGTGGGCGCTGTAAATCGCCCCGCCTTTGCCTTCGCTGACGTCACTGGCAAAGGGCTCGCGGTGGTAGATGGTAGATTGGGGATTGGGGATTGGGGATTGGGCGTTGCCGTTGTCGCCAGTGTCGTTGGGGAGGCCCGATTGCTGGCGCAGTTGAGCGCGCTCGGCCTGCCATTGTTCCAGGATCTCGGGTAAGAAGGGGTTGGGGCAGGCGGTGTAGTAGGGTGGGTCGGACAGATCCAGGATCGCTCGATCCTCGCCCAGGGGAAAGCCCTCGATGGCCCGGAAGGCCGGGTCGTGCAGGCGCTGCCGCAGGCGCTCGCGGTAGGCGGCGTGGTCTGTGTCGTCCTTACGTGTCGTATGCGTTTCCCCAAACAAAGCGAATTGTTCTGGCAATCGTTTCCTCTCTACCTAACCCGGCCAAGCCGGAACCAAAAAGTCAGATCTCCGCCCACAAATCTTCGTTTGACGTACCAGGATTTCATGGGTTAGGTCTAATCCACCCTGGATATGCTCAATTCGTTTTCACCCAATTCAACTTCCCTTTCTTGACCAAACGCCACGCGCTTCATTTCGATCATGTACTCATTACCGCGAAATTCAAAGGGGATCGGCTCGATAACGCCTGTCCCGGCTGTCCAAAAAATGATATTCTCCTCCCCGCCTCGTACGATTCTGAAGTAGTATGATTTGATCGGCACATGTAGACCACCGCCTGTGGTGACCCCCGTTCCCAGATAGAGCAGGTCAAAATCGGGAAACTCAATCCAGGTATCCCTTGAAAAACTTGCTCTTTCGTGATAGTTTGCTTTGACCTTTTCTGACTCGTTGGGTTTACCTGGCGTATGGCTCTTTTCCATCATGAGCAATATCAGCAGGCCCAACGACAACGCCATGAACAAGCCACACCACATCTTGGAGTTGGCAAGTTTTGATAGAACCGTCTTCATGTTTCATCACTTTCTGACTCGGACAAGCCGAAACTATCGCTAATTTCATCTAACAAATGCTCGGCCAACCACAGATCGTATAACCACATATTCGTGCCTGTGGATCGACGTTGAACAGCAATTCCCTCCGGGTGGGCGTAAACAGCGATTCCCCGCCAGCGTTTGGCTTTGCGCAGGCTCCTGAGCGCCTTGGCCACGGCTTCTGGCGCTCCCTCATCAGGAACCAGCTTGCCGTCGTTGCTTTGCACTTTGAATTCCGGCGCTCTAGCTTGCACCACGGTCAGGTTGTGTTGGTCAATCGTTTCGATGTGGACCAGTCGCCTATACCGTTCTCCCTCGACAATGGCCGGGCCATCGGGGATCAGCTTTTGACCGCCGCCAATCAGCCCGATCACGCCCACGCCGAGCTCCGGCGTCCTGGTCACAGCCAGGCCCAAGGGGGTCAAATAGGCATCCCCCATACTCTTGGCGCCCCAACCCAACAGGATAGGCGTCCCCACGAGCATTAGAATGACCCAGACAAGGACCCCCGCCAGCCAAATACCCGGATCCAATCGGAAAATCTCCAGGGAGCCCAGAGCTACGGGACAAATAATCCAGAGCGCCAGCAGATTGACACTGCCATACCACACCAGCATGGGCCGCTTGGTCTTTCTTTCGTTTTTGATCAACTCTTTTGCGTCCCCACCGTGGATCGCCATCGCTTGATGCAAAGTACTCCAGCTTTTTAGCACCTGGATGCCCGGAACTCTCTGCCCCTGCGCCCGGCCCAACTCGTTTAACTCACGATTCCCCTTGAATAGGAATACCCACCACCAATACAGCAAGATACCGGCAAACCAAATCAGCATAGGGCCGGCAAGCAGAAGAAACACCCGTGAGCCAGGAAGGTTGAGTGCATCAAACACCAGCGTTGAGACAACAATATGAACAACAATGAGGAATAATCCGCCCCAGACATAAATCTTGTAGAGTTTATAATCCAAGCCTTGGTGTAGTCCGTTCATCCCGATTCCATTGTGACTATTGGTCCAGCGTTAGCCGTGTATTGCGTGGGTCGTGACCACGCATCGCTGCCTCGACAAGCCCGTCAAAGCGCTGTTTCAATTGTTCCTGTGTGCAAGGCAGCCCTCCCTCCCGCAGCGCAGCCAGCAATTCATCCACCGCCAGGGTAAGGGCCTGGATGCCGCGCAATGCCTGGGTGGCAGCGCGCTCGAACCCGTCGGGGATCGCGGCATCCTGGTCGCTTTGCGCCAGGAACTGCTCGATGGGCCGCCGTTCGGCGGGCGTCATGGCCGCCAGGCTGCCCTGGGCGGTCTCGCTCGACAGGGCGCTGCGCAGCGCCTGCCGCCAGCGCTCCAGCATATCGTCCAGTCGCTGGTCCAACTGGTCCAGTACCTGGTCGCTCTGGCCCGTCTGCCGCCGCTGAGCGGGGCGCAGGTTGCAGTGGGGGCAGGTCGGCGTGTCGGCGATGGCGCCTTCGTGGAACTGGCGGCAGGTGGGCAGCGAGCTGATCGTCTCGACCCATCCCTCCAATTCGGTGCGGTTGGGGGCCAGCAGGTCCACGCGGGCCAGGGTGTTCAGGGCCTCCAGGCGGGGCGAATCGTACAGGCGCCGGCGGCGATCATCGGCCTGGGGACCAAGCACCAGGCGACGGTGCAGCTCGGCGTAGGCAGTGACGTACCCCTCTTTCAGGCTTTCCAACTCCCTGGCCAGCGCTGGGGCGTTGCGGGCATCCTCGCCCCGGCCCCGGCGGCGCACGTCGTCCAGCAGGCTCTGGCGGGCGGCGGCAGCCTGCACCGACCAGGGATGGTCGGCGGGCAGATTGGCCTGGGCCTCGGCCAGGTAGCCGGTCAGGGGTTGGATGCGGTCCACCAGGGCCAGAAGTTCTTCCGCCCTTTGGGCCACCTGGCGATGCTCGATCGCCTCGCTCACGTCGCTGACCGTCAGGCGCAGGTTGCGCAGCCGGCCCACAGTGTTGAAGCGGGTCAGCTCCTCCAGGAAGCCCTTGTAGCCGCGCAGGTGGGGCAGCAGGTCCAGGCTGGAGAGGGTCAC
>JAFGOG010000349.1 GCA_016926595.1 Anaerolineae bacterium
CGCGTGCCGGGCATCGGCCTCAAAACGGCCAAGAAGCTGGTTTTTGACTTGAAAGACAAGGTCGCCGCCGAGATGCCGGGCGCCGGTCCCCGGCCGGGCCTCAGCGAGGCCGACATCGACGTGATCGCCGCGCTCACCGGCCTGGGCTACAGTGTGGCCGAGGCGCAGGAGGCGATCCGCTCCCTTCCCCGCGAGCCGCTACCTTTCGAGGAGCGGGTCCGCCTGGCTTTGGTCTATTTCGCCAAAACGTAAAACCTCAACCCCGGCCTGTGCTACGGCACCGAGCTGGCGCAGCGAAAACCGAGCCCATTGTTGGAGTTTGTGACGCCGGCCCCGTAACGATAATACGTGGAAAGCTCCAACCAATCGCTGTACCAATTGCCGCCGCGCACCACGCGGCCCGAGCTACCCTCCGGACCTTTGGGGTTGATCGCCGGCGAGGTGGCATAATAATCGCTGGAGTACCAGTCGGCCACCCATTCTGAAACATTCCCGGCCATATCCAGCGCTCCGTACGGGCTCGCGCCGGCAGGATAGCTGCCAACGGCGGATGGACCGCGACGGGCAAGGTGGTAGTTCAACAGGTCGTCCCGTGGGGGGTCGTTGCCCCAGGGAAAGATGCGCCCATCTGTGCCGCGGGCAGCTTTCTCCCACTCTGCCTCTGTGGGCAGGCGCGCCCCTGCCCATGTGCAGTAGGCATCGGCGCTGTTCCAATTCACCCCGGATATCGGGAGATCGGCGTACCGCGCATCGCCGTAATAGCTGCTGGGGATGGGGGTGGAAAAAGCGTTCTCCGACAGGCAGGCACCGGCCCGCACACACAGGCCGTACATGGCAGTGGTCACTTCGGTTTTGTCGATCCAAAACGGATCCAGCGTGACGGTGTGCCGCGGGGCCGCCTGTTTCCAGAAATCAGCGTTGACCTCCTGGCAGTTGACATAGTGCGAGCTGCAGAAGTTTAGCGCCGCGTCGGCGTTTTCCCCCATGATGAACGGACCCTCCGGCACAAACACCATGGCCATGCCGTCCGCCAGGCGTGTCCGCAACGGGCCAGAAGTAGGGGAAGGGGTGGGCGTGGGCGTTGGTTGGCTCGTTGCCATCAATTCCGCAGGCACCGGGGTCTGCGCCAGGTTAGTCGCAGGTGCGACCTGCTCCCCGGGCGTGCAGGCGCCCAACAGCAATGTAAGCAGCAGGCCAAGCGAGATGATCCGTTTCAAAGCAGCGTCCGTCTTGTATAGCCTTTCGCTTTTCAGGTCTGGCGTTCTTGAACGATGGCCGCACACCGCTTGTTGAAGGTGGCGCGGTCCAGGAGCACGCGCCGGCCGCAGGTCAGGCATTTCAGCCCGATGTCGGCGCCGATGCGCATCACCTGCCACTGATAGCCGCCGCACGGATGCGGCTTGCGCAGCCGGACGACGTCGCCCACCTGGACATCGACTGGACCGCCCATCCTGGCTAGAGCGTGGCCGGCAGGCGCTGTTTTGACTGGTCCACTGCTCCCTGGCCGGCCTGTATCACTTGGCGCAGCAGATCGGGGCGGTTGGTAATGATGATGTCCACCCCCTGGCGCACGAGGCGCCACATGTCGCCCGGATCGTCGGCCGTCCAGACGTTGACCCGATAACCCTGTTTGTCGGCCCACCACACATAATGGGCATCGACCATCGCATGGTGAGGATGCAAAGCGGCAGGCCGTACCAGTCCGCGCAGCCAGGCCTTGCGCAGGAAAAGCGGCATGTCTTGGGCGTAGAGCAGTCCGGTGGCGATCTGAGGGCTGCGCCGCCTGACCCGCCACACGGCCAGGGGGTTGAACGACGACAGGATGACCCGGTCGACCAGGCCGTTCTGCTCTACGATCCGCACTACCTTTTCCGCCAGGCCGCCGTCGCCCCACCCCTTGACTTTGAGCTCGATGTTGAGCAGGAGCCGGTGACCCACGGCGTCGATCACCTCCTGGAGGGTAGGGATGCGCTGCCCGGCAAAGACCGGGTCGAACCAACTGCCGGCGTCCAGCTCTTTGAGCTCGGCCAGTGTCTTGGCGCGCACCAGGCCATGGCCGTCGGTGGTGGCCGAGACGTCGAAATCGTGGATAACCACGAGGTGGCCGTCCCTGGACAGGTGGACGTCGAGCTCGATCCCATCGGCGTCCAGGTCGACGGCGAGCAGAAAAGCAGCCAGCGTATTGGCCGGCGCCTCGTGGCTGGCGCCGCGATGAGCAAAGTTCAGTGGCCGGTCAAGATAGAACGACATGACAGCAATTACGCCGCCGCTTTGGCTTTGCGCGCCCCGCCTATGATCTTGCCCGTCTCCCACACCACCAGCAGCGGCACGGAGCTAAAGATCGACGAGTAGGTCCCCGACAGCATGCCCACTAACAGTACCGCCACGAAATGGGCCATCGTCGCCCCGCCGAACAGGAGGATGGCGATCAGCACAAAGATGGCATTGAGCTGGGTAGCCAGCGAGCGGTGCAGCGTCTCGAGCAGGCTGCGGTTGACGATCGTCTCGAACGATTCGCCGCGCCGCTTGGGGATATTCTCGCGGATGCGGTCAAAGACGACGATCTTGTCCTGCACGCTGAAACCGACGACGGTCAGGATGGCGGTCAGGAACAGGGCATCTGCTTCCCAGCCCAGGATCAAGCTGACGAGCGAAAAGAGCCCGGCCGTCACCAAGATATCCTGGACCATGCCGACGATGGCGCACACTCCATAGCGGAAGGCGTTGGGCACCTTGCGGAAGGAGAAAAGGATGTAGGCGATGATCAGCGCGGCGGCGGTCAAGATGGCGACACTGGCTGCTTTGGTGACCTCGGTGCCCACCGTCGGCCCAACCGTCTCGTAGCGCAAGGTGTCCACCGGGCCCAAGGCGGCGGCCAGGCCAGCTTCGACCTGGTGCTTTTCCGCCGTGCCCATCTCTTTGGTGCGCAGCACGATCGTGTTGGGGTCAGAGGTGGTCTGCAGGATCGGGCCCGGGAAGCCGTTGGCAGCCATGACGTCGCGTATCGCGGTCGACGAGGCCGGCTGCTGGAAGCGCAGCTCCAGGATCGTGCCGCCGGTAAAGTCGATGCCCAGCCGCATTGGCGTGCCGAACACGGCAAATGAATAGATCATCGCGACCAGGCCGGGGATGATGATCAGCGCCGAAATCAGGAAATACCACTGCCGTTTCTCTACGATGTTAAACATGTTCGATCCTCCCCTCATCTACCCTGGTCACGAGCCCATCAGGAACCGGTTGGCTTGCAGCTTGCCGCCAAGCCAGCCAAAGACCAGGCGGAGGAAGGTCCGGGTGACCGTGATGGCGGTAAAGATGTTGATGATCACACCCAGCGCCAGGGTGACGGCAAACCCTTTGACCGACCCGGCACCAAATGTCGAGCCAAAGTAGAACAGGATGGCGCAAGTAATGAGCGTCGAGATGTTCGAATCGCGGATCGAGGTCCACGCCCGGCTGAAACCGGCCTCGATGGCCGGGGTGAGCTTGCGGCCGGCGCGCAGCTCCTCTTTCATCCGCTCAAAAACGAGGATGTTGGCGTCGACGGCCATGCCGGTGGACAGGATAAAGCCGGTGATGGCCGGCAGGGTGAGGGTGACCGGAATGGCTTTGTACAGGGCAAGGTTGAAAAGGAAGTACAGGATCAGGGCCAGATCGGCCAGAAAGCCCGGCACGCGATAGTAGAGCAGCATGAAGAGCAGCACGATCGACAGGCCGATGACGCCAGCGCGGATGCTGCGCTGCACCGATTCCTGGCCCAGCGTGGGGCCGACCGCGCGATAACTCTCCACCTTTAGTGGGATTGGCAGCGCGCCGTAGCGGAGCTGAAGCGCCAGGTTCCGCGCCTCTTCGAGCGTAAAGTTGCCCGAGATTTCACCACTGCCTTCGGTGATCGGGGTCACGATGTGAGGGCTGGAAATTACCTGCTTGTCCAACACGATCGACAGGTAGTAGAAGGGCTGCACGTTGTTGTCGGCGTGGGCTGTCGTAAAGTCTTTGAAGTACTGGGCCCCCTCGTCGGTCAGCTCAAAAGCGATGCCGATCTCGCCAGTGGTTGTGTTGGTTGCGGCGTTGGCCGTCTTGAGATGCTGGCCGGCCAGGACTGTGGCATACACTTTTTGGGTCCCGGTCAGCACAGTCGGCGTCAACGCACCGGTGGGCGTCACCGGGACGGCGGCGGTCGTCTCGTAGGTCGTCGCTCCATCCACCCACAGCCTGGGATAGGTGGTCTGGACCGTGGTCTCGGGCGGCAGGAACTCATAGCCGGCATCCACGAACTCGAGCAGGCCCGTTTCACGGATGGTGGCCACGGCCGCTTCCGGATCCTCGACGCCCGGCAGCTCGACGATGATGCGCCGGCTGCCCTGCAACTGGACCACCGGCTCGGTCAGGCCGAGGGCGTTGACCCGGTTTTCGACGATGGTCGCCACCTGACTCATGGCACCTGCTTCGATCTCCTGATCAGCCGGCAGGTCGGCCAACAGCAGCACCTGGACGCCACCCTGCAGATCGAGCCCCTGCCTGATGTCAAAGTCGCTGTCGATTTTGATCGGCCCCAAGGCGATGTGGACGCCCGGGCTGTTGGGCAGGTCGATGTAGATGGCGACCAAGGCCAAGACAATGATGAGAATCAGCAACCCAATGTTCCTGTTCATAACGATGACCTGTTTCCTCTCGCTGATTAAACCCTTTGTACGCAAACGAAGCGATTATACTCTATCACTACCCATCTGTCAAACACCCCAAACCCCACCGCAGGTTGCAGATTCTCAAGCTGCGGAAGGGTGATTTGACAACCAGGTCAAGATCGGGTATAATCGCCACAATTGAAAACCGGAACGACGCCGAACAGGAGGAGTAGGCGGACG
>JAFGOG010000041.1 GCA_016926595.1 Anaerolineae bacterium
AGCGCTTTGGCATCGTAGACGAGGGTAAAGGTGCCACCGGGACCCGGGGTCAGGCTGCCCTGGCTCATGACGATGCCCTTGTCGTGGATGGTATAGAAGACGGCCGTCGTTCCAGCCGGCGCACGCCCCCGGATCTCGATCGGCTCGACTTCATAGTCCGGCCAGATGATGAAGCCGGGTTCCGGCGCGGAGATGTGCAGGGCGGGCGAATCTGGATCAACGACGTAGAATTCGTAGCGCCCATTGGTGCCCAGCACGGTGCCGGTGTTGTGGCTCTGGGGCGTGACGCCGATGGGGGGATAGGGCCGGTCATGTTCGACGCCAACGTCCACCGTCCAACGGCCGACTTGGTTGGCGACGAAATCAAAAGAGGGATCGTAGAGCCAGCCGATCTCGTTGGCGTGCCAGCTTCGGGTGTATTCAACGCCGCCGGGCGAGGTGATGATCACGTCCACGCGGCTGTCCAGCGGCGGGCCGACGTGACCGGAGAAGGCGATCACGTCGCCCAGTTCCAGCACGTCGCCAGGACGCACACCCTTGGGCAGGAAGAGCATGTCGATCTCTTGGCCGAGCAGGGTCATGATCGGACCGCCGTCGATGCTGGCGCCGGTGGCGTCCTGGAAGGGCGGCGTGACTTGCGGGCCGATGGGATCATCGAGCGGCAGCAGCACCCAGAACGAGCCGTAGATGGCATACTCGTTGATGGGGTTGGTTTCCGAGATGACACGCAGGACCGCCCCGCCAAAATTCCATTTGATGTCGCCCTCCTGGTCGCCATCGGCCGGCTCGCCGATCTGGTAGCCATAGGTGTCGTTAAAGCGCCAGTAGGCGGTGCCGAACCCGTCCTCACCAATGATCTCACGCACGTGCACGTCGGGACGCTCGGAGGCGGCATACCAGTAGCCCCAATACTCCACCTGGCTGGGATCGGCTTCGGCGTCGATCCCGCTACTGGTGGCGACGCACAGCGGCGCTTCGCCCACATCCAGGCGCTTCTCCAGGCCGGCCAGGGAGCGATCCAACGGCGGGTGGTTGAACACAACGGTGTAGCGGCTGTAATAGTCCCGTACCAGGTCATAGATCTGTTCGGAAGGGCCGGTGAGATCGCGAACGGTGACGATGCTTGCCAGGCCCGAGTCATCCATGACCGGGGCGCCTGGTTCCGTTCCCCAGGCGATGTCGCCGCTGAAGTAGGGAACCCAGTGATCTTGCCCCACTTTCTCCGGGGGAAGTTGAGCAGCGAAGAACCAGGTAGGCGTGTCGTCCAGAGTATCGCCTTTGAAATTCAGGCCACGGCGGCCATGAGCGCTCATGCGCGGGGTCAGGCTTTCTACTACCCCACCCCACGTGACCGCCCCGGCCCACAGGTCGCCGCCGGCCGAGGTATAGGTCGCCAGGATGTCGACACGAAACTCGCCCGGCGAATCCAGCCCGATCTCGGTGCCGGCCGGGGGCTGAAAGTAGCCGAAGCGATTGGCTTCGCCGAGGATTGTACATGTGACTTCCTGAGCGGGGTCGGAGTTGGGCAGATGCCGCAGAGATATCTCGACGTGAGCCGGCACAGGGGGGTAGACGTGCAACCCGGGGGCAAAGGCGTCGCCTTGTTGGTAGGGTGTGAAGGGCAATTGGTCCGAATCTATGTCGAGCACGCGGGCGACCCGTACCTCGTAGGTGGAATGGAATTCGTAGGGGTTGCCATAGATGTCTGCAACCTGCCCGGTCAGGCTGATGGTGTACAGGCCATCCTGATCGAACGTATAGGCAAACTCGTCCAACAAGGTTGTGAGGTGATACACGTCGCACATATAGCCGGTGCTTTCGTCCAGGTCGCTGCCATCCGCCAGGGAGGGCGTGCGGATGTCAGTTTGCAGGAGGGGTGCTGGGCCGACCGTTTCCTGGGTGCCGTCCGGCTTTTGGATCTGCAAGGACAGATCGCCGGAGGGCAGGTGGAGGGGAATGTAGGGCGCGTTGGGCGTGCGCCGGTCATTGCCCGAGATCCAGTAGGTGCCGGGCTCCAGTCGGTAGGGGATGGGCTCCCCAGTGCGCTCGTCCAGGCGGGGGAGCACCAGAACCGGCGACGCCATCCGCACCCGGTTGGGCAGGGCGAAACGGCCGACATCCTCCAGGGCCTGGACGCCACGGTAACCATCCACCGGCTCGTTCAACAACAGAACCCAGGGGATATGCGGGGGCGCGGGCTCCCCCACCCGGATAGGCGGCAGGAAGGCTTCTTCAAAGCCCTCCTGGTGCCAGACAACAAGCGAGGGGACACTCGGATCGGGGGGAATATCACCCTGCACGTGGAGCCGTACACGGTAGATGCCTTCGGACAGATCGGCGGGCAGGGTCAGACTGGTTTGGATGTCTGCGCCGAGGACATGCTCGCTGAGGCAAGTCAGGTTCTCGTAGACGAACCCCCCCAGACCCTGCATCTGCGTCGGCGCTTCGTGGTCGATGGGCAGGCCGGTGGGGGTGAACAGGTGGGTGGTGAACCAGGTGCCCCAGGGCATGGGCCGCCCATCCACACCAAACAGGCTCACCAGTCCGGCACCGCCTAACAGGGTATACGTGGGCACGCCAGTGCAGTGCAATTGTGGGGAGGTCGCCCTGACCTGCGCAGTGACAGTCAGCGTGTCGCCGGGCAAGACGCTCAGGCCCTGGTCGGAGCGCGCTTGTAGGGTGCCTGTCATCGCCCAGCCCCCCCACCAGCCCATGCGGCCCACCTCGGCGAAATCCTGCCAACCGGCACCGCCCGCGGGCAGCCCACCCGCCCGCAGCGTGACACCGGGCAAGTTTTGGACCGACCTGTCAGCGGCAAAGGCATCCTCTTTGTCCGGGTCAAAGGCTTCATCCCACAGGTGGACCAGGATCTCACCCCTGGGATCGTATTTGATCAGGAGCCACGAGCCAGCCGGGGCATACAGGTCGGCACCGAACGCCCCTGCCGCGTCGGAAGCAGTTATCATCACGTCGTTGGCGCTCTGGTTGAGGATCATCACTGCCACCAGGGGCGGCACAGAACCCGGCGCCCCGCTGACCGTGGCGTAGCCCTCTACATCTGCCTCGGAGACGCTGATCAGGCTGGCAACCGGCGGCTCCTCGGGAAAAGGAAGGGGCCGGTTCAGCAGGGTGATCACCTGGTTCTCCACATCCGCACTGCGCAAGTCGAGGATGGTAGGGGGCACATGATAGGGCAATGAGGCGCCATAGATCGCATAAAAGGCCGGGGCCAGCACCATGTCCATCTGATTGCTGCCCTGCCCTGTAGGCGGCGGTAGGAATTCGCCAGCCGGTAGGCGCACGCCAATGGGGGAAATACTGGTGCCCGCGGGGCTATACGGCGAGCCACCCGGTTGGCGGAATTCGCCTTGCAGGCGGTAGCCGCTCACCAGGTCAAAGTCTTTTGTCAGGTTGCCGGCGATCGAGTCGGCCTGCCAGGCGCGAAAGGCCAGGCGCATACTGACGGGGGGATAGACGTAGATCCGTAGCCAGGAGCCGACCGGCACGCCGCTGACGCTGTAGGCGCCATCCGCCAGGGTGGTGAGGGTTTGGCTGCCGTCCTGCCACTTGACCTCGACCGTCACGCCAGGCACCGGGCTGCCACCGTGACGAATAACGCCGGAGACGGTGGCAGCGGGCAGAGTGGGGCCTGCCGATGTAGGTGGGCCAGCGCTTCTGGCTGCTGGCGCCACGCAGACGATCAGAACCACGCTCAGAATGAGCACGCTCTGAACTCTGGTTTTCATCATTCTCCTCCTATTCTTCGAGAGGCAAGGCGAGCAAGAAGGCGATCAAATCTGCCAACTCGTCTTCGGTCAGGTGCGAAGTGACGCCGTGCTCATCGTCGGGATTGGCCGACGTCAGCACGTCGTACAGCGTAGCCGCGCTGCCGTCGTGCAGGTACGGTGCACTGTCGTACAGGAAGCGCAGCGTGGGTGTGTCGATCAGCGGGCCGAACCACTCACCCGGACCGTCGGCAGTGCCCACGTCGTGGACCTGCAGGTCGGTGTACAAGGGCGCCGGGTGGCAGGCAGTGCACTCGGTCTGTGGCGATTCGAAAACCACTTTGCCGCGCAATTCTGCCTCAGTGAGGGTGTGCGCGCGGACAGCGAGGGACAAGCCGTCGAGGAAGAGTGCCAGGCGATCCAGGTCATAGGAACGTCCCTGGTTGGGTGTACCCAGCGTGGGGTGCATGTCACCCTCGATCAGGCCGCTGCCAAACTGCTCGAACCGGATGCTGAACTCGCTGTCGGCCGACTCGTCCCATTCTGCCGACCAGCGCAGCGGGTAGGTCTCGATCATGCCCAGCAGGCTGGTCGTATTGCGGCGGATGACGGGCAGCTCACCGGGGGGCACCGGGCCCGTGTATTGCAGCAGCCAGGTCCGCCCGTCGTGCTCGGCTTCGACGTGGCAGGTGTTGCAACTGATCCAGGCGGCCCGGGCCAGGTCGGGCCGGGCGCTGGAGAAGAACAGGCGCTTGCCATGCAGCAGCACGGGCGGCAGGGGCAGCGTCGTGACCGTGAGTACGTCTGTCACGGTGTAGGCGCTGGTGTCGATCACACTGACCGTGCCGGCCAGGGTGTTGTTCACGTAGGCCCTGTTGCCGTCGGGCGCGAGCACGATGCCCCGGGGGTTGTCGCCCACCGGGATATGGGCCACGCGGGCGGGGTGGGTCGGCGTGCCGATGTTTATCACCGAGACGTCGTTGCTGGCCGAATTCACGACCCACAGCTCGGCATCCCCCTTGGCCAGCGCGACATCCCAGGGCAAGCCCACCGGCCGGTCGGTTTCGGGCAAAGAGATGTGCTCGGAAGTCTGGTGGCTGAGCGTCTCCAGGCTGAGCACCGAGACCTTGGGAAAAACCGTAGTATCAAAGCTGGTGTTGTAGCCGAGTCCATTGGCCATGGTCTGCGGCAGATAGGCGCGCGTACCGGCGGCGTTGACGAGCACAGCGGGGGCTGGAGCAACGTTGGGCCAGGTGGGGATTTGGGATTGGAGATTGGACATTGGAGGTTGGGGATTGGAGGGGGTGTTCAGCGACCTCGTCCCCTGGCCTTTGAGAATGATGGGCAGGTAGGCGCGGTAGGGTTGAACCCATAGTACAGTCACATCGCCGCTGAGTAGGTGGGTGACGAGCAGACGCTGGCCATCGGGGGTGAAGGCCAAGCCGTAGGGGCGATCGGCGACGGCAGTGACAGACAGGGTGGATAGGTTCGCGACGTCGAGCAGGCGCACCCGATCAACGCCCAGTTCCGCAATAGCGACAAAGCGGCCGTCGGCTGAGACCGCCACCCCTACAGGCCGATCGCCCACGACGATATCGGCGATTACAGCCCTGGCGGCGATGTCGACGACCGACAGGCTGTCGGTGTCCTGATTGGCTACGTAGGCCCTGCTACTGTCCGGCGAGACGGCCACGCTGCACGGGTCCACACCCACGGGTACTTCGGCCAGAACCAATCGGCTGGCCGTGTCCACCAGCGTCAACGAGTTAGAGTCGGGGTTGACGACTAGCAGCGTCGCCCCATCGGGCGTAAGGGCAATGGGACTGCTCGAACGCTTCGCAGCCGGCGGGGTGTCCTCGGCTGCCTGCGAACCAAGGGAGAGCAACAGAAACAAGAACAGGAGCAGTAATCCCAGGCAAATTCGTTTGGCCATTCAGCTTCCTCCCTGTCTGCGCCCGGCGCGATGGATCACCACGATCACCGTGGTGGCGCGCTCGGCCTCATCCCTACTTTTCTCTTGCCCAGCCTCTGCCGTCCGGCCCGTCTGTTCCCGCAAAAGAACAAACAGATCCCCCCGGCCGGCAAAGTTCGCGACTGCGCCGGTTTGGGCGCTTTGGGGAGGCCCGCCAGGCAGCTTCTATGCAGTGGGACTCCCTCTCCATCTGCCCGCCACAAGCGCGGCAGGTAGGAAAGACAGCCTGGACGTGCCCCTGGTTCCCCCGGCGGGTATTTCTTGCCCAGATGATCAATGCGGCTACGAACGACGATACAGCCGTTTCGCTCCAAGACCGAGCAGCGCTACCAGCCCACCGAGCGCCATCACCACGACGCAGATGGGGAACGCCTCCCCGCCGGTCGTGGGCAGGGTAGCAGACATGGCCGCCATCAGCGCCGCCAGCGACTCGTCCGTCATGGTCGCCGTGTAGGTCTGGATCTTGCCCTCCCGCACGACGACCACGAATTCGTTGTCGATAGAGTCGAGACCGAGGGCTTTCAAGCTGTCGTCTGTGTAGTTGAGCACACAGGCCAGGGTCTCGCCGTCGACCTGGCAGTTACTCACGGTGCTGGCGCCATGCAGCGCGTAGAGGTTCTCCCACCAGGCTCGGATCTCTTCCTTGCCGCGAAAGACACCGTCGTGTCCCTCCATGGGCGGCGGAACGAGCGTGATAAACGCATCATCGGCGAGAAATGCCAGGGCCGCATCTGCATCCCCGGCATTCATGGCCTCGTTCCAGGCCATGATCAGGGATACCGGATCTGTCTCCTGGGCATAGATGGCCCCTGGAAGCGTGAACATCAAAACGACCACCATCAGGGCAAACAACCGTGTTCTCATTTTCCTCTCCTTTTCAGTGACTGTTTGGCTTGTGCCTGCCTCAAATGAGTCTAACCCTACGAACTGGACTTTGGCCATTTAGGTTGAATAACAAGCCGCCTCTAGCAAGGAAAACAGGGCGGCGTGCGGAATTAGGACCATGTCGGCCT
>JAFGOG010000350.1 GCA_016926595.1 Anaerolineae bacterium
AATCCGGGGTTGATGCCAAAGGACTCGAGCACGCTGCGCAGCGCCGGGATGGCCTTGAGCGGCTGCTGCTCTTTGCTGTCGGGCAGCCCGCCCGACCCGCGCAAGTTCAGATACACCTGGCCATCGGGAAAGCTGTCCTTGATCCCCGCGGCCAGCTTGCGGGCCAGGTCCACTTTCTCGGGGCTGGCGGTGTCGAGTCCCAGGCCGAAAATGAAGTCTTTCCTGATCCCGGCTACCAGCACCTTTGCCAGCGTCGTTTTGCCCGTGCCACCCAGCCCGTAGATTTCGATCACCTGCGCCTCTTGATCGCAGACGGCGGTGTGCAGGTTGGTCAGTTCGTCCACGCGGCCAAAGAAGGCGTACTCGGGTTTGTCGATCTCGTGCGGGACGCTCATCTTGGGCGTTTCGCCTGGCCGGTCTACGATGATGGTCACGCCGTCCGAGTGGGTAATATCCCCTATGACGATGTTGCTGCTTCCGATCACGGTATGCCCAGAGCCGCCGGGCGTCGAAATCTCAATTTCCTGCCACAACTGCCCGCTGCGCAGGTTCATGTACAGCACCGGAGACCACCAGTCGGGGTGATCTTCGCGGCAGGCTCGCCTGGCAAAGGCCAGGGCGCGGTCGATGCGCCCGTCACGCACCAGCTCGCGGAAGAAGATCGGCATAAAGTCATCCACCAGCGTCATTGTCACCAGCCCCTGCATGGCGACCACCGCCGGCACGCCTGCCGCCACCAGCCGCGGCCCGATGGCCGAGAAGGCATCTCCCGTGCCGCCGCCCGATTCACAAGAGGCCAGTACGATCAGCCGGGGCTTGCCGGCCATGCCCTGCACGGCTTCGACCAGCCTCTTGCCCGAGATACGCGCCGCCAGTCCGTCCTCATCTTCCAGGAGCAGCCAGGGAGCATTGTTGATCATGCGACCGTGACAGGCCAGGTAAAGCACGTCCGCGTCGCGCGCGTGCTCGATCAGGTTGGCCAGGGTGCAGCGCGTGGTGATCCGCCCCTCGGTATCGCTCGCCGGGATGCGCGATACTTCGACCCCCGCCAGGCTGCCGAACCGGCTGTGCTCGGCGGCTACATCAATCGTCGCCAGGCTGTACTTATCCTCCAGGTCAGCCGGGTTGGCAACAGCCGCCACCCAGCGCAGCGTCGACTTGCGCCCCGGCAGGCTGGCTGTGCCGCCTGTCGATCGGCGCGCCAGGTAACGCGAGAGCACCACGTCTTCGCGGGTACTCAAAAAGCTATCGCCCTCGGGGTCGACGAGCAATTCCCACTGCAGTTTCAGCAGTTCGGGAACGTTGCGCGCCGCGCGGATGCGCAGCCGCATGCCGTCCGTTCCAGCGCGGCCTCTCGCGGCGGCGAACGCAGCCCGCAGCTCGCTGTTGCTGAACAGGCTGCCCGACAGGACCCGCCCATAGCCCTCCGGGTTGCCGACCAGCCCGAGCAGCGCAGCCAGGTCGATCTGCACCACGAAAGGACCCTCTTCCCACTCGTTTTCCGCGTCTAACCGGGCGCGCAGCGTCACCTCGTAGGTACCGCCATCACCGCGCTCCAGGCTCATTTCCAGATCTAACGGGTTGGGCATGCTACTGCTCCTGTGAAAATTCGACTGTAATTATTTTACAACGGAAATCGGAGGGTTATCGTAGGGAATGGTGGCCGTGTGCGTTTCCCCCGTTCCCTGATATAATGGTCTTATTGTATCAAATAGATTGATAATGTCCATAAGGGGGACAAGGTGCTATGCCCATCCAATCCTTTGACTGCCCAAACTGCGGCGCGCCGCTGGACGCTCAGGATATCAAGACGCCGACCATCCGCTGCCCGTTCTGCAACACATCAGTGATTGTGCCAGATGAACTGCGGCCCGAGCCAGAACCGGAAGGCCTCCCCGGCGTCACCATCCTGCAGGCCAGGGTAGATGCCCCATCCGCCCCCACGCTGTCGAAAAAGGATCGCGTTTTGTTCACCTGGATCGGGTTTGGCATCCTGCTGGTCGTCCTGGGCAGCATCCTGATCCCGCTCCTGGCCTCGGCAGCGGCCATTGCCGGGGTCAGCCAGGCGCTGCCGTTCGCTGCCAGTGCCACGCCCAGCCCCACCGCCACACGCACGCCCACACTCACCGTCACGCCCACGCCCACCTCCACGCCCGAGTACATGGTCCCCGACCTCAGCTTTGGCGAAGAAGGCATCGGGCCGGGCATGTTCAAAGATGCCCGCTACATCGATCTCGACCAGCAGGGCACCGTCTACGTGGCCGATTACCAGGGCGGTCGCGTGCAGGCGTTTGACACGCACGGCAAGTACCTGCGCCAGTGGCGGCTGGGCGAGCAGAAAACCATCTTCGCCGGGCTGGCTGCCGACCGCCAGGGCCGCGTGTTCGTCTCGGTGGGCAACGGCATCGCCGGGATGGATGGCCAGACGGGCGAGATCGTGTCAGAGATCGTCAACCCACTGGGCGGCACCTACGGCGACCTGGTCGTGGACGCGCAGGGCCGCCTGGCCGCCGCCTGGTACGAAGGCCGCTGGGGCATGATCACCTCGCTGGAGGGCCACCGCGAGGGTCTGCTCTTCTATGACGCCGGCGGCCGACCGCTGCTCGACCTGCCTTCCTTTATCTCCAACCAGACCGGCGGGCTGGCGCTGGACAACTTCATCGCCGTGGATGGCCAGGGGTCCATTTACGCGCTCAGCGGCGGGGCCGTTTACAAATTCACCCCCGAGGGCAAATATGTCGACCTGTGGGACGCCCGCACCGACACGGGCGGCGGCAGCGCGCTGGTCGTGGACGGCCTTGGGCGTGTCTACGTGGCCGGCGGCCGCAGCGTATCGATTTACTCGCCCGAAGGCCGCCTTGAGAAACAGTTCCCGGTTGGCTCGATCTGGGATATGGCCCTGGCCGACGACGGCAGCCTGTGGGTGGTCGGCAGAGACAAAGTGACCCGCTTCGTGGTCAGCGGGCACTGACCTCATCTCTTCGTTGCACAGCATTGATAGAACAGGGAGGGCACAATGAAAGAAAATTTATATGTCGATATTGATCCGAGCCTGCATCCAGAGATTGGGCGCCGGTTGTGGATGCTCCAGGATACCCGCCAGAGAACCATGACCGCGCTCGCCGGGGTTTCCCAGGCGGTGGTGGATTGGCAGCCCCAAGGCGGCGAGAGCAGCATTGCTACC